>JALYHU010000207.1 GCA_030776345.1 Pseudomonadota bacterium | reverse complement strand
CACCCCCGCTCCTGCCAAGAAGCCGCCGCCGCCGGCCGCCGAGTCGGGTTCGTGGATCGACTGGGTGGCTGACAACTGGTGGGCGCCCGTGGCGCTGCTGGTACTGGTGCTCGCCGCCCTCGGGGCTGCCGCCATGAGGCGCCGCCGCAAGGAGCAGAGCGACGATATGAGCCGGTTGATGGCGGACACCGACATCGCCGACGCGCACGAGTCGACCTCCAAGCTGAGCGCCCTGCGCAGGGGCAACGAGTCTTTCGTGGTGGAGGAGTCGGGCGCGCACCAGGTGCCGGACTTCGGCGAAGAGCCGGGTCAGTTCGCACAGACCACCGACATGAAAGCGGCGGACGACACGATGTCGAGCGAAAGCGCGGTCAATCTGGATCAGGGCGATCCCCTGGCCGAGGCCGACTTCCATATGGCCTACGGTTTGTACGATCAGGCCGCCGACCTGGTGCGAATTGCGCTGGAGCGCGAACCTGATCGGCGCGACCTGCGCCTCAAGCTGCTGGAGATCTACTTCGTCTGGGGCAACAAGGACGCATTCCTGCAGACGGCGAAAAGCTTGGAGGCGTCGCGCGACCGCGCGCCGGCAGGCGAATGGGACAAGATCGTCATCATGGGCAAGCAAATTTGCCCCGACGAACCGATGTTTGCTGCAACCACGGGCGGCGGCCGCGGCGCCGGCGCGTTGGTCGATCTGAATCTCGAGGGCGGAGAGAATCGCGTCGACATCGATCTATTCGGCGATCCGGAAGGCGAGCGCAGCACGCTGGATTACCAGCTGGGCAAAGAGAGCCATGTCGCAGCCACCGGCGAATCCGCGGAATCGCATGGGGTTACCGATCACCTCGACTTCACGCTCGACACGCCCGAGCGCGGCGCGGATGATTCACCGACCCGCGAGATGCCGCCGCGCGACGAACCGACGGTCGAATCGGAGTTGATGAACTTCTCAGATGCGAATTTCCTGGGCCTAGATGCGCCGGGCGCCGATGCGCCGGGCGCCGATGCGCCGACGACCGAGTCGCCGGCCTTGAGGGCACAAGACGGTTACGACCGGATAACCTCAAAGCTGCCGCCGCCGGCCGACCAGACCGCCGAGGTCTCGATCGACGACCTGGGCCTGGATCTGGATCAACTGGAAGAGACGGGATCGGCCTACGACAGTGTCTCGCCGCTCGAAGAAACGGATCATCCCGCCGATGCGCCGACCATGGTGGCGGGCCTCGACGAGCATTCACGCCTGCTGATGGCGGAGGCGGAAAAGCACGCGCGCGAGGGCCAGCTGCACGACCGCGAGCGCGATTTGACCGACCTCGAGCGCGAGCTGGAAGCCTCGTTCGTCTCCGATCTCGATTCGCACGGCGAGGACATCAAGACGACGGTGCTCGGTCCCGAGTCCGCGCCTACGGTGTTGATGCCGCGCGAGGTCGATGCGAGCCCCACGTCGCGTTTCAAGCCCTCCGAACTCGATGATTTCCATGACATGGACAAGGTCGACGCGGACTCTACCTCGAAGCTGCGCGGCATCCATGCGGACAGCATCGACCTCGATCTCGATAGCTTGGCTTCGGCTTTGGGCAGCGGCGACACCGCGGAGCAGCCGCGGGCTGCCGAAGACGTGTTCTCCACCGAAGTGTTCGAGGGTAGCCAACGGAACAAGCGCGTGGATCTCGACGTTGGCGAGCCGATGATAGGCTCCGATGCTCCGACCAACAAACTGCAGGCGCAGACCAACAAACTCAGGCCGCTGGACATGTTGGTGCCGGAACTGGAGCCGGTGACCATGAGCGAGGTGGGTACGAAGCTCGATCTTGCCCGTGCGTACATGGACATGGGCGACCCCGAGGGCGCGCGCAGCATTCTCGAAGAAGTCGTACAGGAAGGGTCCGCCAGCCAGAAACAGGAAGCCTCGCGACTCATAGAATCGCTGCCCGGCTAGGAGTTTGGGGCGTGCGTCGAGTTGCGGCGCTCGTGGAGTACGATGGCACCGACTATGCCGGGTGGCAGTCGCAAACGCATTCGGTCTCGGTCCAGGACGCAGTGGAAGCAGCCGTCGGTTTCGTCGCGGGCCATGCCGTCATCGCAATTTGCGCCGGCCGCACCGACGCGGGTGTGCACGCCGCCGGCCAGGTCATCCATTTCGATACCGGCGCGACGCGCACGGCGCGCGCCTGGGTGCTCGGCAGCAACACCAAACTGCCACCCTCCATCGCCGTGCAATGGGCGGGCGAAGTGCCCGCAGGGTTTCATGCGCGGCATGCGGCAGTCCGCCGAATTTATCGTTACTACATTCTGAACCGCAGCGCGCGCTCGGCACTGCGGCGCACGCGTACGGCGTGGATCCATCGCCCGCTCGACGCCGAAGCCATGCACAGCGCGGCGCAAGTCCTGATCGGCGAGCATGACTTTTCGGCGTTTCGATCCATCGAGTGCCAATCGAAAACGCCAGTTCGGCGAGTGCAGCGAATTCACGTCGAGCGCGCCGGCGATATGGTGTGGCTGGAGATCGAGGCCAATGCCTATCTGCACCACATGGTGCGCAACATCGTCGGCACGTTGCTGGACGTGCAGCAGGGGGCGGACCCGGCGGGCGCAATGCTGCGGATTCTCGTAGGCCTCGACCGGCGCGCGGCGGGCATCACGGCTCCGGCCGCCGGGCTTTATCTGTGGCGGGTGGAGTACCCGGCGATTTATGGCATTCCTGCGCCTGCGGGCGGCTTTTGGTAGAATGCAGCATGTCATGGTTTGAGCGAATCGTCCCTTCTCGTATCAAGACCGAGCGCCGTACACGCTCGGTGCCCGAAGGGCTTTGGACCAAGTGTCCGGCGTGCGATGCCGTCCTCTACCGCGCGGAGATCGAGCGCAATCTTCATGTGTGTCCCAAATGTAGCCACCACATGCGCATCGGCGGCCGTGAGCGGTTGCTGAAGTTCCTGGATACGGGCACGACCAAGGAGATCGCGGTCAAAGTGGAATCCGAAGATCCGCTGAAGTTCAAGGACACCAAGCGCTACCGCGACCGCCTCGTGCAGGCGCAGAAACAGACCGGGGAACGCGATGCGCTGATCGTGATGTCCGGCCAGCTCGCGGGGCTCGATATCGTGGCCTGCGCCTTCGAGTTTCGTTTTCTCGGCGGCTCCATGGGCTCCGTGGTGGGCGAGAAGTTCGTGCGCGCCGTGGAGCACTGTTTGGAACATCGCTTGCCGCTGGTGTGTTTTGCCGCCAGCGGCGGTGCGCGCATGCAGGAAGCGCTGTACTCGCTGCTGCAAATGGCAAAGACCAGCGCGGCGCTGAAGCGTCTGTCGGAGGCGCGGTTGCCGTTCATCTCGGTGATGACGGACCCGACCACCGGCGGCGTGTCCGCAAGTCTCGCCATGCTCGGCGACATCAACATCGGCGAGCCTAAGGCGCTGATCGGTTTTGCGGGTCCGCGCGTGATTCAGCAAACCGTGCGAGAGACCCTGCCGGAAGGATTTCAGCGCAGCGAGTTCCTGCTCGAGCACGGCGCCCTGGACATGATCGTCGACCGCCGCGAGTTGCGCGATCGTATCGGCGCCATGCTCCGATTATTGACCGGTAAAGAGCCCGCCGCGGCCTGACGGCCGCTCCGGCCCTTGCCTGCGAGAGTGGCCTCGATGCGAACTCTGGAGCAGTGGTTCGTCCACCAATCGCAGGCTCACCCGCAGGCGATCGATCTCGGGCTGGAGCGCTCGAGACGGGTGCTCGAGCGGCTGCAATGGCAGCCGCCATCCGTGCCCGTCATTACGGTGGCGGGCACCAATGGCAAGGGTTCGGTCGCGGCGTTTTGCGCATCGATGTTGACCGCCGCGGGCTATCGGGTGGGTACGTTCACCTCGCCGCATCTGCGCGACTATCGCGAGCGCATTCGCGTCCACGATCGCCTGGTCACGAGCGACGAACTCCTGCGCGCTTTCGAGCGGATAGAGGCGGCCCGGTTGGCGCCGCCGCGCGAGATATCCTTGACGTTTTTCGAGTACAACACGTTGGCCGCATTCTTGATATTCGAGGCGGCAAAGCTGGATGCCTGGGTTCTCGAAGTCGGCATGGGCGGGCGTTTGGACGCGGTCAACGTCGTCGACCCCACGGTGGCGGTGGTGGTCAGTATCGGTCTGGATCATCAAGAGTTCTTGGGGACGACGCTCGAAGCAATTGCCCGAGAAAAAGCGGGCATTTTTCGCAAGGGCCGTTGCGCGGTTCTGGGCAGCCGGGCATTGCCGCCCGCGTTGGTCGACGGCGCGGCGGCGGTCGGCGCGACCCCGAAGCGGCTCGGGGTGGAGTTCGATTACACACGCGAGGCCGCTGCGTGGCACTACCGCGGCAATCGCTGGGACCTGCCGCGGCTGCCGCCGCCCGCGCTCGCGGGCGAGACGCAATTCGCGAACGCTGCGACGGCCGTTGCGGCCCTCGAGGAACTGGAATCGCGCTTACCGGTTTCGGCCGCCGCGGTCGCACGAGGACTGCGGTCGGTGCAGCTGGTGGGACGCTTCCAAGTGATCGAGCCGGGTGCCGGCAAGCCCACGTGGATTCTGGACGTGGCGCATAATCCTGACGCGGCGCGCGTGCTCGCACAGAATCTGCGGGCATCGCCCGCCGGCGGGAAAACTTTTGCGGTGTGCGGTATTTTGGCCGACAAAGATGCGGCGGCGATCGCCGCACGAGTTCGCGATTGCTTCGATGCGTGGTGGCTGGCCTCGATCGAGGGTGAGCGAGGCACCAGCGCCGGCCTATTGGCGCAGCGCATTGCGGAGCAGATCAGCGCGCCGATCGAGATCATGGGAGACGTGGCCGCGGCCTGCGCCGGGGCGTCCGCTGCCGCGGCTGCCGCCGATCGTATCGTGGTTTTCGGTTCGTTTCACACCGTCGGGCCTGCGCTCGACTGGCTCGACTCGCAGGGTTGCCAGGCTCCCGCGCTTCCCGAATATACTGGCGCGCCCCCCGGACAATGAAAAAAGGCTGGTCAGATTTGATGGATCGTCGCGTCAAAGAGCGTCTGGTCGGCGCCACCATATTGGTGGTGCTCATCGTGTTGATCGTCCCCGAGCTGCTGTCCGGTCCGAAACCCAAGCCGGCGGTGCCGCCGATTGCCGCCCATCCGGAGGAACCCGTCGGGCCGCCCCCCGTGCGCAATGTCACCGTCGACCTGCTGGTCGGTCAAACCAGCGGCGAAGCGGAAACCGCAGCGGCCTCGGCAGCGGCACCGCCACCGACGGACACGCCTTCCGTCCCTTCGGCAGCCAGTGAGGACGTCGCTTCGGTGGCGGCGCCCCGCGACCAACCCGCCGCGCCCGCAGGCGCGATGCCTCGTCGCGATCAAGCGCCGCCCACCATCACCACTCTCAGAGCGCAGCAAGCCGCGCCGCCGGCACTTGAAAATGAGGGTTTGCCACCGAAGTCGGCTTCGCCGGCCGTACCGCACCGTGGTTGGGCGGTGCAGCTCGGCAGTTTCGTGAGCCGGGGAAACGCTGAAACGCTGGTGCACCGCCTGAAGGCGCATGATTCGTCTGCTTATGTCTCTTCGAGCGGCAAGGGGCCGGCGTTGCGTTACCGGGTTCGAATCGGTCCGCTTGCCGATCGCGCTGCGGCCGAGCGGGTCCGGCTCAAGCTGGTGAAGGAAGGCTTCTCCGCGAGCCTGGTGTTCCCATGACTTGTGGTTGTGTTTATCGTTTCACGGCACGGCCGGTTGGGCTCCGGTAGACTGTGGCCAATGACCGGAGCCGATGTCCTAATTCTATTGGTCCTGTTGGGCTCCACCTTGATCGGACTGCTGCGCGGGTTCGTTCGCGAGGCCGTCTCGCTGGTCTTCTGGGTGGCTGCCATCTGGGCAGCTTGGAAATTCGGTCCGGTGGTCGAGCCGCATCTCGGCGGCTTGCTGGCCGATCCAAGTGTGTCGCCCTGGGTAGGCCGGCTGGTTATGTTGGTGCTGGTGCTATTGATGGGTTGGGTCGTTGGCATGCTGCTCAGCTATTTCACGCGCAGCTTGGGGCTTGGCCCGCTCGACCGGGTCATCGGCCTGTTGTTCGGCATCGTGCGGGGCATGGTGCTGGTGGGGCTCCTGGTCATCGGCGCGGAGCTGCTGCATTTGAATCACGAGGAGTGGTGGAACCGGTCGAAGCTGGTTCACTACGGCGAGACCGCCGGCGATTGGCTGCGAGCCATGGTCGGCGAGAGAGGCGAGCCTTGGGCCAAGCTCGAGCGCCTGACCGGAGTCAAAGTCAGACCAAGGTAAGACCGGAGGTCCTTCATGTGCGGAATCGTCGGAATGGTCGGTGTAGGCGCGGTCAATCAGCGGATCTATGACGCGCTGACGGTGTTGCAGCACCGCGGTCAGGATGCGGCTGGCATCATGACGGCCCAGGCGGGCGAGCTTTTCATGCGCAAGGATTCCGGGCTGGTCCGGGACGTGTTCCAGCAAAAGCACATGCTCAAGCTCAAGGGCAACATCGGCATCGGCCATGTACGCTATCCGACCGCGGGCGCCGACAGCGCGCAGGATGCGCAGCCGTTCTACGTCAATTCGCCGTACGGTATTTGCCTCGGCCACAACGGCAATCTGACCAATGCGCGCGAACTGACCGAAGTCCTCGTTCGGGAAGATCGCCGGCATCTCAATACCGGTTCCGATTCCGAAGTGCTGTTGAATGTGCTGGCTTCCGAGTTGGAGCGGGTCGGTACGCCGCGGGTCACGCCGGCGGACATCTTCGCCGCTGCGAATGCGGTGTACCGCCGTTGCCGGGGAGGCTATGCGGTGGTGGCCATGGTCATCGGCCACGGCATACTGGGCTTTCGCGACCCGAACGGCATCCGGCCGCTGGTGATCGGAAATCGCGAGACCCACAAGGGAACCGAGTGGATGCTCGCTTCCGAAAGCGTCGCGCTCGACATGCTGGGCTTCAAGATGGTCCGTGACGTGGCTCCCGGGGAGGCGGTGTTCATCGATGAGCTGGGCCGCTTCTATGCGCAGCAGTGCGTGGCGATGACGCGGCATACGCCCTGTATCTTCGAGTACGTGTATTTCGCGCGGCCGGACTCCATCATCGACAATATTTCGGTGTACAAGGCGCGATTGCGGATGGGCGAGCGACTGGCTGACAAGATCAAGCGTGAACGGCCGGACCACGACGTCGACGTGGTCATTCCGATTCCCGACACCAGCCGTACCGCCGCGGTCCAGGTGGCGCAGCTGCTCGGCGTCAAGTACCGCGAGGGCTTCATCAAGAATCGCTACATCGGCCGGACTTTCATCATGCCGGGGCAGGAGCAGCGCTCGAAGTCGGTGCGCAGCAAGCTGAATGCCATCGATCTCGAGTTTCGCGGCAAGACGGTGCTGCTGGTCGACGACTCCATCGTGCGCGGCACGACCTCGGCGCAGATCATCGACATGGCGCGCGAGGCCGGTGCCAAAAAAGTATATTTCGCTTCGGCGGCCCCGCCGGTGCGCTACCCCAACGTGTACGGGATCGACATGCCGGATACGTCCGAACTGGTGGCCGCGGGACATACCGACGATGAAGTGCGCGAGATCATCGGTGCGGATTGGTTGATCTATCAGGACCTGGACGATTTGGAGCATGCGGTTCGCCACGACAACGCCAAGATCACCGACTTCGATACGTCGTGTTTCTCAGGCGAGTACGTCACGGGCGATGTGACGCCCGAATATCTCAAGCGTCTGCAGGGCGAGCGATCGGACGAAGCCAAACAGCAGCGCCGCGATGGCGCCGGACGCGGTCTCAAGTCTGTTCGGGTCATCTAGTCCTCAGACAGGCTCCTGGGCCATGAAGCTGCGTTTGCTGATTGTGGCCGAGCGCGCCGAGTATCTGCTGCTGCTGAGGAAGCACATCGAGATCGATTGCCCGCAAGCGGTGATCGTCGAGCACCGGCTGGGCCAAGACGCGCCGCTGGACCCGGAGTTCTCCGCCGCCGGATTCGATGCCGTGGTCCTGGTAGCGGTGCCGCCGAGCGGCCGCGCAGAGTCGCTGGCTGCCGAGTTGCTGGCCAAAGCGGAATTCGCGCCCATCGTACTCGTGTCGCTGCAGGATGCTCCGCCCCGATCCGCTGCGGTGCATGGCCTGCATCGCCTCTACGGCCGAAAGATCGATCGCGTGGCGCTGATGCGAAAGCTCGTCGAGGCGGCTCGCGAGCACAAACAAATCCAGGCCATGCGGCGCGCCCATCCGGACTTCGGCCAGCGCTACCGCTTCGGCTCCGTGATGATCCGCGGACATCGCTGCCTCAGACAAGTGGGCAGCGGGGGAATGTGCAAGATCTACCTGGCGGAGAGCGAGCGGGCCGGTACGGTGGTGGTTCTCAAGGTTTTCAGCCAGGTACCCGACGTATCGGAACGTCTCGTCGGCTTCGATCGATTCCTGCAGGAATACCAGATCGTCGCGGGACTGAAGCATCGGAACATCGTGCGCATCTACGATTTGGGCGTTGCCGACGATCACGCCTATATTGCCATGGAACATTTCCCCGCCGGCGATCTACGCCAGCGCATGAAGGCGCCGCTGTCGCCGGCCGAGGCGCTGCACTTTCTGGAACAGATGGCGAGCGCGCTCGGCGCGATCCATGAAGTCGGCGTTCTGCATCGTGACTTGAAGCCCGCCAACGTCATGCTGCGCGTCGACGGTTCTCTGTGTCTGATCGATTTCGGTTTGGCCAAGGCCAATGGCAACGAGACGGATGCGGAACTGACGGGCGCCCGCGAGATTTTCGGCACCCCGTACTATATGAGCCCGGAGCAGGGCCACGCGGAATTGATCGACGCGCGGAGCGATCTCTACAGCTTGGGCGTGGTTTACTACGAAATGTTGACGGGCCGAAAGCCGTACACGGGCGCGTCGGCGATGGAAGTCATCTACAAGCACAAGCGAGCCGAATTGCCGCCCGTTGCACCGGAGTTCGCGAGCTACGAAGCCGTTCTGCAGCGGTTGCTCGCGAAGTCGCCGGCCGACCGGTTTCAATCCGCGCAGGAGTTGCTGCGGACCATCACCGATCTCAAGGTCTCCGCATGAGCGCTGCGGCGACCGGCCCCGCCGTTCCCGCTCGATTCGCGCATCCCCTGCTGCGTGCGGCGACCCCGGCTGCGTGGGTGGAGCAGGCCTGTGCGGCGCCGGACATTTTGCTCATGGATCATGCGAATTGCGAGAAGAAGGCAGCGTCTACCGCGCTGTCCCTGATGTTCGCGTACGCGGAGGACCTGGAACTCACCGACAAGATGTCGCGTCTGGCGCGCGAAGAGCTGCGTCATTACGAGCAAGTTGCCAAGCTGATGAAGTCGGTGGGCCTGGTGCCGCAGCGGCTGGCTCCCGGCCGCTACGCCGCACGTCTGCGTCGTCTGGTCGCGAATACGGAGCCGCGACGCGAAGCCGATCTGATGATTTGCGGCGCGTTCATCGAAGCGCGGTCATGCGAACGCTTTGCGGCCTTGGCGCCGGCGATCGGGGGCGCGATCGGCGCGCTGTTCCAGGGGCTGCACGAGGCCGAGGCTCGCCATTACCGCGTATATCTGGAATTGGCACGGCGTGCGGCGAGTCGCGCCGGCATCGACCTAGACGCGAGGGTGGAGGAATTTGCGGTGCGCGAGGCGGAACTCATCACCGGGCACGACGAGGTATTCCGCTTCCACTCGGGTGTGGTTGAGCGCTGACGCGCTCCAAAGAAACCAATTCGGGACCGCCCCGGTCCCACCGCAGCAAGCTTCCCCGCGCGTGCCAATCGCCGAGCACTATTCGGGTACAGGCGCGTCCGTCGATGCTGATGGCGTGTATGCCCGGACGATGCGTGTGTCCATGCAGCAGGGTGGCGGCGTCGGAGTTGCGCAGTGCGGCCGAGACGCTCGAGGGATTGACGTCGGCGATCGTGTACTCCAGCGTTGCCGTGTGTGCTTGACTGCCGACCCGCGCTGCGCCCGCCAGAGCGCGTCGAGCCGCAATCGAGAGCGCGAGAAATTGCCGCTGCCAACCGGCATCCCGGACGGTGGCGCGCAGCCGTTGGTAGGCGCGGTCGTCGGTGCACAGGGCGTCGCCGTGCATGACGAGGACCGCCTCGCCGTAGAGCGTCACGATCAATGGATCGAACAGGATCTGCGCCCCGGACATCGCACAGAATTGCGGTCCCAACAGAAAATCGCGGTTACCGTGCATTACGAAGCAGGGCACTCCGCTGTCGGTGAGCTGCTTGAGCGCGGCGATCGCCGCGATTTGGTCGGCGTCTGCGGCATCGTCGCCCACCCAGGACTCGAACAGGTCGCCCAAAATGTAGAGGGCCTCCGCCTGCCTCGCCTCGCCGTGCAGCAGACTCACGAACTGCCGGGTGATCTCCGGGGTGCTCGCATCGATGTGCAAATCCGAGATGAAAAGGGTGGTCACGCGGTCAGGGAGTAGCCACGCGCTCGATTCGCTCGATCACGACCTGTTGCAGCGGGACATCCTCTTTGAAGGGACCCTTCGAACCGGTGGCCACGTTGCCGATTCGATCGACCACCTCCATCCCCTGTACGACCTTGCCGAATACGGCATATCCCCATCGAGTTTGATTGGGATCGAGCGCCGCGTTGTCGAACAGATTCACGTAGAACTGGCTATCGCCGCCGTGCGGTTCTGCCGTGCGGGCAAGGCCGACCGTACCGCGTTGGTTGGTCAATCCGTTGCCCGATTCGTTGACCACTTTGGTGGGTGCGCCCTTGAGTTTGTAGGTGGTGTCGAAGCCGCCCCCTTGGATCACGAAATTGGGGATCACTCGATGGAACAGGGTGCCGGAGTAGAATCCCTGGTCCACGTATTTCAAGAATTGCGCGACCGTGAGGGGCGCGCGCTCAGGCAGCAATTCAATGGTGAAACTTCCCAACGAAGTCACCACCGATACCTGCACCGGTCCCGTGGGGACCGGTTTTGGCGGCGTGGCGACGCCCGGCGTATCCGCCGCCACGTGTGACTGAAACGCAGTGACCGAAAGAAGGCCGAGGACGAGTAGTAGCTGTTTCATCTCCGAGATTCTAACCGAATGGGTACAATCCTGGCCTATGTCCTCACCCGTCATCACGCGGTTCGCTCCCAGTCCCACCGGATCCTTGCATTTGGGAAATGCACGAACCGCCTTTTTCAGCCATTTGTGGGCGCGCAAAGCCGGTGGCCGCTTCATTTTGCGCATCGAAGATACCGACGTCGACCGCAGCCAGGTGCGATTTCGCGATGAACTCCTGGTCGATCTTGGCTGGCTTGGGCTGGTTTGGGACGAAGGGCCCGACATCGGCGGTCCGTCGGGACCGTACGCGCAATCGGAGCGCAACGGATTCTACCAAGAGTTGTTCGCGGCCTTGGAGAAAAACGGCTCCGTGTATCCGTGCTACTGCACGGCGGAAGAGCTGGAGCTCTCGCGCAAGCTGCAACGCATGGCGGGCAAGCCGCCGCGCTACGCAGGAACCTGCCGGAGTTTGACCGCCGCGCAGCGTGCCGAGCGCGAAGCGCGCGGGCTGAAACCGACGCTGCGCTTCGCCGTGCCTCCCGATACCGCCGTCGAGTTCACCGATGTGGTCCATGGGCCCCAGAAATTCTCGTCAAACGATATCGGCGACTTCATCATTCGCCGCGAGGACGGTACCGCGTCGTTCTTCTTCTGCAACGCGGTCGACGATGCCGTCATGGGCGTTACCCATGTGCTGCGGGGCGACGACCATCTCACCAATACCCCGCGCCAGCTGATGCTGCTGGATGCCCTGCAGCTGCGGCGTCCGGGATACGGGCACGTCGGTTTGCTCGTCGGAGCCGACGGCGCGCCCCTGTCAAAACGTCACGGCAGCACCAGCGTGCACGAATTCCGCGAACGCGGTTTCTTGCCCGAAGCGGTGCTCAATCATCTGTTCCATCTCGGCCACAGCAGCGATGTCGACGGCTGGTTGGCCCCGTCGGACATGCCGGCCCATTTCCGACCCGAGCGCCTCGGATTGGCGTCGGCGCGCTTCGATGAATCGCAGCTCGTTCACTGGCAGAAGGAAACCCTGCAGCGGATGTCCGTGACCGAAATTCGTACATGGTTGGCGTCGGAGGATTCCACCGAATTCATCGAGCTCGTGCGGCACAATATCGTGCTGCCGGCGGACGCGGCTCCTTGGATTGCCGTCGTGCGCGGTGAATTACCGCCTTTCGGTCCGGAGGAGCAAGGCGTCATCCATGCCGCGGGTCCGTCATTCTTTGCGGCCGCAACGGACGCCCTCGACCGAGCGGGGGCCGACCTCAAACAGATGACGCAGATCCTGAAGGAAACCACCGGCCGCAAGGGCGCCGCGCTATTCATGCCCCTGAGGGTGGCGTTGACCGGACATACGCATGGACCGGAACTCGCGCCGCTGTTGCAGCTCATGACCCCGGGCACGGCTCGGCGGCGTTTGGAGTCGCATGCTAAAAATCCATAATTCGTTCACCGGGGAGAAGGAAGAGTTCAAACCGCTGCGCCCGAACGAGGTGCGCATGTACGTCTGCGGCATGACGGTGTACGACTACATTCACGTCGGGCACGCGCGCATGCTGACGGTATTCGATCTGGTACAACGCTACCTGCGTTCACGCGGCTACGAGGTCACCTACGTCCGCAACATCACCGACATCGACGACAAGATCATTCAGCGGGCGGCGGATCTCGGCGAGAATTGGCAGGAATTCGCCCGGCGTTTTACGGCGGCCATGCATGAAGATTGCGCCACTCTGGGTTTACAGACGCCCGATCTGGAACCGCGAGCGACCGATTTCATAGCGCCCATGATTGCCATGACGCAGACGCTGATCGATAAAGGCTATGCGTACCTCGCCGGCAATGGCGATGTCATGTATGCGGTGCGTAAATTTGCTGCCTACGGCCGGCTCTCCGGGAAGCGAATCGACGATCTGCGCGCGGGATCGCGGGTACAAATCGAGGAGTCCAAGCTCGATCCGCTGGACTTCGTGCTATGGAAGCGCGCGAAGCCGGGAGAACCGTTCTGGGACTCGCCTTGGGGAAACGGCCGCCCCGGGTGGCACATCGAGTGTTCGGCCATGTCGACCAAGTTGCTCGGTACGTACTTCGACCTGCATGGCGGCGGCATGGACTTGAAGTTTCCGCACCACGAGAATGAGATCGCACAGTCCTGCGCGGCCTGCGATGCGCCGTTCGTGCATGTGTGGATGCACAACGGCTTCGTGCGCATCAATGATGAGAAAATGTCGAAATCATTGGGCAATTTTTTCACCGTGCGGGAGGTGTTGAAGACACTGCGGGATCCGGAGGTGCTGCGTTTTTTCCTGCTCAGCAGCCATTACCGGGGGCCGATCAACTATTCGGAAGCACAGCTCCTGCAGGCCGACGAGACGCTGCTGGGGCTATATCGCGCGTTGCAAGGGGCTGAGGATATCCTCATGGACGCCGGTGACGCCCCACGCAGTCTCGGGCCCGAGGCAGCGGAAATAAGGGCCCGGTTCAGCGCGGCGCTCGATGACGACTTCAACACCCCCGAAGCGCTGGCGGTGATGCAGGGAACATCCCGCGATCTCAACAGCGCCAAAGCGGGTGGAAAGCGTTCCGAGATCGCCATGCTGGCGCAAACTCTGCGTGCAATGGGGGCGGTGCTGGGAGTGCTGCAGCAACCGCCCGGCGATTACCTGAAAAAGGGGGTGGGCGCCGCATCCCTTTCCGACGCGCAGATCGATGATTTGGTGGCGGCCCGCCGCGCGGCGCGCGCGGCGAAGGATTTCGCAGAGTCGGATCGCCTCCGCGGACTGCTGACGGCCGCCGGAATAGTGCTCGAGGACCGGGCCGACGGGACGCGTTGGCGGAGGGCGTGACGGGGCGATAGCGCCCGGCCGGAGCGCCCCACCCCCCGGGACGGCAGGGGTGGTCCCCCGCCGCCCGGACCGTCAATCGGAACGTCGGCTGGCGAATATACCTACCGCGATGCCGACGAGCGCCGCGATTCCCACTACCTGCCACGGGTTGTCCCGCACGTAGGAATCCGTGGTTTTCGATACTTCCCGTGCCTGCGTCCGCACTTGCGCGGCGCCGTCCGCCAGCGCACTTTTCGCGGCTGCCAACGCGATTTTAACTTTAGCTTTTACCCGGGCTATTTCCGGAGTATCAACATTTTTCAACGCCTGAGTCAGGTCCTCGACGTTCTCGATGAAGGTATTGATCTGGCCATTCGCGTAGTCTTTGACACTGCGTGCCTGGCTGGTATCTAGAAGCGATTCCATTTATGTCTCTCCCCGGGTTGTAGAGAATTTCGAACACATCCGCGCTATACCCGTCGACCCATGCTCATGAGGAAGCTGACGACGGCGCCTATCAGAAATACGACGAACAACACCTTCGCGATTCCGGCGGCACCCACGGCGATTCCACCAAACCCGAAGAAAGCGGCGATCAACGCGATAACGAAAAATACCACTGCATAGTGAAGCATGAGCACACCTTTATGTTTGGGTTGAAACTTCCCTACCTGGCGACAGTGTCCTCGCTGCGGCGCGATTGAACAGTCGGCGAGCATCGTTGCGCCGCGTAGGACATGGCCCACGCAACGGGGTTAGCATTCGATTCATGAAGACGCTTTTGATTGTTTATCATTCGGTCACGGACGGGACGCGGCAGATGGCCGAAGCGGCGGCGGCCGGCGCGGCGGCGGCCGGCGCGAACTGCGAACCCGGGTTGCAAGTCTCCTTGCTGCGAGCCGCCGAAGCGAGTGCCGCCGACGTGCTCGACGCCAGCGGCTATATTTTCGCGAGCCCGGAAAATCTTGCCGCCATGTCCGGACAAATGAAAGACTTCTTCGACCGCATTTACTATCCGGCGCTCGACCGGCTCAACGGCCGGCCCTATGCGGCGATGGTTTGTGCCGGCAGCGATGGACGAAGCGCAGCGCAGCAGATCGAACGCATCGCGACAGGCTGGCGGCTGAAGGCGATCGCTTTGCCGCTCATCATTTGCACGCATGCGCAAACGCCGGCCGAAATTCTGCGTCCCAAGGTCATCCCCGCGCCGCATCTGCAACAGTGCGAGGAACTGGGGGCCACTCTCGCCGCGGGAACGGCGCTCGGCATCTTTTGAGGGCCATGACGCGGCGATACCGCGGTACCAGGCGAGGGCAGACCTCAATGCCTGCGTAAAGCTATCGTGCCTTTCGCATACAGCCACAAGAGGGCGGCTATGAGACTGCCTCCCGGCAGCTGAAGGATCTCCGGATCCATCTCCGCGCTGGCGCTCTGCAAACACGCGGCTATGCGCCCGGTGTACGACTGTAGATGTTCTATCATGGCTACTCCGCAGCCTAAGCATCAGATGCCTGGGCAATAATAAAGCTAAGATTCATGCATTCGCGAGCATTCGCTTCAGCACTCTTTCCATTTCGCGTACCTCCGCTCTGGATACGCCCTTCAACAGTCTGGCCACGACTCGATCCAGACACGCCTCCATCTTCGGAAAGGCGGCCTTGCCGGCGGCAGTGACCTCCAAGGCTACGCTTCGCCGTGTATGAGCGAGAGGGACACGGCGGATCAGCTGCTTCGCCTCGAGGCGATCGATCATCCTACTCATTGCGCCGCGATCGTAGTCCATGCGCCTGCACAGCTCGCACGCCGAGGATGCGCTGCCTTTGAGGACGTTTTTCAAGATTGCAAATTGCGCCGCCGTGACCTCGAGCGATGCCACATCCTCGCAACCGAGAAATTCTTCATTGACCCCGGCAATCACGGCGATGCGCAGCTGCGCGATCAGGGACGCGATTTCCGTATGCTGCACGCCCGCCCTTCCCGCGTCGTGCTTGGGGTGTTCCTCACCGTCGATATGCGCCGCCGTTTTCATGGCCAAGATATTAGTTGTCGAGGCAACAATTGTCAAGGCAGCGAGGACGCTCATTTGAATTCAATCAGAGGAGCCTTCATTTAGACGGCGCCTGCCCAGCGTCCCGCCGCGGCGTCAGCATCGGATGACAGCGGGTTGGGGCAGGGTCCGCTAGTCGCTGGCAGGCCCTGCGGCGCAGTTTCAATGAATTAGCATCATCTCGAAGGGTAACACTTCGACAGAGAGGGGCATGTTGTCGATCACTTCGCGGCGGCGCACCGTCGCTGCTTTCATGGTGGCCGCGCTCGCAGGAGCCGGGGCGGTTCGGAGTTGGGCTGCGAGCGCAGATTCCGCAGCGGAATATGGGCCCAGGCCGGTGATCCCCGAGCCTGAGAAATCCTTGATTCCGACGCTTCGTATTGCAAAGGCAGCGGGCTGGAAGGAGGGAAGCACGCCGCGTGCGGCGCCAGGCACGGCGGTCACCGCGTTTGCCGCAGGGCTCAGTCACCCGCGCTGGCTGTACGTACTGCCCAACGGCGATGTGCTGGTCGCGGAGACCGAGGCCCCGCCCAAGCCGGATGACGCCAAGGGCGTGAGCGGCCGTGTGCACAAGCTGGTCATGGAACGAGCCGGTTCGGGCGCCCACCCGAGCGCGAATCGCATCACTCTGCTGCGCCAGTCTCAACCGGAGGGCACCGCGGTCGAGCGGCACATCTTCCTCCAGGGATTGAACTCGCCCATCGGTATGGCGCTCATCGGCGATGCCTTCTACGTTGCGGACAGCGACGCGGTGTTGCGTTTTCCTTATCACGCAGGCGATACGGAAATTCGCGCGCAGCCGGTCAAAGTCGCAGCGCTGCCGGCGGGCAGCATCAACCATCACTGGACCAAGAGCCTCATCGCCAGTCCCGACGGACGCAAGCTGTTCGTCGGCGTCGGTTCGAATAGCAACGCGGCCGAGAACGGTCTCGATGCCGAGTACGAGCGAGCCGCGGTGTGGGAAATCGATCCGAAGACCGGCGTTCATCGCTTGTTCGCGTCGGGATTGCGCAATCCGGTAGGCCTCGCCTGGGAGCCGGAGAGCGGCGCTCTCTGGGTCGCGGTCAACGAGCGGGACGAGCTCGGTGATCATGTGCCGCCCGACTATATGACCGCCCTGCACGACGGGGCATTTTACGGCTGGCCATTCAGCTATTACGGCCAGCACGTCGACGATCGGGTGAAACCGCAAAATCCCGCCCTGGTTGCCAAGGCTATTGCGCCGGACTACGCGCTCGGCGCGCATACGGCCTCGCTCGGCTTATGCTGGTCTGACGGTTCCGTACTGCCGGCCTTCCAACACGGCATGTTCGTCGGCCAGCACGGCTCGTGGAACCGCAAAGAGTACAGCGGCTACAAGGTCGTATTCGTACCATTTGCGCACGGAAAGCCGGCGGGCGCGCCGGTCGAAGTGCTGAGCGGCTTTCTCGATGCCGACCACCGCGCGCTCGGCCGCCCCGTCGGTGTGGCCATGGACAAGCGCGGTGCGCTGCTGGTCGCCGACGACGTCGGCAATGTGATTTGGCGCGTGACCCGCGCGGAACACGCGCCGCCCACGGCTTTCGGTCATGGGGCGGCTGGGGACGAGGCTGTGCGGTCCACCTCGGCCGCACCCTGAGGGTCGCTGCGCGCCGCGGAGTGGCGCGCTTCGCTGCGGCCGCCATCCTCGTCCGGCGGCGGCGGCAGCTGTTGAACGGTGAGCAGGGTCGAATGGATGACCTGTGGATTATCGCGCAGCCTGATATATAGCGGCCCGGCGGCCGGATGCGGAACGGGGAGTGCGGATCCCAGGAAGCCCTCGGGCACCGATACGGGATGGGTGAACTCAGGATCGCCGGCAATGGAGTCCAGCAGAAACAGGTTCATGCCGACGAGCTTGCAAGCAAGGTCTTGCGTGGGAGGGCATTTCAGCTCCTTGAGCGCCGGCAGTCTCACCAGGTGCGCGAGCGGCTGCCAGTCGCTGGTGACGCCCTTGACGTTCAAGCGAAATTTCAGCGGACCGAAGGTCGACGGTCCGAATGCTTTCGCGGGATTGAGGGTGGCCACTTCGACTTGAGCATTTTCGAGCGTGAGCCCGCCGTTGACGATGCTCAAGGTGGTTGCCGACGACTCGTCGCCCGTGGCCACCTCGATGGTGGAGTCGCGGGCAAATGCCGCCGGTGCCTGGGCCCGCACCGAGAATACCAACATGGCGTCCTGCGGCAGTTCGCCTGCGTCACTCAGTTGAATGTTGCTTTCATTGGCAGGGTTGTAAGGCTGTACGCTCCTGCCGATCAAGCTGATCCGCGGGCGTGGGGTCTCGATGGCAACCGGCACCGCCAGTGAACGGCCGTCCTGCAGGGTGAGTTTGGCGCTACCGCCATGCTCGACCTTGAGGGCGCCCGCCGCTTCGGCATCCTGCGCCACCATGGGAAGTTCATCGTTGCCGACGCGGGTAGACAATTCGCCGGGCACGAACGTCACGCCTTTGAGGGTCAGCTTGGCGACCTCATCGAGGCGGCTGCCCTTCAGTACTCCGCGGCCCTCGCCCGCATGCATCGAAAAGCCATCGAAACGGCCCGCCTCCGAAAACACCTGGACGGCAACCGGTTGTGCTTCCGTGAGCCCATATTGGGTGACCCACAGCGTCAAGGCGCCGGGCTGCGATTGCTGCACGGGCAGCTTGACCTCGACCTCGTCGGCTTTCACGGCCTTCCAGTCGGCCTTCAATTCCTTGCCGTCCGGGTCTTTCAGCATGATGCCGTCGACACAACTGACGCTGTCCGCTCGCAGGTGCACGGCGTCCTGGCGGCCGGCGATCAGGGCGTCCCCCGATGCCAACTCCCACGTCCTGGCGTGCGCATTCATCAGCCGGAAGCGCGGTCCCTGGTACGGATCGAATCCCCAATAGCCGCGAAGCGATCCTTGCACGCTGTCTCCGAGCACCAGGGAACCGAGCGCCGAGGTGTCGACGACATAGCCGCCTTGGGCGGCGTCGGCGGTAGCCGGCAGGTCCAGCGATTTCCCGTCCGTCCCCGTGAGGCTCAGCGTCACGTCATGGGCGAAGCCGGTCGAAAATACCAGCGGAGCGCCTTCCACGGGCAACACCAATGCCGTTTTCCGGGCGCAATAGATTTCCTTCGGATCGACGGCATGCAAGGGCGGCAGCTGGGCTTGCTCGACCGCCGGAAGAGCTGCGACCAGCACCGACTTGGGATTGTGGAAAGAGGGCGCCGTGTTCAATGTCAGCGCGAGTTTGTCGCCGCGCTGCGCAGCCAGCGCCGGGATGTACTGATATTGCGCCGTTCCGAATGTTTCGAAGATGCGTGCTATATCGAGCACCGATGCAATGTAGGGGCTGTAATAGCCATAACTCAATTGCGGCGTGTAACTGGCCTCCATCGCCAGGTCGGCGCCGGGGCCCGAGGTGAGTGCTTCGACGATGGAAGTGCTGTGTCCATCGTTCAGAATCAATGCTTCCTGGCCGAGCGCCAGACACGGCGCCTGCAGTTCCGGAATTCTGTCCAAGCATTTTTCGTCCACCTTGATGGCCAGGCTGCGAGCAAGCAACGGCGCGACCTGAGCGATCTTGGCCGGATCGGAGGCGTTCAAGTCGCGAATCATCGACAGGTAGCGTTCCAGGCGTGACCGATCCAGTGCGGCTTGCGTCAAATCCTGCGACGTGCGTACGAAGGCACCGGGGCGGCCGCGCACCGAGCCGACCAAGGTTTTGAAATCACCACCGGTCTCGGGGGCGAGAAAGATCAGCACCTGTTGCGCGTCCTGCGGCACGGTGATGGTCATCCCCTCGGAGGCGCATTTTCCCGTCCACGTCTTACAGGGGAAGAACCAGCTCTCCGGCGGCGGATTGGTGGATCCGCGAAGAAATGCGGCCACCAACAAGTAATGGGCGGACTGGGTCGGCGGGAGGTCCACCTTGAGCCAGATGCGGTCGCCGACGGCGAGGTTGGGCACCTGAGATGCGGGCAGGGTAGTCTTGCCACGGGTGATTTTGGCCTCGAGCAGCGGCCCGGCAAGGTCGAAAGGCGCCGGAACGGCATGGGCCGCAGCACAGAGAAGGCCCAATGTCACGAGGCAGAAGAAGCGCGAGGTCATGAGGGCAGCAGGCATCCTGGGGTCGTCGGAAGGGGAGCTATCCGCGTGCAGTTAGAGTGTCCGCCGAATGTGAAGTTCGCGCCCGTGGGCCGCCCGCTCATTACCGAAGCTTCATGCATTACCAACGCTTCATGTTGGCTCCGGACCCACGCCATGGCTCGCGGCCGGGCGCCCGCGGAGGGTGCCTTTACCTTATGATACGAGCCATGCGCGAGCCCACCGATCCGAGCGAGCACACTCCGGTAAGCGAGCCGGTAAGCGAGCGAGCCGCGCGGCAGAGGCGAGTGGTGTCGGCGCTTGCCAAGATCTTGCCCCAGGATTGCATTTTATTTCACGCCGAGGAAACGCTGGCGTACGAATGCGATGCTCTGACGGCTTACCGCCAGCTGCCCCTCGTGGTCGCACTGCCGGAGACCGAAGCCCAGGTGGCGGCAGTCCTCAAAGCTTGTCATGGGCTGGGTGTTCCGATCGTGGCGCGGGGTGCGGGCACCGGACTCTCCGGCGGCGCTCTGCCGCACTCGCTGGGCGTGACTTTGTCGCTGGCGAAATTCAACGCCATCACGAAAGTGGATCCGGTTGCCCGCACGGCCGACGTGCAATGCGGGGTGCGCAATGCGGCAATCAGCGATGCGGCCGCGCAGCACGGCTTGTACTATGCACCCGATCCGTCGAGCCAGATTGCATGCACCATCGGCGGCAACGTTGCGGAGAATTCCGGCGGTGTCCACTGCTTGAAATACGGCCTCACTCTGCACAATGTGCTACGCGTGCGCGGCTTCACCGTGGATGGGGAACCCATCGAGTTCGGTTCCCATGCGCTCGATAGCGCTGGGCTGGATCTCATGCCCCTGGTGGTGGGTAGCGAAGGCATGCTCGCGGTGATCATCGAGGTCACCGTCAAGTTGCTGCCGCGGCCGGTGCTTGCGCGCTGCATCATGGCAAGCTTCGCCACGGTGGAATGCGCCGGTGCGGCGGTGGCGGCGGTCATCGCAGCCGGTATCATTCCTGCGGGTCTCGAGCTGATGGACAAGCGGATGACGGCGGCGGCGGAGGATTTCGTGCACGCCGGCTACGATCTCGATGCGGCCGCCATCCTGCTCTGCGAAAGCGACGGGACCCCGGAGGAAGTGGCCGAGGAGATACAGCGAGCCATCGGCGTTTTGCAAGGCAGCGGTGCGACCCGAATCGAAGTGAGCCGCGATGAACGGCAACGCTTGAAGTTCTGGAGCGGGCGCAAGAACGCATTCCCCGCATCCGGTCGGATGAGTCCGGATTACATGTGCATGGACTCCACCATTCCACGCAAGCGGTTGGCCGAGATGTTGCGCGCAATCGAAGCGATGGAAAGCAAGTACGGATTGCGCTGCGTAAACGTATTCCATGCCGGAGATGGGAATTTGCATCCATTGATCCTTTTCGATGCAAACGACCCGGACGAGTTGCATCGCTGCGAGCTGTTCGGGGCTGATATCCTGGAGGCAAGCATCGGCTTCGGCGGCACGGTCACCGGCGAACACGGCGTGGGGGTCGAGAAACTGAACTCCATGTGCGTACAATTTTCGGCGGCCGAGCGAGCGCAGATGATGGCGGTCAAGGGGGCTTTCGACCCGGCGGGCTCGTTGAATCCCGGCAAAGCGGTTCCCACCCTGCAGCGCTGCGCCGAGTATGGAAAGATGCACGTACATCGCGGCGTGATGCAATTTCCCGAGTTGCCGCGATTTTGATGGGCGCCCGAGGCGCCGCTTTGCAGCGGCTGACCGATCGCGTGATGCATGCGCGCGATGCGAAAATCGCGCTCGATATCCGCGGAGGCAGCACGAAATGTTTTTACGGCAATGCGCCGCACGGCGACGCACTCGACGTGCGCGAACTAGCGGGCATCACCAGTTACGAACCCACCGAGCTGGTGGTGACGGCGCTCGCGGGCACGCCGCTCGCGGAGCTGGAGGCCGTGTTGGGAGATCGTGGACAATGTCTGCCGTTCGAGCCGCCGCGCTTCGCAGCCCCGGGCACGGTCGGCGGTATGGTGGCGGCGGGACTTGCAGGTCCGGCGCGCGCCAGCGTCGGCCCGTTACGGGACTTCGTGCTCGGCGTCACGCTGCTGAACGGCATGGGTGAGACGCTGACCTTCGGCGGGCAGGTCATGAAAAATGTAGCGGGCTACGACGTGTCCCGTCTCATCGCCGGTTCCATGGGAATACTGGGAGTCATATGCCAAGTGTCGTTGAAGGTGATGCCGTCGCTTCCGGCTTGCAGAACGCTGTGCTTCGACCTCGATGAGGGGGCTGCGTTGAAACAGCTCAATCGCTGGGCGGGTCAAGCCATCCCGCTGAGTGCGAGTGCGTGGTACGAGGGACGGCTGCAGGTGCGTCTGGCGGGCGCCAACGCAGCGGTCGCCGGCGTTCATGAGCGTTTGGGCGGGCGGGACATCGAGCCCGAGGTCGCCCACGCGTGGTGGTCGGATGTGCGCGACCAGCACCACCCGTTCTTTGCCATCGTCGACGGCGATCTGCAGCGCGGCGAGTGCCTTTGGAGACTGTCGGTGCCTGACACGGCGCCGCCGCTCTCGCTGCCCGGTGCGCAATTCATCGAGTGGGGCGGCGCGCAGCGTTGGTGGCGAAGCGCGGCGCCCGCCACGATCGTGCGATCGGCGGCAGCGGCGGTGGGCGGGCATGCAACGCTGGTTCGAGCGGCCGACAAGTCGCCGGGTGCATTTGCACCGCTGCCGCAATCGCTGTTGCACGTCCATCAGCGATTGAAGAAGGCCTTCGACCCTGAGGGCATCTTCAATCCAGGGCGCATGTACCCGGAACTGTGACACCCTCATATGCAGACGAAGCTTAGCCCCGAATTCACGAACACCCCGCAAGGCACAGACGCTGAGGCCATTCTGCGCAGCTGCGTGCACTGCGGCTTCTGCAATGCCACATGTCCGACGTACCAGATTCTGGGTGACGAGCTCGACGGACCGCGCGGCCGGATTTATTTGATAAAGCAGCTGTTGGAGGGCGGCGAGGTTGGCCGTAGCACGCAGCAACACTTGGACCGGTGTCTCACTTGCCTCAACTGCGAGACGACGTGTCCGAGCGGCGTGCAGTACGGGAAGCTCGTGTCCATAGGACGCGCCTTGGTGGAAGAGCGTGTCCAACGCCCTTGGCGGGAAAGAGTGCAACGCTGGGCGCTCAAAGAAGGATTGACCTCGTCGCTGTTCGGGCCCGCGCTCAAGCTGGGGCGGAGCGTGCAAAGCGTGCTACCCGCCAAATTGCGGAAATATGTTTCGAATCGATACGAATCGGGTCGCGGGCGACCGGGTCGCGGGCGACCGGGCGCCGCCCAGTTACCCAAGAGCGGCCATGAGCGCAAAGTGCTGATGCTCGCCGGCTGCGTTCAACCGGCCATGATGCCGAACATCAACAGCGCGACCGCGCGGGTGCTCGATGCGGCCGGCATTGAAACTCTCGTCGCCCCGGGCGCCGGTTGTTGCGGGGCGCTTCGCGATCACTTGAGCGATCACGGCGGCAGCCTGGCCGATGCGCGCCGGAACATCGATGCATGGTGGCCGTGGGTCGCGGCCGGCGCCGTCGAGGCCATCGTCATGAACGCGTCGGCGTGCGGTCTTGCAGTCAAGCAATACGGCGAGGCATTGCGCCGAGACCCCGCGTATGCGGACAAGGCGGCCCGCGTCAGCGCCTTGTCTCGCGACTTGAGCGAGCTGCTTCCCGATCTCGTGCCGAAGCTCAAGGACCGGCTGCGCAGCGGCGACTGGGGAGCTCTTACGTTCCACGCGCCATGCACGCTGCAGCACGGCCAGCGGCTGCGGGGGGGCGTCGAGGCGCAACTCGCGCTGCTCGGCTTCGAAGTACATGCGGCGGCCAGCGAAGGGCATCTGTGTTGCGGGTCCGCAGGAACATATTCGGTCCTGCAGCCGGCGCTGGCCCTCAATTTGCGCGATCGCAAGCTTGCCCGCCTGACGGCTTCCAACCCGCAATGCATCGTGTCCGCGAACATTGGATGTATCCAGCATTTGCAGTCGGGAACGGATGTCCCGGTACGACATTGGATCGAGGTGCTGGACGAGTCGCTGGTGTGACGCAATTGGCACAGTGCACTGGAAACGGGACCAATGTTTCGAACTTACGTTAAACTGGCGGGCCCGCGGGCTTTGCACGGCAAAGCTCGAACCGATTGATACCGGCGGGTGGGTCCGGCGGGCGAGAGGAATAGGAATGCTGATGATGAGTCCATGGGTTCTTGGGAGCGGATTGACTCTCGCCACGTGCACGATGCTTTATACCTTCATGGCGTGGCTGGCCGTGCTCACGAGGACTGGAGCTTCTGCGCCCGTGACGCAACGGCTGCCGGCGGTCACCATTTTCAAGCCGCTGTGCGGAGCCGAGTCGGAAACCTACGACTGCCTGCGTTCCTTTTGCGATCAGGATTTCCCCGTTTTTCAGGTGATTTTCGGCGTCGCCGACTCGAACGATCCGGTATTGCGCGTGGTGGAGCGATTGCAGCGCGAATTTCCGCACCGCGAGCTGCAGGTCGTCGTCGATCGCCGGCAGCACGGCACCAGCCGGAAAGTCAGTAACCTCATCAACATGATGCCCTACGCCCGTCATGAAGTTTTCGTCATTTCCGACAGCGACGTGCGGGTTGACCGCGACTATCTCGCCCGGGTGGTCGCGCCGCTCGTCGATACGGATGTCGGCATCGTTACCTGCCCCTATCGGGGCGTCCCACGGGCCGGATTGTGGTCGTTGCTGGGGTCGCAGTTCATCAACGAATGGTTCATCCCGTCGGTACGGGTCGCCGCGCTCGGCGGGTCCTGTGCGTTTGCTTCCGGCGTAACCATTGCAATGAATCGGCGGGTGCTCGCGCGCATCGGAGGCTTTCACGCGATCGCCGACCAGCTGGCCGACGATTACCGGCTGGGCGAGCTGACCCGGCAATTGGGGCTGCGAACGGTGCTCTCCGATGTAGTCGTCGAAACCAGTGTGGTCGAGGGCAGCTTTGCGGACCTCATTCGGCACGAGCTGCGCTGGTTGCGTACCATCCGCACCGTGCGGCCCTTGGGCTATGCCTTCTCTTTCATCACCTTCGGTGTGCCGATAGCGGCGTTGGGGGTGCTGTTGGCCGGCGGTGCCGAGTCCGCGGTGGCCATGCTCGCGCTGACGGCCATCGCGCGGATCCTGGTCCATCTGAGGACCCGCTGTCAGGGATCTTCGGCCCTGCAAATTCTCGTCTTGCCGTTCAGGGACGTGCTCAACGTGGCTTTGTGGAGTTGGAGTTTCGTCACGCGCCGTGTGCATTGGCGAAACGATCATTACCTGGTCACCCGCGACGGTTCGGTGTTGCCCGTCGCAAGAGTGTGACCGCCATCGGGAAGGCCGCCTCGATCGCGGCCCATCCGATGCGAAAATTCCTCATCGTCACCGCGGATGACTTCGGCCTGCACGAGGCGGTGAACGATGCGGTCGAGCAGGCGAACACGGCCGGCATTCTCACCGCTGCCAGCCTCATGGTGGGAGCACCCGCCGCCGATGATGCAGTTCGGCGCGCCCGCAGCCTGCCTGGGCTTCGCGTGGGCCTGCACGTGGTGCTCGCGGACGGCAGCGCAACACTCGCGCCGCACCTGATCCCGGCGCTGGTGGACGCGGCCGGCCGGATGGACAGCCGTATGTTCGTTCGCGGGCTGCAATTCTTCGCGCTGCCGGGGGTTCGACGGCAGCTCGAGGCCGAGATCCGCGCTCAATTCACGGCATTCGCACGCACCGGCCTGCGGCTGGATCATGTGAATGCGCACAAGCATTTCCATTTGCACCCTAGCCTGCTGGGACTGGTGCTTCGCGTCGGCCGCGAATACGGTGTGTCGGCCGTGCGGGTACCGGCCGAGCCGCTGTGGTTCGCGAATGCCTTCGGGGGCTGGCCTGCGGGGGCGAGCGCCGGTTTGCTGAAGCCATGGGCCGCTCTCATGAAAGTACGGTTGCGGGCCGCGGGAATATTGCACAACGATCATATTTTCGGCATTGCCGCCAGCGGCGCCATGGATGAAACCAAGCTGCTTCGGATACTCGCTCGCCTGCCGTCCGGTGTTACGGAAATCTATCTTCATCCGGCCACTGAATCGGGCTCCGCCATTGCGCCGTCGATGAAACACTATCGCCATGCGGACGAACTGGCCGCCCTCCTGAGCCCGCGTGTGCGCGCTGCCGCCGGGTCAGCCGGGATCAGTCTCGGCGGATTCAGCGATGTTCCGCGGTATTAGGCTTTGCCCGGCATAACCTCGGACAAGTGTGCATCGGCGATGCGGCGGGTGGCGGCGCTGCGCTATGTCCACCACCGGCCGGCCCAGCGATGCGCGGCAAATGCCAGCGCCACACCGCTGAACGGCAGCAGCACCACGGCATCGGTTTTGTGCACGATGAGCGCGCCGGCCAGCAATGCGCCGAACAGGTAAGCCACGACCACCGCGCTTTGAATTTTCACGTCCTTCAGGCCCCGTACGTCGCCGTTGGCCAGCGAATCGGCAATCGTACCGACGAGTTTGGTGAGGGTCGTGGTGAATACGATGGTCGTGAGGCTGATCGTCTGGCCGATGACGGCCTGTACCCCCATCGCCACCGCCAACACCAAAATCTGCAGGTGATCCGACGGCGCGTGTGCGGCATGCGGGGTCCACATGGCGTACAGTGCGAAGAACAGCAGCAGACCCGCTTCGGTGGTCAGCAGCAGGCTCAGCGCTTGCCCTTGAGCGCGGCTGCGCCGCTGAAGCACGCCCAGAGCGCAGCCCAAAACGAATCCGCTGAGCGCCACGACGGATCCCATCGCCGATTGGGCATCGCTCTGTGCGACATAGTAGGCCAGCAAAGCGAAATTACCGGTCATGGCCGACGCGAACACGCCGCCGAGAGTGGCGAAGCTGATGACGTCCACCGTCCCTGCCGCGAAGGCGGTGAGCAACAGAATCGCGTCGACGTGCGTGAAGAGTCGTTTGTCCAGCATGTTCCCGTCTCGGCCGGGTGGCCTCGTTCTCAGATTAGCAGAGTGTGGGGCGCCGGCAGGGGCTGGATGGACGCGCCGGTGACAAACCGGTGACAATCGCGAACAGTCGAAGGAGAGCGCGGAAAATGACCGAACCTACCATAGCCTGCCCCAAGTGCGGCAGCGAAATCCGCTTGACCGAATCGCTGGCGGCGCCCTTGATCGCCGCGACGCGACGGCAATTCGAACAACAGCTGTTCGACAAGGATGCCGAGATCGAAGGGCGGGAGCAGCGTGTGCGGGAGAAGGAGCGCGACGTTCTGGAGGCGAAGCGTGCCATGGACCAACAGGTCGCCGAGCAAGTCGACGCGCGGTTGAAGATGGAACGTGCGCGCGTGGCGGATGAGGAAGCCGCGAAGGCGAAACTGGCGACTGCGGCCGAAATGGACGCGAAGGTGCGGGAACTGCGGGAGCTTCAGGAAGTGCTCAAGGTACGCAATGAAAAGCTGGCCTCCGCCCAACTGGCGGAGGCCGGACTCATCAAGAAACAGCGCGAACTCGACGACGCCAAGCGCGAGCTCGAGCTTACCGTGGAGAAGCGCATCCAGAACGGTCTTGCCGAGGTCCGCCTGAAGGCACTGCACGATGCCGAGGATGGTTTGAAGCAGAAAGTGCTGGAGAAAGATCAGATCATCGTGTCGATGCAGCGAACCATCGAAGAACTGAGGCACAAGGCCGATCGCGGCTCGCAGCAGCTGCAAGGGGAAGTGCAGGAGCTGCAGTTGGAGGCCTTGCTGCGCGCGAAATTCCCGTTCGACAACATCAGGCCGGTGCCGAAGGGCGAGTTCGGCGGCGACGTCGTGCAAAGCGTCAAGAGCTCGAGCGGCCAGGCCGGCGGCACGATCCTGTGGGAAGTGAAGCGGACCCGGAATTGGAGCGATGCATGGCTTGCCAAACTGCGGGAGGATCAGCGGGCGGCGAAGGCCGAGATCTGCATACTGGTGAGCAACGTGCTGCCCGAGAACGTGGAAACCTTCGAAATGGTCGAGGGCGTGTGGGTGGCGCACCCACGCTGCGTGGTTCCGGTCGCCACGGTCCTGCGCGACACGTTGCTGCAAGTTCACATGGCACGGCAAATATCGGAAGGTCAGCAGTCGAAAACCGAAATGGTCTACCGGTACCTCACCGGCCCGCGATTCCGCCAGCGAGTGGAAGCGATCGTCGAGGCGTTCACCTCGATGCAGGAGGATCTCGACAAGGAGCGCAAGGTCATCATGAAGCAGTGGGCCAAACGCGAAGAACAGATCGAGCGCGTGATGGCCGGCACGATCGGCATGTATGGCGACCTGCAGGGCATTGCCGGCAAGTCGTTGCAAGAGATCGAAGGATTGGAACTGCGCACGCTGGAGTTGGACCTCGATCCGAATCCATGAGCCCTAGCCTCGAACGCTCGGGCCCAGCACGCACGGATGTCGGCGGCGGGTAAGCACGTAGAGGAGCGACCGCCCTTCCTATTTGACGCCGGCGTAACGGGCGCGGATGGCGCCCAGCATTGGCGAGGCGGCACCTTGCAAGTGGTCTGCGTGACCTGCGTAGAGGAAGCCGAGCCGACGCTTCAAGTTGAACCCTGCGAGCAGTGGTCGAACCACGCCTTTCATGGCGTAGGAGGCGGGCATCACGGTGACTCCCAATCCTGCCTGGACCAGCGCGAGCACTTGTTCATCGTTGGTGCCGCGAAACGCGAAGAACGGCCTGATGCCTCGTTCCGTAAAATGCCGGCTCGTTTCCGACAGCACCTCGCAATGGCGCCGCACGATCATGGTGTTATCGGCAAGCTCTTCGGCCGCGATCGTGGCTTTGTCGGCTAACGGATGGCCGCTGTGGATGGCGAGCGCGTATTGTTCGGTAAACAATGCCTCATCGGCAAACCGGTCCGACTCTTGCCGCACGATGGTCAATGCCACGTCGATTTGTCCGCGAGACAGGCGCTGCAATAGCTCTCGTTCATTGCCGGCAACGATCTGCAGGCGCTCAGCGACCGCTGGATGCTTCACGGTCTTGATGGTTTGCGCAAGCTCCGACATCGGATAGGTTGAGAGCACACCGAGGCGCAGCGCTCGGGCCGGCCTCAAGTTCGCGACGGCCGCTTCGGCCAGGTTGAACTCGTTCTCGATACGCCTTGCGTGGGCGGCGAGCCGCGATCCGGCATCCGTTATGTTCACCCGTTTGCTGGTGCGCTGGAACAGCGGAGCTCCCAAGAGGCGCTCCAGTTTACCGATGCCCACCGATAAAGTCGGCTGGGCGACGTTGAGCTGTTTGGCTGCTTTGGAGAAGCTGCCGCAATCGATGACGGCGAGGAAATAGCGCAGCAGGTAACGGTCAATCATAGATAGAGACTATGACTAAGTCGTCGATCTTTCAATTTTATTATAGGCTGGAGCCGCAGTAGGATGGCGGCCACGGCTAACGACTCGAGGAGCAACTGCTATGGCAGCGCTGCCGATGGATTTCGGTCTCGGTGAGACGGCGGATGCGATCCGCGATACGACCCGCCGTTTCGCGGAGGAAAAAATCGCCCCGATCGCCGCCCACATCGACGCAAGCAACACCTTCCCGCGGCAACTGTGGCCCCAGATGGGGGACCTTGGCCTGCATGGGATTACCGTGGAAGAAGAGTGGGGCGGGCTCGGGCTGGGTTACCTCGAGCACGTGGTCGCCATGGAGGAGGTTTCCCGGGCATCGGCGGCCGTTGGGCTTTCGTACGGCGCGCATTCGAATCTGTGCATCAATCAGCTCCGGCGGTGGGCGGCGCCCGCACAAAAGAGCAGATATTTACCAAAATTGATCAGCGGCGAACACGTGGGTGCGCTGGCCATGAGTGAAACCGGCTCGGGCTCCGACGTGGTCTCGATGCAGCTCAAAGCCGAGCGCCGAGGCGATCGCTACGTACTCAACGGCACGAAGTTCTGGATCACCAATGCGCCCGAAGCGGATACGCTGGTGGTTTACGCGCGGACCAGCCGCGGCGCCAATGGGATTTCGGCGTTCATCATCGAGAAGGGCATGAAAGGATTCACGGTTTCGAAAAAACTCGACAAAATGGGTATGCGCGGCTCGGATACCGCGGAACTGGTGTTCGAGAATTGCGAGGTCCCCGACGACAACCTCATGGGTGAGCTCGACGACGGTGTACGCATCTTGATGAGCGGACTAGACTACGAGCGCGCGGTGCTGTCGGCGGGGCCGTTGGGATTGATGCAGGCTTGCCTCGATGTGGTACTACCGTATGTGCGCGACCGAAAACAATTCGGCCGGCCCATCGGCTCTTTTCAACTCATGCAAGGTAAATTGGCGGATATGTATGTCGCGCTGAGTTCCGCTCGGGCCTATGTCTACGCCGTCGCGCGCGCCTGTGATGCGGGAAAGACCAATCGGATCGATGCGGCGGGTGCGATCCTGCTCGCCTCGGAGAACGCAGTGCGGACCAGTCTCGAAGCCATCCAAGCGCTGGGCGGTGCCGGGTATACGAAGGAATGGCCGGTGGAGCGCTATTTGCGGGACGCGAAACTTTACGATATCGGGGCCGGGACCAATGAAATTCGCCGCTTTCTGATCGGCCGGGAACTCGTGGGCGAATGACCGCGACGTCGGCAAATGCCCCTGTGAATTTGGAGCTGGCGGTCGAGCTGCGCCGCCGAGTCGCTGCCGCGGCGCAGGGGGGGCCGGAAGCCATCCGCACGAGGCACACCGAGCGCGGCAAGCTTCTGCCCCGCGAGCGCGTGGATCGGTTGTTGGACCCCGGCTCTCCGTTTCTCGAGATCGGGCAGCTGGCTGCGTTTGGCCTATACGAGGACCAAGCGCCCGGCGCGGGCATCATCGCGGGCATCGGACGGGTGTCGGGGCGCAAAGTGATGATCGTCGCGAACGATTCGACCGTCAAAGGCGGAGCCTATTTTCCGTTGACGGTCAAAAAACATCTGCGTGCGCAGACGATCGCCAGAGAAAACGCGCTGCCCTGCATCTATCTGGTCGATTCCGGCGGCGCCAATCTTCCCTATCAAGCCGAAGTCTTCCCCGATCAAGAGCATTTTGGCCGCATCTTTTTCAATCAAGCGCAAATGTCGGCGGAGGGCATTGCGCAAATCGCCTGCGTCATGGGCAGCTGCACGGCCGGCGGGGCGTACGTGCCCGCAATGTCGGACGAGACCGTCATCGTCAAGAACCAGGGGACCATTTTTCTGGCGGGCCCGCCGCTGGTGAAGGCGGCGACCGGCGAGATCATCTCCGCGGAGGAATTGGGCGGTGCCGACACGCATGCGCGCCGGTCAGGGGTGGTGGACCATGTGGCCGACAATGACCTGCATGCGCTGTTGATCGTGCGCGATATCGTCAGCCGATTGGGCGGCGTCGAAGAAACGGCCATCGAATTGCAGCCGCCGCGGCCGCCGAAGCTCGATCCGGCCGGGATGTACGACGTCATTCCCACGGACGTCCGCGCCCCGTACGACGTGCGCGAGGTCATCAAGCGGCTGGTCGACGATTCCGAATTGCGCGAGTTCAAGGCGCTGTACGGTAAGACGCTGGTATGCGGCTTCGCGCACCTCTGGGGGATCCCGGTAGGTATCCTTGCCAATAACGGGGTGCTCTTTTCGGAGAGCGCCCTCAAAGGGACGCACTTCATCGAACTCGCCTGCCAGAGGCGGATCCCGCTGTTGTTCCTGCAGAATATTTCGGGCTTCATGGTCGGCGGAAAGTACGAAGCGGGCGGGATCGCCAAAGATGGCGCCAAGCTGGTGACCGCGGTCGCCACCGCGTCCGTGCCGAAGATCACCGTCCTGATCGGCGGTAGCTTTGGCGCAGGCAATTACGGAATGGCGGGCCGCGCCTACTCGCCGCGTTTTCTGTTCGCGTGGCCCAATAGCCGCATCAGCGTCATGGGCGGCGAACAGGCGGCGGCCGTGCTGGCGACCATCAAGCGCGATGCCATGGAAACTCGTAACGAGGTGTGGACCGCCGACGAAGAGGCCGCATTCAAGGCGCCGGTGCGCGCGCGCTACGAGGCAGAGGGCGATCCTTACTACGCGACCGCTCGGCTCTGGGACGATGGCATCATTGATCCCGCGCAGACTCGCGACGTTCTGGGCCTTGCTTTCGCGGCGACGCTGAGCAAGCCGATTGCGCCACGAGCGCAGTTCGGCTTGTTTCGGATGTAGACGCATGATGATCTCGCTGACCGCCCTGGCATCGCCGACCATGGGGAACTTGCTGACCATGCCCCCATGATCGATTCATTGCTCATCGCCAATCGCGGTGAAATCGCCCGGCGCATCATCCGCACCGCCCGTCGGCTCGGCATTCGCACCATTGCCGTGTACTCGGCTGCCGACGCTCGCGCGCCCTTCGTCGCCGAGGCTGACGAGGCCGTCGCCATCGGTGCGGCGCCGGCACGCGAGAGCTATCTCGATGGCGGGAAGATCCTGGCCGCCGCGAGATCGAGCGGCGCGACGGCGATTCATCCGGGCTACGGTTTTCTGTCGGAAAACGCCGTGTTCGCCGAGGCGGTATGCGAAGCCGGACTCATTTGGGTCGGAGCACCGCCCGCGGCGATTCGCGCGATGGGACTGAAGGATGCGGCCAAAGCACTGATGATGCGGGCGCAGGTGCCGGTGACTCCGGGCTACCTCGGCGAGAGCCAAGAGCCGCGGCGGCTCGAGGCCGAAGCGGCTGCCATCGGATATCCCGTGCTCATCAAGGCCGTCGCGGGCGGCGGCGGCAAGGGCATGCGCCGCGTCGGGGAGGCGGCTGGCTTCGAAGAGGCCCTGGCCTCCTGCCGACGAGAGGCGGCGGCGGCGTTCGGTGATGATCGGGTGTTGATCGAAAAATACATACGCTCGCCGCGGCACATCGAGGTACAGGTGTTCGGCGATACTCATGGCAACATCGTGCACCTCTTCGAACGCGATTGTTCGTTGCAGCGCCGCCATCAAAAGGTCATCGAGGAAGCACCCGCGCCGGGCATGGACGCGGCGACCCGTGAGTTCGTGTGCGCCATCGCCGTGAAGGCAGCCCGGGCCGTCAACTATGTCGGTGCCGGGACCGTCGAATTCATTGCAGACGCGTCGCATGGCCTGCATGCCGATAAAATATGGTTCATGGAAATGAACACGCGGCTGCAGGTGGAGCACCCGGTCACCGAAGCGATCACCGGTCAAGATCTGGTCGAATGGCAGCTGCGGGTGGCGAGCGGCGAGCCGCTGCCCTGCGCGCAGGCCGATCTTCGTATCAACGGTTGGGCCATGGAGGCGCGGCTCTATGCAGAGAATCCGGGTTCGGGTTTTCTTCCGTCCACCGGCGCTCTCAAACATCTGAGGTTTCCCGTGGATGTTCGCGTGGACAGCGCAGTGGAGCAGGGCGGGGAAGTCACCGGCTTCTACGATCCCATGATTGCAAAGCTGATCGTGCATGCTCCCAACCGCAAAGCGGCAGCGCGCAAGCTCGCCGCGGCGTGCGCCGCCGTCGAGGTGTGGCCCGTGCATACCAACGCCGCCCTTCTCGCGCGGGTGGCCGGCGATGCGGCGTTCCGTGCCGGTGACATCGATACCGGATTCATAGAACGCCGCGCCGAGACGTTGATACCGGCACCGGAGCCGAGCGCGGACGTGCTGCGCGCGGCGGCCGGCGCGTTGCTGCATGAGGCGGCGCAACTCGCCAATGGTGCGGTACCGAATGGCGTTGTACCGACCGGTCGGCGTGACGTCGGACCTTGGGCCGGCCTGACCGGGTTTCGACAGAACGCGGCTCCCTATTCGAAGGTTGACGTTGCCGTGGGCGATCGGGCCTATTTCGTGCAGGTTGATCCCGCGCAGCAGCCGCCATCGATCGTGAGTATCGAGGGTGAGCGGGTGTTGTTTTGCCGCGGCGAGGCGTGGAAATTCGATCTGCCGAGCATCGTCCGGGCCGACGGCAGCGCCGCGGTATCGGATGGATCGCTTCGCTCGCCGATGCCGGGCCGGATCGTCAGTGTGGGGGTTCGGGAAGGTCAGGTCGTCGACAAAGGTCAGACGCTGCTCTCGCTCGAAGCGATGAAAATGGAACACGCGATCACCGCGCCCTTCGCCGGCACGGTGACCGACCTGTCGGTGTCGGTGGGCGACCAGGTCGCCGAGAACGTCACTTTGGTGCGGGTGGTTGCGTGAGGCTGCGCTCGCTGTTGTTCGTCCCGGGCGATAGGCCCGATCTGATGCAAAAGGCCCTCGGCGCCGAGGCGGACGCGCTGATTCTCGATTTGGAAGACTCGGTGGCGTTGCAGAGCAAGCCGCAAGCCCGGACCGACGTCGCGACCTTTCTTCGGCGCGAACCCCGACCGGCGCCGCTGTTCGTGCGTATCAATCCGCTGCAATCGGGGCTGACGGACCAGGACCTCGACGCCATCCTCGGCGCTGCGCCGGACGGCTTGATGCTTCCCAAAGCGGAAGGGGCGCAATCCGTGCTCGAGGTTGGAAGGCGCAGCAGCGCGAGGGGCGGCCCGGCGACGCCCATTCTGCCCATTGCCACCGAAACGGCCGCGGCGATTTTTCGGTTGGGCGAGTATGCGGCGGTGGCCGGGCGCCTCGCGGGGCTGACGTGGGGGGCGGAGGACCTGTCGGCGGCGGTGGGAGCAGCGTCCGCGCGTGAGGTCGACGGGAGCTTGGCCGCTCCGTACGAACTGGCACGCGCGCTCACGCTGTTCGCCGCGCATGCGGCAGAGGTGCCGGCGATTGAAACCGTGTATCCCGCGTTCCGCGACCATGACGGCCTATCGCGGTACGTTGCCCGCGCCGCGCGCGATGGCTTCGCCGGAATGATGGCCATTCACCCGTCCCAAGTGAAGATCATCAACGCGGCATTCACGCCGTCGGCGGAGGCGGTCGCGCGCGCGCGCCGGATCGTCGCGGAATTCGCCAAGCATCCCGGCGCCGGCGTCTTGAG
>JALYHU010000206.1 GCA_030776345.1 Pseudomonadota bacterium | reverse complement strand
AGCAGATAATCGACGATCTTCTCTCGTTCGACCAGCAGCCGCTCTCGACCTGGTAGGGTCAAGTTCGCTGGCCCTACAGGACCGCGGCCGAGCGATGGTCTGCCTTCAAGGCGAGTATCCTCTCGGCATCGGCACACCTCGCAACGGATTCGCGCAAGCTTTCGGCAATGGCCTGTGTGTCTCTGTCATAGGACCAAGATTAATCCATCCAAGGTCTGAGTTCGACGAAACCCGGCCATACCACCCTCGCACGGGTTGTGCCGAGAATGTGTCGGGCTTAGATTTGATGTGCCAGGATTTGTGCCTTGGTGTGCCTGGGAAGGGATTGGCAATACGCTGCAAGTGGTTGAATTATAATCCCCCAGAACCCGCCACATCGGCCTGAAAATCCGCGTGTGGGGGTTCAATTCCCTCCCCGGCCATCAATAAATCCCTATATTCCAATTACTTACGGACCGAGAATTTCCTGCCGGTTCCGTTGCGTTAAGGGGCATTATCGTACAATTCGGGCGTCCACGAGATGCCCAAATGACCAGGCCTATAGTGCGAGATCCCATTTACCGACGTCGCCGCTTCGATGCCGAGGTTATCGAGTTGTGCGTCCGCTGGTACATCACCTACCGGTTGAGCTATCGAGATCTTGTGGCGATGATGGCGGAGCGCGGCATTGCCGGGTCGCACACGACGATTTATCGATGGGTGATTCGCTATGTACCCGAGTTCGAGAAGCGATGGAACCGCTTCGCGCGACCCGTGAATACTTCCTGGCGGGTGGATGAAACTTACATCAAGATCCGGGGCAAGTGGAGCTTTCTATATCGGGCTGTCGACAAGCACGGGAAGACAGTGGATTTTCTGCTCCGTCCGGATCGCAGCGTGGCTGCCGCACAAGCATTCTTCCGCAAAGCCCTCGCAAGGTGTTTACCGCGGTGGCCGCGCAAGATCACGCTCGATGGCCTGAAGCAGAGCCACCTGGCCCTTCGACTTCTGCGGCGGGAGGATCCGAAGTGGAAGTATGTTCTGGTGAGGAGTAGCCAATACCTCAACAATCTCGTCGAGCAGGACCATCGAGCAATCAAACGCCGGTGTGTCTCGATGGGAGGCTTCAAGTCTTTCCGGACTGCGGCTATTACCTTGGCCGGCATCGAGCTTGCTCATCGGATTCGAGGCAATTCTCGTTGGGGCGCGGTCGATATCGGAACTTTGGGTCGTTGAAGCAGTTCTGGGAACGAGCTCTCGCGTAACACGTCTCCGGCGGCAATCTCAATCGTCCCCATTATGGCCCTGAATCGTTCCGGAACCCTAATTTCGTCGCCCGTAACGCAACAGTTCCGGCACTGCCCGCCGAGTTGCGCTACTAAGGCGGAACACCCCCTGAGATTATGAAAATTCGGCACGGTCTTTCCCGGCGCCAACATTCAGTCGGAACTGATAGCTGGCATTACTTTGATTGCATCTGATGTCAGATGCGCCCGGAACGAAGGAACTGAAAGAGTTGTCGTTGGCCATCAACACGGCGGATGGCATCGTGTTGGCGGTTGGCTGTTCGCATCCCGGGATTGAGAGCATCGTTGCAGAAGCTGCGAAGATCAATCCGCACATCCAATTCATCGGGGGCGGGACGAACTTCTCACGCGCGCCTCGAAGTAGTCAGTAGTGCTCGTAGCCGGCATTCATTCACCGTCCGCTTCGGTCGCCAGCAGCAAAGCGCCGCGTCCCGCCACAACAAGCCCGCTGCGTTTCGCCGAAAAACGGCGCACTTCGCCGCGTACATGTCTGAACTCAAGGCGCCCCGATTGGTCCCCTCGAACTTGTGTAATCGTGTCGACGCCAGATCCGCTTTGTGATAATACTCCCCAAGTTTTCAAAGGCCTCCCTAGAACGACATGGCGGGTTGCTCTTCACCGAATTCGCGGATCTCGTCCGCGCGCCCGCGCTGGACGGCACTGTGGTTGCACTCACTGCTGCTGGCGGCGATGCTGATGCTGCAGTGTTGTCCTGCAGAATCTGCGGAGCGTGAAGCGGATGGGCAACGCCCGGAGCTCGCGGAGAATTACCACCGGGTCGCCCTCGTCATCGGTAATTCCCGGTTTCAACACTATCCGCAACTCGCCAATCCCGCCCACGATGCCGAAGATGTCGCCGCGCAGTTGCGTGGGTTTGGCTTTGAAGTCATCGAACGCGAAGATCTGACTTCGCGAGAAATCGGTGCAACGTTGCGCGAGTTTCGCTACAAGCTGGCCGGTGCTGAAGTGGGATTGGTTTTCTTTGCCGGCCATGGCATGCAAATCAACGGCGAGAATTTCTTTCCCGGGGTGGACGCCGACATTTCGAGCGAGGAGGATGTTCCAAATCAGAGCCTCGCATTGCGCCAGGTGATGGACGTGTTGGACGGCGCGAGAACCCGCTTGAACTTGGTATTCCTCGATGCGTGCCGAGACAATCCGTTCGCGCGTGCGACACGTTCGGGATCCCGTGGTTTGGCGCGAGTCGAAGCGCCGTCCGGCACGTTGATTTCCTACGCGACCCGGCCCGGCAGCGTGGCCCACGACGGCACGGGCCGAAACGGACTCTATACTACGCAGCTGCTGCGTCAGATAAAGGACTCGTCAGACCTTCCCATAGAAGTGGTCTTGAAGCGCATAGTGGTCGGCGTCAAGCAGGAATCTTCCGGACAACAAGAACCTTGGTACGAGGGCAGTCTCGAAGGGGACTTCTGCTTCGGCACCTGCGGCAGCCTGACGCGGCTGGCAGTCGAATCCACGCCGCAAATCAATTCTTCGATTCCGCCGCCCGTATCGCCTGCGAACATCCCGGCGGTTGCCAAGCCTCGGTCACGACCCGCGCGGGTCGCCACAGCTTCCGCACCGGCCTCAACCAATAGTGCAGCGCCGATCGCCAAGCAAGTTGCGCCGTCCGCGCCTTCTCGCTCGATTGCCGTGAGCGTGGCGCACCTCGAGCCGTTGTATTTCACACACGCATTTTCCCGCACCGAGTCCGGCAGCGTCTTTCGCCTCGATGGCACGGAAGTCATGCTTGCACATATGCGTACCACGCCTGGCAACGGCGGATTATATTCGGTAGCCGAATCTCCAAGCGGCGACATGTTTTTCTGCGATGCCACCGAGTCTCGAATTCTAAGAATCGCGGGCGAACGGGAGACCATCGAATTTCAATACAATCAGCCGATCAAGCATCTGGCATTCAATACCACCGGGCGGCTCTTTTTTAGCACCGTGATGGGTTCTCACGACCCGGGCACGATCTACGAGCTGAATGCGGGCAAGGCGGTACTCTTTTACACCCTGCCGGCCAACATGATCGCGGGGACGTGGTCAGGCACATTTGCGTTCGATCGCCAAGGTATGTTGTGGCTGAGCTCGGGCAGCCGACATCCGGGAACCCTGTATCGTGCTCGTTTCAACCAGCTCGATAAGGTTTTCACCTCGAACGACACAGCCATTATGGGCTTTACTTTTCTAAGCGACGGCAGCATCGTTTTTGCCGACAACGCACACAGCGTCATGCGCCTGACGCTTCCGTCGTTTGGACTGTCGCGCCTGTTCGAATCGCCCTTTGATGATGGCCCGCTGACTGACGTAAAGTTGGCACGCGCGTTCGACAAAAGTTCGGAACATGTGGCCGATCTGCCCGGACCGAAACCAAAGTGAGAACAATCCTCAAGGTGAATGGCATCGTGGTGCCGGTGGTCTTGGCGGCAACGATCGCAGTGCTGGTGTTGGTGAGAAATATTGCCGACCAGACGGCGCTCGAGGAGACATTGAAAACCGCACAGTTGCTGGTTTCCGCCGGTCAGGCCACGTTCGACTATACCGTTGAACAGGTCAAGCCTGCGCTCGAGGCAAAGTACGAATTCATGGTGCAGAGCGTTTCGTCATACGCCGCCTCCGAAACTATCGGGCGCATACAGCGCCAATTTGAAAACTACCGATATCATGTCGCAGCGCTGAATCCGACCAACAAACGCGATGCCGCGGATGCGTGGGAAGCCGATGCCATCCGGCGCCTGGCGCTTCCGAATGCGAGCGACCAGTACACCGAGATTCGCGACCTCAAGGAGGGCCGAGTTGTCTTCATGGCCGTGCCCATCCGCATAAGCAACGAAGCCTGCCTGACCTGCCATTCGGTTCCAAGCGCCGCACCCAAGATGTTGATCGACACATATGGAGCAGACAGTGGCTTCGGCTGGAAATTGAACGAAGTCATCGCGGCGCAAGTGGTCTCGGTGCCCATGTCCGTAGCACAGGCGCGCGCCGATGTTCTTTTCCACGGCGTCATGTTGGCGGTCGTCGCTTCCTCGGCGTTGA
>JALYHU010000205.1 GCA_030776345.1 Pseudomonadota bacterium | reverse complement strand
TTAGCCGAGATCGCTTGAGTATCCGCATCGGTTCACCGCTTTTGCCGGGGCGATCATCGTCACTCGGTGCTACTCTTCCGCCTCATGCGCTCTCCAATGCTCTTTATTGCCGTTGTCGCGTTCCTCTACAACGCAGCCTGTACATCGGTAGGCGCACAACGGACTGATGTCGAGAAGCGCGTCGCCTCTCAGAACGCTCTTTTCGAGGAATGGTATCAATCCAACCTCAAAGGTCACCCCGAGCAAGCGACCGCCTATGGCGACTATCGGTATAACGACAGATTGGACGAACGCTCCCTGGCAGCACTCAGGGCCGAGCACGCGAACGACCGGTATTTTCTCGCGCACCTGGAAGCCATTCCAACGACCGGTTTCTCGGAACAGGACGCGATGTCACACGTGGTTTTGCTGCGCACGCTGCAGCAGCGCATTGACGACTACGACTTCAAAGAATACGAGATGCCGGTTAGTCAGATGAGCGGCCCGCATGTCAGTCTCGCCGATCTACCGCTCGCTGTCCCGTTTGAGTCGGTGAAGCAGTACGAGGACTATATCGCTCGTCTCCACCAGATCCCGCGCGCATTTGCCGAAACCGAAGAGGTTCTACGCGCCGGAATCAACGACGGGCTCATGCCGGTACGTTTCCTGCTCGAGAAAGTGCCCATGCAATGTGAGGGTGTGATCGAGGCAGACCCCTTCCTGCAGCCGACCCATAAATTTCCATCCAATATCTCCCCCGCCGAGCGGGAACGCCTGACCCGGGCGATCACCGACGCTGTCACGAACGAAGTTCTGCCTGCATACCGCGCATTTGGCATTTTCATTGGCAGGGAGTACGCACCGCACGGCCGCACGACGCTCGCCGTGACTTCGCTGCCCGGCGGCGTGAAACGCTATCTCAACGATATCCGCAGCCGCACCACCGTACGCACATTGACCCCCGATGAGATACACCAGATCGGCCGGCGTGAGATTGACCGGATCGAGGCTGACATGCTGGTCATTGCACATCATGAGGGCTTTGTCGACCTCGCCTCGTATCGGGAGTCGATCAATACCAATTCCAGATACCGGCCGGTCTCAGCTGAACAGATCCTCGAAGACTTTCGTAAGTACACCGCACAGATGCGGCCAAAGTTGCCGGAACTGTTCGGCTACGTCCCGGACTCTCCGCTCACGGTCGAAGCAATACCAGAATTCCAAGCGGCGATGGCTACGCACTATCAGACCGGCACACCTGATGGTCGGCGACCGGGACGAGTGGTCGTGGCCACTTCGCATTTCGCCGACCGCTCGCTGGTCAACGACGAGGCCATTGCGTATCACGAGGGCATACCCGGCCATCACATGCAGCGGTCCGTGGCACAGCAGATGACCGGCTTGCCGACGTTTCGCCAACATGTCTCCAACTCGGGATACATCGAAGGCTGGGCGCTGTACGCCGAGCAGCTCGGCAAGGAAGCAGGGTTCTATCAAGACCCGGCTAGCGACTACGGCCGACTCAACAGCGATTTGTTTCGAGCCGTGCGGCTGGTCGTCGATACCGGCATCCATTCGAAGGGTTGGACTCGTGAACAGGTAGTCAAGTTCTTGCGGGAATCAGGGGCCATCGATGAGCCTACCATCCAGTCGGAAACGGATCGCTACATCGCGTGGCCGGCGCAGGCCCTCGCTTACAAGCTCGGTCAATTGAAGTTCCGCGAATTGCGTGATCGTGCCCGCAAGGAATTGGGCCCGAGATTCGACATCCGCAGTTTTCACGACGAGATGCTGAGCGGCGGTGTCCTACCCCTCGACCTGCTGGATTCCCGGACGAATAGCTGGATCGGGGCGCAGAAGCTTCGACCATCGCCGGCATTCGCGGAATCGGTCACGCCATGACGCTCGGCTTGGCTCGCGCTGGCGCATCCGTGGCGGTTCTCGCGCGCAAGGCGGAACAGAATCAACGGGTACTCGCGGAGCTGGCGGCCATTGGCGAGCCCGCACTGGTCTTGCCCCTGGACGTGACGGATCGGCCGGCACTGGCTCCCGCGATAGCGTCGGGGAGATGAACTGATCGGAGCAACCGTTTTTCTCGCCTCCCGCGGAACCGACTTCATCACGGGCGCAATTCTGCCGGTCGACCTCATCAAGCGACGGATTCCCCTTCCCACTCATTTCCAGCATCGAGAGGAGATCTCAATGACTTGTAATCCCGACGTGCTCAAGAGCGTGCCGCTATTCGCCCTGCTCGACGCGGAAGAGAGCGCGGTGCTCGCCGCGCAGGTCGAACTCAAGGAATTCGCCCCGCGCGAGCGGATCTACAAACTGGGACAGCCCGGAGGCCAGGCCTACGTGCTGCTCTCCGGACGGGTCCGCGTCACCACGGTCGATGAGGACCATCAAGAAGTGGTGGTGGACGAGCCCGGCTGCGGCGAATTCTTCGGCTTCGCCTCCATGCTCGACGAGACGCCCCACCACACCAACGCCGTCGCGATGGAACAGACGTCCTGTCTGGAAATATCTCGGGACGACATTGCCGTTCTGTTGGGACGCAAGCCGCTGGCTGGGATGGATCTGCTCACGTCTCTCAGCCGGCAGCTGCATGCGTCTCAGGAGCTCATTCGCATGCGGGCCACCCGCAATCCGAACGAACTCATCGAAGAAGAGGCGACGGTGGGCGAACGGGTCGCCGACCAGGTGGCGCGCTTCGGTGGCTCGTGGACCTTCATCATCACCTTCGGCGTCCTCATCACCATTTACACGACTATCAATATCCTCCTAGGCGCCAAGGCCTGGGATGCGTATCCCTTCATCCTGCTCAATCTGTTCCTGTCGATGCTCGCCGCGCTCCAGGCGCCGGTGATTATGATGAGCCAGAATCGCCAGGACACAAAAGACCGTTTGCGCGGCGAGCTCGACTTCGACGTCAATAGGCGCGCCGCTTCCGACATTCAGGGTTTGGCGCGCAAGCTGAACCAGCTCGATGAGAAGATGGACGACATCGGCACGATGCTGCGCCACCAGGAAACGGCTGCGCGCCGGTCATGAGCGGCAGGCGCGTACCGCCCCGAGTCTGTTTCGCTCTTGTGGTGCTGGAGGCGGCTGCGGGGAAATGAGATCGACTCCCCTTTGACGGTCGCTCATTTGGAACCATTGTAGCGAGGCGTAGTCTCACCAGGATGCTGATGTGCCCTGTCTTCAACGCCGCGTTCCTGATTCTCCTCCAGCCGTTGCTTCGTCACCGCAGTTGGCTCCGATCGAGCGGGTGTGGAAGCTGACGCGTCGCCTTGCTACTCACAACCGCTCCATTGCCATGCTGACCGAAGTGCTCGGGCGCTGCTGACAGGTGTCTCTTTGGTGTCGATATGCCGCGGGCGGGTGTTGTTGGCCACAAACTACGGACATCTTCCAGGCCGCCTCTCTCGGTACGGATCTATTCGAGGTTAGTCATGCGAAAGCCTTCACGTCTTGCCCTTCTCGCCGGCCTCGCTGCCACCGGCCTTGCCGCGGGCCTTGCGAACGCTGCGAGTTCTACAAGCGCCAGTTCCGACGACCCGGTCGGCGGGTATTTCGGCTTCGGCATCACCAGGCCCCATATCGACAACATCTACGATGACGATCTGAACATCCGTAAGAACGAGTGGAAGATCCTGGGGGGTATCAGCCAAAGGTGGCTTGCCTTCGAGGCCGACTACTACAACCTGGGTAGCGTGTCATCCGCCAACGGCAACGCTGCTGCCACCGCTATCGCAGGCTACGCCGTCATTTCTGCCCCCGTCTCGAAAGTCACCCTCTTGGGAAAAATCGGCGGAACCCGGTGGCAGATGCGTGGTGACGCCGGTGGCGGCAGTTTTGACGACAATGGTTGGGGGATGGCTTGGGGCGTCGGCGCTCAATTCAAATACAGCAGCTACACCCTGCGCTTCGAGTACGAGCGCCTCAGCATCGCAAACACTGATGGAGGGGTGGTCTACGGGCTTTCCGTGATGTTCAACCTCTAGCGGAGAGGTGATTCACACCGAGTATTGGATTCCCGCTGAGGATCTTCCTGAGTTCGATCGCAACACTCACGGCATCATCGAGGTCATCCCTGAGTTCAAATAGGCGTCGCCAGAACGGATTGCCCTCGGCGCTTGAGCGGCTCGCCCAGTTATGTGCTAAAAACGGTGAACTCATTTTATCGCCCCTAAGCGATTTTTTGCATTTATCGCTTATGTGCGATATCGTGCGAATTATCTGCTTTAAGAGATATCATGAAAGAAGGGGCCAACCATGGACACACTGCTGCTGCACTCCCCAGCTCAGCTTCCGGCGCATTTGAAGTCCCTGCGCAAGACACGAAGACTTACTCAAGCTCAGCTCGCCAAGCGCCTAGGGATAGGCCAGTCACGTCTCGCAGATATCGAAAGGCACCCCGAGACGGTGTCCAGTGCTCAGCTCTTGGACCTCTTCGCTGCGCTCGGGGTAGACGTGCTGTTACGCTTGAAGCCGACGCCAAAGCACATTGAAGATCGCCCCCGAGGCGAGTGGTGAGCGAACTCGATGTCTGGATGAACGGTCGTCACGTCGGGGTGTGGCGGAAAATCCGCGGCGATCGCGACCAATTTGTTTACCATGACGCTTGGCTGGAGGATCCGCAGTTTCGGCCGCTATCTCTGTCTCTGCCCGTGACCGCGTCACGGGAAATCACATCTCCCCTCGTCCGCTATTACTTCGACAACCTGTTGCCGGACAGTCCGCAAATCCGGGAAAGAATACGGAACCGGTTCCACGTTCGATCTGCCGAGTCATTCGATCTTCTGGAGGCGATAGGACGCGACTGCGTAGGCGCGGTGCAGTTGATGCCACCGGGAAAGACTCCGGTCGGCTGGGACCGGATCGAATCGACGTTACTCAAAACACAAGATGTCGAGGCGATCCTACACGCTGTTCCAACTGCTGCTGGACCGCTCGGCGACCAGTCCGGCGAGAACGAAGGCTTTCGCATTTCGATTTCCGGTGCACAGGAGAAGACGGCGCTGCTTCGCATCGGCAACACTTGGCACCGGCCGCTTGGAGCCACACCCACGACCCACATCCTGAAGCTGCCGCTTGGCATCGTTGGCGGCGGACTCCAACTGGATTTATCTGATTCGGTCGACAACGAATGGCTCTGCTCGACCCTGTTCGAGGCCATGCACTTGCCCGCCGCACGCACCGAGATCGCGACGTTCGGCGATCAGCGTGTACTCGTGGTCGAACGCTTCGATCGTCACTGGCACAACGTTGGCCTACGCGATCCGACGGCAGCGCGCTTCCAGGCCCCCCTGGATGCTTGGATCGCGCGGCTTCCGCAGGAGGATTTCTGCCAGGCAACCGGCGAGCCGCCGGAGGCGAAGTACGAGAAGGATGGTGGTCCGGGAATGGCACAAATCCGGCGAATTCTCGATCGAGGAGCGGCACCCGGGCGTGATGGAAGCCTCTTTGCACTTTCGCAGCTGATGTCTTGGTTCTTAGCCGCCACGGACGGCCACGCCAAAAATTTCTCCATATTCCTCCTCCGTGACGGCTATGAGCTAACGCCATTCTACGATTTACTGTCCGCCTGGCCGGTCATTGGAAACAAAGCACGTCAATTGCAGCCGCAGAAAGTCAAAATGGCCATGGCGATGCGCACTGGGAATCGACCCCATTACCGCTGGAACGAGATTCAGCCTCGCCATTTCAAGGCGCTCGCCGAATCCCTGTCGGATCCTAAGCTGTGGTCGATGATGCTCGACACCGCCAGAGGAGTACCTGAAGCCATTGCGTCGGTAAGCAAGCGATTGCCGCCGGACCTGAAAGAATCCGTATGGACCAGCGTAACGGAGGGGTTTGCGCGGAAGGCCGAGGAGTTTTTACGCGCTGCCGAAAATCTTCGCGATTGAGCATGTAGGCCAGGAAGTGATGGAGCGGGCGATGGAGCACCCATCCAGACCCCAACCCCTTGTCCCAGCAGGTAGCCAACGATTTTTTCTCGTCCGACCAGAGTCCGCGTGAGGTGGTGTCCGCATGGCTCCTGGCTGCGACTCAAGATCGCTATCCATATGCCGATAATTAGGCGAATACCCCTCGTGCATGACGCGGATTTGACAATGTCGGTGGAGATACTCTTGAAAACCTTAAGTCATCTTATTTACGCAAGCACCGCCGATTCGAAAATGGGCGACGCAGAACTCCGCGCCATTCTCGATCGCGCGCGGACAGTGAATTCTCAGCTAGATATCACCGGCATCTTGCTGCACACCGAAGGAAACTATTTTCAGGTGCTGGAAGGCGACGCTGAGGCAATCGACTCGCTGTACGCAAAGATCGCGCACGACAAGCGACACACGAATGTCGTTTTAATCGTCCGAGAGCCGATTGCTAGTCGATCATTTGTTAACTGGTCCATGGGGTTTGCGTCGGTGACATCCAACGACGTGGCGGGAATCATCGGCGCCAACGACTTCTTTCAGAAAAGGACTTGCTTTTACGAGCTCAGTGCTGGCCGTGCGAAAAAGCTCTTGGCGGCTTTCGCGGACGGCCGCTGGCGGGCGTCGTCGGCCGCGTAGTCACGGTGGTGGCACCGGAAATTGCGACGCCGGCCGCTGCTATCGAGGCGCGCTTGGTTCCGGGCCAAGACTATTCCTACGCATTTCAGCCAATTGTTGACGTCGCCGCTCGCTCCATATTCTCGTACGAAGCGCTTGTGCGCGGCCCCGACGGCGCCGCCGCGGCGCGGGTATTCGAGCGCGTCCCGCCCGATGATCTACATAGGTTCGATCAGGAAAGCCGCGTCGCCGCGATCGAACTTGCGTCGCGGCTGGGCTTGCCATGCAAACTGAATCTAAACTTTATGCCGCGGAGCTTATATACGTCGCCGTCGGCCGTTCGCAGTGCGCTGGAAGCGGCGGATCGCTCCGGTATTGCCCCTGATCGCTTGGTACTCGAGATTACGGAAGGCGAAGTCATTGACGATCATGCTGCGTTTGGTCGGGTCGTCAACGAGTTTCGGCGCTCCGGACTTCAGCTTGCAATTGACGACTTCGGAGCCGGATACGCTGGTTTGACAATGCTTGCCGACTTCCAGCCTGACCTACTCAAGCTAGATATGACTTTGCTCCGCGGTATTGAAGCGAACGGCCCGCGGCAAGCCATCGTACGGGCCATCCTGCAGGCATGCATTGATCTCGGCATTGACGTCATCGCTGAAGGCGTGGAGACGCTCGAGGAGTATTGGTGGTTCAAGAAGGCCGGCGTGACACTTTACCAAGGATTTCTGTTCGGTAGACCCCAATTCGAGGGCCTACCGGCGTTGCAGATTCCCGTTGAGAAATAGCTTTCAATTCGAAAGTCGGGTGCGGGATAGCGAGCATCGTACCCGAGCCCCGCGCCGGCTCGACACTTTCATGAAATGAATCCAGAGGTCGCGTTGGCCGCATCCATCCCGTGGGAACCAACGAGTAAGTAGCTGCGAAATGCCCCGCTACGATTCATGAAAATACGCGCCATCACTCAGTGAGAGCTTCGCAACAAATCCGGCGCCGGGCTCCGTGAGGTGGAGGCCGGGCGAACGGTCATTGTGAGCCGAAACGGCACGCGACAGGCAGCAGCCGGCCAGAAGAGACGGTCGCAGGCCGAAGCTGCCTGCCGCGAAGCTGACGTTCAACCACTGCGAGCAGCCCATCGTGCATCACCCATTGACGAGCGCTATGGCCTGGCAGTCGGCGGTGGTGGCGCGGTCATATACGAAAATCCCGCGCTTTTTGGCGCGTAATACTTGCCCGCCTTGAATCCTGCTTCAATGCGCTTCTGCATTTCATCCGGCGCTACACCCTGAGCGCGAAGCTTGGCCACATCAAACAGCACTTGCATATGGTTCTTGGCGCCTACCGCGTCGTAACAGGTGGGATCGTAGACGTCGTCCCGATAGTCCGCGAATTTCCACTCCGTCCGGCTCACGAAGCAGCTCTGTAGACGCTAGCGCCGGCGCGCAGTGGGAGCGGCAAGGCGCTGAGTGCAAAACGCACTTCCAGGGAATTGGGCATGGCGGATAAGGCACTGTGCGACTCAGTGTTGGCAGCGTTACGACACCGCGCACGGTTAAACTTGTCGATCGCCCCTGTCGAATCGACCGTGCCTCAAACGTCTTAGGCGAGTATGGCGGTTATGGAAATCGCCGACTGTCAGCAAATCAAGGAGTTACGAACATGCAATACGCGCTACTGATTTACGAGAACGAGGCGATCTTTGGACCCGGCAAGGCCGGCCCGAAGCTTCAACAGGTCGTGGGCCGACACCAAGAATTCGTCAAAGAGCTGGGCACCAAGCGGCTCGGCGGTGCGGGACTCAAATCCACCTCATCGGCGACCACAGTACGCACGATCCGAGGCCAACAAACACTCCATGACGGCCCCTTCGCCGAGACGAAGGAGCAGTTGGGTGGCTTTTACCTCATCGAGGCTCCGCATCTCGATGCTGCCATCGCCATCGCCAAGAAGGTACCGCTGCTCGGAGACGGTGCCATTGAAGTGCGCCCGGTCCTTGGGCCGGGATGAGTGGCGCTGCCCTTGAACGGGTTTTTCGGGAGGCGAGCGGGCGCATCGTCGGCGCACTCGCCGCCCGCTTTCGCGATCTCGCGTTGGCCGAGGATGCGTTTTCAGAAGCCTGCGCACGTGCGCTGGAGGATTGGCCCGCCAAAGACGTACCGACCGATCCCGCCGCGTGGCTCTATCAAGTGGCCGTGCGCACGGTACTGGACGGGTTACGGCGTCGCCATACACATGCGCGGCTTGAATCTCGGCTATCAGCCGAGTTCGACAGGCAACCGGCACCTGAGGACGATGACGCCGTGATCCCGGACGAACGGCTGCGGCTGATCTTCATTTGCTGTCATCCTGCCGTCAGCATAGACGCGCGAGCGGCTCTCACGTTGCGCCTCGTGTGCGGACTGACGACATTGGAGATCGCCCGAGCCTTCCTAGTCTCGGAGACGACCATGGCCCAGCGCCTGACTCGCGCGAAAGGGAAGATCGCAGACGCCGGCATCCCCTTCGAAATACCGGCCACTCCCTTCTGGTCCGAACGGCTGGATGCGGTGCTCTCAACCGTCGAGATCGCCTATGCCAAGGCGCATGAAGATTCGGCCGCCCGTGGACCCCACGCGCATTTCGCGGCGGAGATGCGGGAGCTGACCCGGACACTAGTGCAGGTCATGCCGACAGAGGCGGAAGCCGCCGCACTCGCCGCGATGGTTCGATTCGCTGAGGCGCGGCGACCGGCGCGCGTCGATGGCGAGGGTGTGATGATTCCGCTGTCCGAGCAAGATCCTCAGCGCTGGCAGCGCTCGCTCATTGTCGAAGCCAACGAATATTTGAATCGCGCCGTCGCGACTAATCCCCATCCCGCCAGAGTGATTCAGGCGCAGATTCATGCGGCCTGGTGTTCACGCCTTACTCTCGACGAGCCAGCACCCTGGCCCCGGGTTTTAGCACTATATGACGCGCTCCTGTTCCGGCGCGACGACCCCATCGTGCGGCTCAATCGACTGGTTGCGGTGGCCGCAGTTCATGGCGTCGAAACCGCGTTAACTCAGCTCGATGCCATTGACCAGGAGTTACTGCGAGACTTTGCGCCGTTCCATGCTGTCCGGGCCGATCTGCTGCGCAGAGTCGGCCGCAGCGAGGCTGCGCTAAAGGCCTACGATGAAGCGCTCGCCAAAATATCTTCACAGGCCGAACGCCAGTGGCTCATGCGGCAAAGAACCCTGGTTCTGATGGCCGGAAGCTGACGTTCACGACCGTCAAGAACGGGTCGGGATGACCCATTGACGGACATCGGCAAAATCGGCACCGTTGAATCTGGAGGGGTGACCGGTTCCGGGCGGGCAATCGGTCTCTGTTCGGCCAACAGCGGTCCATCAGCCGTCTCTGATTCGGGCGGCAAAGCGGTCGTTCAGAACTGCTAACATGCGACACATCGGATGGAGGACAGGATGTTTCCGACGTTGAGTGCAAACTTGCTGCTCGCGATTATCGCCACTGGTGCAACCGGCCTCCCAAATACTGCAGCACCGCCGCTGACGGATTTCGATACTGTTCAGTGGTCGTTAGATCGGCTCGGATCTAAGCAAACGATCCTTAAGGTGCCGAGCGCGTATGGCACCGGAAGTCCAATAGCTCGCAAATTCTCGGCGGCTGTGGAGACGAAGCATCGCAAGTTCAGCGATCAAGCGTTCCAAATACTGCTGATTCACGCAATGTGGCCAGACTTGGCGCCTATGAGCCCCGACTGGCATGAATTCAATGAACACCAAGATCCAAACGCGATGGCTGCCACGATCACTTCAGGCGCAGTTGAGGGGGAAGGAAGTCCACGATCCGACGCCTTGCAGGAATGGTTCCACCAGGTATCTTATACTGCTGGGATTAATCTTTGTTTCGGGAACGATCAACCAAAAACGTGTTACTTCCGAAATGCACCCGACGTTAAGTCGCCAAAATATGGCCTGGAGCGAATAGGCGTCGATTTCAGCAAGTACCCCGCCTTTCCCGAGGTAGATCGATCAGAATTTGAAACTCGAGACGTCTACTTTTTGCGTGAACCTACAGGCGTGGTGTCAACGTTAATTCATTGCACCGCTGAAGAATCAAAAACGGCAGCGGACGGCCCAGCATACAAAGGGGTTGCGCAGTGCGATCAAAAATTCATTTCAAAGAAGCTCAATGCGCTTGTATCAATCACTTATCCGCGCCCACTATTGAAGAATTGGTCGGAGATTCAGGCACGATGGCTTAGCTTGCTAGACTCGATTGCTCCCGGGGAAACGGGAAGACATCAATCGACTAACAGGTAACTTTGTCGGCAATGCTTCCATATTGGTCAGCCTGATAGCCGACTTTGGCCACGGTCAGTTGAGGGTCGTCAGTACTCATTCGTGAAACCTTCACGAACCTCGGCGGTTTCCGGCCGCAATCGGTTGGCCCAGCCTTTCAGCGAGCCACAGCTTGATCAAAGACTGCCGCGTGACGCCCATCCGGCGTGC
>JALYHU010000204.1 GCA_030776345.1 Pseudomonadota bacterium | reverse complement strand
AGGGACGCGCTTCGGCGAGTTTTATGCGTCAGCGCAGGGCCAACGTCTCGCGCAGCTGCGCTTATCCCTCGATGAGGCCTGCTGATGTTGGGTGACGCGCTTTACGATAGCCGCTTGCTTCTTTACTTTCTTTTACTTCAACGCGACGTCGATTGCGCACCGGCAATTGGCCTGTGAAAGCGCTGGGCTTTCGCTTACGCGAATCGATGGTGGGCACACATGGTCCGAAATGGTGGTTTGAATTCCTATCCGCAAATTGGTTTTTCTGGTTCAAGTATGGAAACATGGGGGTCGCACATGCGGCGGGGCGAGCAATGCGCCGAACTCCGACGCGAAAAATTTAATCTCAGATGCCGGTAATATTTGTCGAGATGTCGCGCCGTTCGAGAGGTGGAATAATGCACGAGTCATCGCAGGCTTGAACGGGATGACGGCTAATATCGCGCCTGCTGCCTGCGGGGTACCGGGGGATGATTTCGCGCGGTGGTGGCACAAGGTATCGAAGAATTGAATCTTGTCGCGCAGCCATTGCACCGTGGCGTCGGGGAACAGCGCGACATCGCGTATGGGCAAGGCGCGGTGGCGGCCCAACACGCACCGAGGGATCCCTGAAGGATTTTGCGCCGCGCGGCGTGCTGCGCTCCGGTCAGTTCCAGACCACCCTCGGCAACCTGCCGCCAATACAGTGGCTGGCACGGCGCCGAGGTGCCCGGCTGCTGGCGAACGCAGAGGAGTGGGTGCTCGATTGTGGCGCGGGCGTCCGGTTGCACGGATTGTTGAGTGCGGCCGATCCGCTCGATGCCGCGGGGCGGCAGGGCGGTTCGGATGAAACGGTGCGCCGGCGCATTGCGGTCGTGCTGCACGGTTGGGAGGGCAGCGCCGACTCCAGTTACGTGATCTCGCTCGGGGCGGAACTGCTCGCCAGCGGTTTCGACGTTCTACGCCTCAATCTACGCGATCACGGCGAGAGCCATCATCTAAACCGCGAGATTTTTCATTCCTGCCGGTTGGAGGAGGTCGTTGGCGCAACGCGCGCCGTTGCGCACCGCTATCCCGACGCGCGGATTTTCCTGGGCGGCTTCTCGCTGGGCGGCAACTTCATGCTGCGCGTCGCAGCCAACGCGGGTGCGCCCAAGGCCATTGCCGGCGTCGTCGCCGTGTCGCCCGTACTCGATCCCACGGTGACGCTCGAAGCGCTCGAGCGCGGCTCGTTCATTTACCGGCGTTACTTCGTGCGCAAATGGTCGCGGTCGCTGCGCCACAAGCGCCGCGCCTGGCCGGATCTGCCGGACTTCGAGCCCATCCTACGCACCCGGAATTTGCGCGCCATGACGGCGGGGTTGGTGCGCGAGTTCACTGATTTCGGCAGTCTCGAAGCTTACCTCGATGGCTATGCCATTATAGGCACGCGGCTTGCAAGCCTGGGCGTTCCCGCCACCGTGCTGCTCGCGGACGATGACCCCATGATTCCCGCCGCTGACTTGGCGCGACTGGCGCCCTCGCCCGGCCTCACCATAGTGCGTACGCGCCATGGCGGGCATTGTGGATTTGCCGAGAGCCTGAAAGGACCCAGCTTTGCGGATCGCCTGGTCGTCGAGAACTTCCAGCGATTCGACGAGGCCCAGTAGTTCCGCTATCGGCCCGCCCCCTTCGAGGCGCCGGGGCGGCGTCGTGTATGCACCCATTTACCCACGCGATCGCAGTGACCGGAGCGCTGGGCCGTCACGCGGTCAAGCCTACGGCGCTGCGCACCGACGCGGCGCTGCTTGACTCTGGCTCTGGCGCGTACGGTTCGCGGCTTGGCAGAAGGCAAGATCCAGGGAGCCATGCGACGGGCTACATTAGCCGTCGCCAAAGTGCTAAGAATCTACGGTAAGTTGTGGAAGGTCCGAGCGTCATGTCGCCCCGCGGGCCGTGTTCGATGCGAATAGGAAACATACGCATCCAATTCCCATTCCAGCCTCCCCGACCTTGCTCTGGACAGCCGACTGAGGATCACGTGCGGCCGCACACTTTTTGGCTGCGTTGGTCGGGGGAGTTTCGGATGGCGAGAAGGCGCGACAGCGCGGTCTTGCCCAGTTGATCGAACCGGTGTGTGCATCTTGACCGACGAGACGCGCGGGCACGATCGTCGCTGCCGTCGAGGCTTCTGCCGCGCTGAATCCGGCTTGCTGATAAATCTCCAACTCGCGCAGTTGTTCGGCGGATTCGCGGCCGCTCTGTATCAGCTTCTTCTCATCGGGCGAAAGGACGGCGCAGAAGCACGTCGAGATTTTTGAACGGGACCGTGTTGATGAGCTCGATGTATGGCTCTGAGTGTCGCGAGGTCCGGCTGTACGCTATCGGCAAATCGTATGCGATCAAAGTAGGCAGAAGGCTCCAAGGAATACCTCGCCATTGTTTTTCAGCTACGCTCATGCAAGTATCGGGTCGGTACCCGGGGCGATCACCGCTCCCGCCGCCAGCGATTGGAGTGTGCTGTCCCTGCTGCGTAAAAAAAGGATATCCATGGCCATCGCTACCTTCAGCACCGTGAATCGCCATGCCGTGAAACGCCAGCGTTAATCACCATGGATGCAATCGAATAAGTTGAGGGAAAATCATGAGGCAATTTCGTCACTCGTGGATGGAAATATCATTCGGCGTGTGCATCTTCATTGGGTCTGGAACCGCCGCCTTTGCACAAACGTCACCCGTATCGTCGTCGCCTTCTCCCACACCGGGTAAGTCAACTGTCGCGACGATTCCTGACGCGACCGCGCTGAACAAGAAAGCAGCGCGTTTTGCGCCTGTTGAATTGCGCGCCGATACCTCCGGTCTTCCGGCCGGCGACAAGGCGGCGATGGTCAAGTTGATCGATGCGGCCAGAATCGTCGATACCTTGCAATTGCGCCAGCGTTGGGCGAACAACGAGGCGGTGTGGTTAGCTTTGAAAAGAGATCGGTCGGCGCTGGGACTTGCGCGGCAAACATATTTTTGGCTGAACAAGGGACCCTGGTCGATTATTGACGGGAATCAGTCCTTTCTGCCGGCGGACTTTGCGGGCATCGCCATCCCTGCGCTGAAGCCGGAAGCCGCTAATTTCTATCCCGCCGGCGCCAGCAAGGCCGAAATAGAGAAATGGGTTGCATCGCTTGCGCCGGCTGATAAGGAGGCGGCGCAATGGTTTTTCACAACGATTCGGGCCGGGCGGGATGGACAATTCAAGGTGGTCAAGTATTCCGAAGAATATCGCGTCGAATTGGAACAACTGGCGACGCTCCTGAAAGAGGCGGCCGCTTCCGCCGACAACGCATCTCTGAAGAAATTTCTGAGCTTGCGCGCGGATGCCTTCTTGACCAACGACTACCTGGCATCCGATTTTGCCTGGATGGATCTCGATTCGATGTTGGATATCACGATCGGGCCTTACGAAACCTACAACGATGAATTGTTTGGGTACAAGGCGGCGTTCGAAGCGTACGTGAATATTCGCGACCAAAAGGAGACGGATAAACTGACTTTCTTCGCCAAGCATATGCAGGAAATCGAAGACAACCTGCCGCTTGCCGCCGAATATCGCAATCCGAGGGTGGGTGCGTTGGCGCCGATGGTGGTGGTCAATGAGGTCTACGGGGCCGGCGATGGCAATATGAGCGTGCAAACTGCTGCCTATAATCTGCCCAACGATGAGCGCATCATCAGCCAGCGCGGCTCGAAGCGGGTGATGCTGAAGAATGTGCAGGAAGCCAAATTCAAGTCGACGCTAACGCCGATTTCGAAACTGGTGTTGACGGTGCAATCGCAAGCTGATCTCGATTTCGATTCCTTCTTCACCCACATCCTTGCACACGAGATTACACATGGGCTGGGACCGCATGTGACCAAGAGCGGCGGCCGCGACTCGACACCGCGCCAGGACTTGAAGGAGACCTACGGCACGATAGAAGAGGCCAAAGCTGATATCACCGGATTGTTCGCGGTCGCTTATATGATGGACAAGGGGCGGTTGAAGGAAATGCTGGGACAGGGCCAAGCGGCAGAGCACAAGCTGTATAGCACTTTTCTGGCGTCGGCCTTCCGCACCTTGCACTTCGGCTTGACCGATGCACATGCCCGCGGCATGGCTATTCAAATGAATTACCTACTCGATAACGGTGGTTTTGTCTCGCATGGCGACGGCACGTTTTCGGTTGATTTCACGAAGATTAAGCAGGGCATCGCCGATCTCGACCGCGAATTTCTGACGATAGAGGCGACCGGCGACTACGCCAAGGCCAAGGCGATGATGAGCAAGTATGTGGTGATTCGCCCGGATTTGCAGAAGGCGCTGGACAAGATAAAGAATGTTCCAAATGACATTCGGCCTGAGTTTGTGACGGCGATGGCGTTGGCAAAGTAAAGCCGGTCACGACCCCTTCCGGACGGTCGTCCGCGCGGTCGCGAAAGATTCACCTGCTTGGCGGCTGGGAACGCGGCGTACTGTTCGGTCACAGCGGCAGGCGTATTCTGCATCGCGACCCAACTCGACGCCGCCTGAAACCAGTGACGCCCGCATGGGGAACGTCGGGGCAAGTTTAGGTGCAATGCCGCGGCTAGAATTCCTGGTATCGCATTCGTTTCAGAGGCTTGCATCGCGTAGTCGAGTCCGAGCGGGCCCACCACCCATCCCATCCGCGGACGGCTGGGCACATCGGCCGGCGTCCGATTGTGTAAATCAACGGCCTCGTAAAACGATCGATTACATGTTCGGCGCTTCCGTCGGTGGTAAGGCGTATCCATTGACAGGACGGCACGCATTGTGGAGAGGGACCGACGAATCCTTCAGTGTCGTAGCGCAGAATCGGCTTTGCAATTATCCCTGGCCGGGCGGTGTCGTTCTCATTGAGCAGCACAGAATTTGCAGAGTTCGCCGGGTATTCCCACGTCATAGTCTGTTGCGTCCTCGCCCGTCGCAGGACCGCCCGTCAGTAACAATCTACAACTCCGACCGTACGACTTGGGCGAAGGCCAATAATTCGTCGAGATTTCTCCGGATTACCGCATCGAGGATATCGAGGTCGAGTTCGCGGTACTGGTGAACAGCGAGGTTGCGGAAGCCGACCATTCGCTTCAGTCGGTCACCCAAGTCGGGCGCAATGATGCCTTCGCGGACTAGGATGGCGAATGAGTCACGACTCTCATTCGGGATGCCGAGGTGCCGTTGGCGAATCGCCATGTTGGCAAGATCAATGGCAGTGTCACAGGCGCGGATGACGTTGAGGATTGCCGCGTCCTGGAGGTTGTAGTTGGTGCGGATTTCGGCGCCGGCGGCCGCGTATGCTTCGCGCGCCCGCGCGATACAGCGTTGCAGCGAGGTTATCTTCTGGGCGCCGACGTCGGTCATTGACGGTATCCTATGCCTGTGCTTTGAAAGTCTTTTAGCAGGTCGCTTACTTCGTCGCGGTAGCGCTGATAGCGACTGATCGCGGTGCCCTCCCATTCCAAGACTCGGTCGGGTTGGGAGACATGAAGCACTCGGCCTTCCGCTAGAATCTCGCGGCGCAGCACCTCGCTCACTTTGCGAAGATCGACCAAGTCGACTTCACGGTGAACGAGTGTCGAGACATCATTGATGATGCTCAGCAATTCGTCGATCTTTTCATCGGGCGGGAGCAACAGCGCGAGATCGATATCGCTTTGGGGGGAATGGTCGCCGCGCGCGAAGCTGCCGTACACGTAAATAGCCCAGGCGTTCGGAAACGCCGCGAGAAGGATGTTGCGGGCCGTATCGAGGAGGTGCTGGCGATCGATGTCAGACATGTGTGGAAGTTTAGCGTGCTTTCGGCTCCGGAGCGTCAATCTCCGCCGTCCTTCATGGCTTCCCATCCGCACGTCAAGTCGCTTGCGAACCGACTCCAAGGGTGTCGACAGTTATGTTCGTTCCCCATCATTCGATGGCGCGGGTCCGGTGCAGACGGATTCCATCTGCGTAGCTTTCCTGGCGGTAGCCTTGCGACTCCCGTCGGGCCTGGATGGCCAACCCGAGGCGAACTGACTTCGCACGGGAGACTGGGTTCTGGGGAGGCAGTCAATCCCAATTCGTCATACCCATCCAGGAGGGCGGCTACTTCAACGGTAAGCGAACGTCGGCCCGCCACGGCGACTATGGATGGCGCACCCAACCGGAGCCAGAGCTGAAGCTCATCTTGGAACGCCTGCGCCTCGAACTCGACTGGCAGCCCTGGCTGGTCTACTTTCTTGGAGTGCTATCCGAACAAAAATTGCGTCTTGCGAAAAAATTCGCACGCGAACGAATCTTGCTTGGCGATCTGCCAGAGCTATCGGTCAGAGCTATCGGTGCAGATTCTTGAACTCTGCCGCGAACGCGGAACCTTAACTCCAGATCCCCCCGGTTGCCCAGCGCCGGGGGGATTCGCGAGAGGCGCGTCTGCGGCGTTGCACGGCTTGTCAGTGGCACGATTACGGCCGGCGCCCCGCCTTGGATCCGCTGCGCTTGCACTATCCAATGGCGTCGGCCGAGCCCGACCGCATCGCACGGATATACGGCCTTGCCCACGCGGCTCCCAGAAAGTGCTCGGACAAGCCCCTATGTGCCCGTGACCGATTGCACTGCAAGCCGCGCGCGTCGCTCGCTGCGAAAGTGCGTCATCGTCAGAAACAGCGCAATCGCCTGAAGTAACGCGCAGCAGTAGAATGGCGCGCCGACGCGCCAATCACCTCTGGGGAGGTGGGACACCATCGTCAGCAGCGGTGCGCCGATCGCCGGCGCGATCACGGCCATCAGGCTATTAAGGCCATTGACGGCACCGAGCGTCCTGCCCTGATTCTCTGCGTCTGCTGCGCTTGAAATGATGCTTTGAATGGCCGATGACACCGTGGGACCCAGCAGATTGACGAAGATGATCGCGTACATCATCCAGCTGTGGGTAGCCGCTCCCCACAGTGCATAGGCAAGCGTGGAGGAGATGAGTCCCAATACCGCGAGCCGCCGCACGCTGATGCGTTTCAAGATCCGGCCCAGCAATAGACCCTGCACGATGGCGGAAACCACGCCCACCGCCGCGAGCGACCAACCGTTGTCCCGAGGTCCCCAGCCGAATTTGAAGGTGGTATACAGCACCCAGCAGGTATAAAGCACGAATTGGGCGAGTCCACAGCACGCCACGACCACAGCCAGCGGTGCCACATCCTTCAGTTGACTAAGTCTTCGGAGCGCACTGAACGGATTGGCGGCCTTCCATTCGAATCCGTGCCTGCGGGCCGCCGGCAACGATTCAGGCAATACGAAGTAGCCGTACAAGAGATTGATAAACGCCAGGCCGGCAGCTGCATAGAACGGCAGGCGCAGATCGAGGGAACCCAATAGTCCACCGATCACGGGCCCTAGGATGAACCCGACGCCGAACATGGCGCCCAGCATACCGAAGCGTTTGGCCCGCTGTTCAGGCGGCGTGATGTCGGCCACATAGGCGCTCGCCACTGCAAGATTGGCCTGCATCGCGCCGGCCACCAGTCGTATGGCAACCAGCATGCCGATGGAGGTCGCCAATGCGGTCGTGAGGAAGCTCAGCATCAGGCCGGAGAATCCGATCAGCAATACCGGTCGGCGACCGTAGCTATCCGAGAGCGCACCTAGAATTGGCGAGCCAAAGAAATTGGCAAAGCTAAAGGTGAACGTGACGGCGCCATACCAGAGGGCCTGATCCCTTTGCGTACCCGTGAAACTGCCCACCAGCGCCGGCAATACGGGGATGATGAGGCCAATCGAGATCATGTCGATCAGCGCCGTCGCCATGATGAACGGCATGGCCGCCGCCCGACTTTGACGCGCGGCGAACAGATTCATTCGGGTTTCGCCCGTTGCGATCGGCTAATCCTCAAAATTATCGGTGAGGGCTTTGGGATTTCAGTGCAAAATGAGTCCGCAATGTCTTCGATGAACAAAATTACCCCCAGAGATTTTCGCAATGCCTTCGTCGCGGTCATGAAGTCGGAGCGCGCTAGCTTTCGCGCTGCAATCGGCTTCGAGACCAAATCATATAATTATTTCATGCGGTCCACTATTTATCCCAGGATTGCCAGACATCTCGGCTTGATGTCTTGGAATAAGGAGTATTACACGCTCGATGGAATGTTCTACGAAGAGCGCGGACTTGACGACACCGGCAAGTACGCCACGTATGCCAATTGGATTACGGTTGCAATAGAACACGAGAACGACGCCTCCAAGGCTCACGAAACGATGAACAAGCTTCAGTTGTTCAACGCGCCACTCAAAGTGCTGATTACCTATTCGGCGTTGGGTGCCGCAACCGACTCGTTATTGAAAAAATACGAAAACATCATCAAATCCTCCGACGTGTTCAATGACTTTGCCACTCTGCGGCAACAGCTGGTGGTCCTAGGAACGCCGAAAACAGCCGCGGAGTGGCGATTTTACGCGTACGAGAACGATGGCTTTGTATTGATGTTGCCCACCTGAAATCGGTCGGCGCGACGATTGCTCTCATTCCGCCGCGACCGGGGTCGCTCGTTTGAGTTCAACCAACGGCACCATGCTTGCGATCACGGCGGCAATCACTGCCATCGCAAGCATGGCCCAAAACGTCAGGTTCAGCGAATGTTGCAGCGCCAAGCGTAGGACCGCATCGCCGGGTATCTGGGCGGGCGGCATTTCAATGAGCTGCCGCAGCTGGTCCGAAGTAACGGGCGTACCCCCGGTCGCTCGGGCAAGACCATGATTGAGTACTGCGCCGAGCACCGCGGCACCCAAGGTACTGCCGAGGTTGCGCGAGAACAGGTTCGAAGCCGTTGCGCTGCCGCGCTGCGAGCTATCGACGATCTCCTGAATCAAGACGAGCGAGCTGATGCTGAGAAGGCCCATGCCGAACCCCATGACCAAAGAACCGAGTCCGGCCATGACGGGAGAACTCTGCGGCGTCAACAGTACGAATGTCACGGCGCCGACGGGCAGGAGAAGGGCTCCGGTAAGCAACAAATGATGTAGTCCGACGCGGTGAAATAAACGGGTGGCCAACGTGGCGCCGGCGGGCCAGCCCACCAACACGGTCGTCAACGCGAGGCCGGCGATCAACGGCGAGCGGCGCAGTACGATTTGAACGTAGATTGGTACGAATGTCGTTAGGCCCATGAGGGCCATACCCGAGAGAAGACATACGCCGTTGGCTGCCGCGATCGGCCGGCGACGCCATAAGGCAAAGGAAACCATCGGATTATCGGTTCGCCGCTCTTGCAGGATGAATGCCACGGTCGCGATGCAGGATACGGCGCCCGCTGCTGAAAGCAACGCGAAGTCGGATGTCCCGACTTCCGCCAGACAAATCAGTAACGAGGTGACCGCTATTGCAAAGGCGGTCGCGCCAGCGACATCGATCGTGCGGCGCTCGCGCTGTACGTTCTCGTGAAGGAAGGCGCTGAAGCCAGCCGCCGCGATCAAGCGTATCGGAACGTTGATCCAGAAAACCCAGGCCCAGGAGACGTTGCGGACAATGAGCCCACCGACAACGGGCCCGAGCAGGGCAGATATTGCCCAAACGCTGGCCAGATAACCCTGAATCTTACCCCGCTCGCGTGCGGGGTATAGGTCGGCAACGATCGTCATAGCGACCGGCTGCATCGCTGCGGCGCCGGCGCCCTGGACGAGCCGGAAGACAATCATCGACGGCATCGACCATGCAAAACCGGCGAGTATCGAACCCAAGACGAAGATCGCTATGCCCCCCAGCATGACCGGCTTGCGGCCGTAGATATCCGACAGATTGCCGAAGACCACGGTGAGCGCCGTCTGGGTCAGCAGGAACGCAGAAAACACCCAGCTGTAAAGGCGCAGTCCACCTAGATCGGCCACGATTTGCGGCATGGCCGTGGATACGATGGTCGCTTCGATTGCGACCATGCAGATGGAGGCCATCACGGAAGCGATCACGGGCGCCCGAGCGGATCTAATTTCGGGCGGCAACTAGCACGCCTCCGGACGGGCGCGGCA
>JALYHU010000203.1 GCA_030776345.1 Pseudomonadota bacterium | reverse complement strand
CCGCGCGGCCATCCGCACGCAGCTCCGCGTCGATCTTGGCCAGGTGTATTGCAAGATCCGGAAGGGTGCGTGAATTGGCCACCGGATAGACGCCCAGCAATCCCGCTCTTGCCGCAGCCACCACGAGGTCGGGGCTCGTGATCAAAAACATTGGCGCGATGATGATCGGCAATCGCAGGTCCGCCCCCAACGTCCGGGCCGAGGCGTTCTGCGCGATCGGGCGACGCCCTGGCCGCGCTGCCTGGCGAACATCGAGGCCGAGATCGGCTGGAAGCGACGCCGCGGGCGACACCTCGTTTCGCATGACTCAACTCCTTGGGGTATCGACCGCCGCCGCCGCGGAGGAACCAGCGGGTTTCGGCGGTCTGGGCGGCATCTGAAAGCGATGGCCCCAAGCCGAATTCGTATCGTGACTCAACACATGCCAGGTGTCGTCATCCACCTCCAGCCCAGCCCAGCCGTATTCGATGTCAAATCCGGATGGCGATTGCGGATAGAAAGACAACATCTGGTCGTTCGAGTGACGTCCGAGCGTCAGGGACAGATGGTGGCCCGCGTCCATGCAGCGATACATGGCACGGCCCACATCGTCGACCGATTCCACTTCGAGCATCAGGTGTTGGAGCTTTTTCTTCAGGGGCAGGCGCGCCAGCGCAAGGGAGTGATGCCGCGAATTGCAGCGCATGAACGTAAGGTCCAGAGGCTTACCCGGCACGACTTCCGTATGGATGTAGTCCGATACGCGAAAACCCAGAACCTCGCGATAGAAATCTTCCTGCGCCTGGATATCGTGGGCTACCAAGACGACATGGCCGAGACCGCCTCGGCCTGTCTTGAACCGAACACCCCGGGGACTCGAGAACGGATCATTCGTCCGCTGCAGCGGACCATAGTACGCTTCCGACGCCAGCCCTTCCGGATCACGAAATTTAATTAGCCCTTCGACGTAACGCCGTTGCGCTTCGGACGCGGTCCCCGCTGTGACCGCGATCCCGTGATGCACCAGCGTGGCCCGAAGAGCTTCGAGCTCCGCCCGGTCGCGCACCTCCCATCCGATGGAATCGATGTCATCGGCCGCGCCACCGGTGAGACGGAGGCGCGTCGCGTAGGAGTCCATGCGCAAATCGAGCGCGCCGTCCTCGCGGGTCACGACTTGCAATCCCAGCAGTTGCGTGGCGAACAGCTTCCACCGGTCGAGATCGGAGACGGTCAATCCCACATAGCCGAGCGACTGAATTGCCGACACGTCAGCTCCTCAGGTGCCGCGTAGTCAGCTCCAGAAACTCGTCGAAGCGCTCGGCCTGCACCCAATGACCGCACCGTCCGAACAGATGGAAGTCGGCGTTCGGTATTGTCGCGGCAAGACGCAAACCGAGTTCCACCGGAATCACGTAATCCTCGCGACCGTGCATCACCAGCGTACGGTGCTTAAGGTGGCTCACCGCCTCTTCCGGCATGCCCGACAGGGGCGTATCGCCTTCTTCATTGGGCTTCATCAATAGCCGACGCAGGCCTTCCTGAGCCCCAGGGATGAGGCTTGTCTCATAGCGTTCGCGTACCAGTTCATCCGTTACGATCGTTTGGTCAAAAGGGAACAGCGACATCACGGACCGCATATTGTCGATGGACGGTTCGTAGAACCATCCGGCCCGCAATCCGGGAGTCATGTTGAACTTACCGCAGGGGGTTCCCATGAGTGTCAGCCGGCCGAAGCGGTCCGGAAATCGCAGCGCCGCCGCCAGCGCCAAGGAACCTCCGAAGGAGTTGCCAACCAAGTGGGCAGATTCCAGGCCGAGCGCATCCATGAAACCCAGCAGATGCTTCACCCACAACTTGATGTCGTAGGTTAGATCCTCGCGGCGCTCGGTGAATCCAAATCCCGCCATGTCCGGCGCAAGCACCCGAAATTGCTCGCCCAAGAGCGGCAACACGCGCCGCCAATTCGTCCAAGCCGACACGCCGGGTCCCGACCCGTGCAAGAGAACGACGGGTTCACCGGCACCGCACTCGTGAAAATTCGTGCGGATTCCAAACGCCTCAACGCTCTTGCCCACTCCCGCAGCGCCCGCGGGCGCACCTGCCTGTGTCATAGCACTTCCGCTGTTTTTTATCCAAAGGAACATTTACGCCCTCCCCGGGTCGCTGTCAATACGGTACCGTATGGTGCGCCGGGCGATCTCTTGCGACAGCGGCTCCATTGCGGTGAGAATGCGTGCATGCCCTTTCCCCTGACTGCCTATAGAAAAAAGCCAAGAGCCGCTGGATCTCTCGACACCAACTCGTGGCTCGATGCGGCCTTCCGAGTACTTGCCAAAAAGGGAATCGAGGCAGTGCGGGTGGAGCCTTTGGCCAAATCGCTCAACGTGACGAAGGGAAGTTTTTACTGGCATTTCAAAGATCGTGCGGCATTGCTCGACGCGATGCTCGTGTCGTGGCGGCAGAGGGCCACACTCGGAGTCATTGAGCGGCTCGAACGGGCCAACCCCTCGCCCGTCGGTAGAATTAGGCAACTCCTGGCTCTTCCGCGGATCAGATCGACCTCGACACGCGACGGTGCGGATATTGAGGCAGCGATTCGGCTCTGGGGACGCTCAGATCCCAATGCGGCGAGTGCGGTACTCGAGATCGACCGCCTGCGGCTGAGTTACATCAAGTCCTTACTCCTGGAAACCGAGGGGAGCCTGCCAGCGGCGGCGGCCGCGATGCTCATATACGCTTTTATGCTGGCAGAGGCGTCGCTGGGACCTGCGCTCGATCCGAACACCTGTGCGCAATGCGAGAGGCTGCTGCTCCAATGGGCGACGTCGCGCTGTTAAAAGCCCTGTCGAATTTCGTGTCCGTGTTTCGTCGAGGGAGTACACCCCACGAAGTATCGGGTTTGAACGCAACACCACAGAGGTACAGCGACCATGCCACAACCCATTCCCTATTTGGCCTTCGACGGTAACTGCGCTAACGCGATGCGCTTTTACGAGAAAGCACTCGGCGGCAAGCTCTATTTGCTGACCTTCGGGCAATCGCCAATGTCGGAGCAGACGCCGAAACACGCGTTGAACCGAATCATGCATGCGCGCCTGGCGTTGGAGGGAAACGGTTATTTGTATGCCGGCGACTGTCCCCCGGACATGCCGTATCAGGGTATCCATGGCGTGTCGATCACGCTCAACTACGACGCCGTGGCGCAGGCCGAGAGCGTATTCAACGCGCTGGCCGATGGCGGCAAAGTGACCATGGCCTTCGGGCCTACATTTTGGGCCAAGCGCTTCGGCATGGTCACCGACAAGTTCGGCTGTCCCTGGATCGTCAATGGCGAGATGATCGACATGCAAATGCCGACGGGATGAGCACTGTGTACGCATTGGGTTCGTCTTGCAACCTCATTTGCCGCCTTTAACCTGAGCACGCCGCGAAGTCCTGCGCAAGGGTGGCGGCGTTTGGAGAATCTTGATGAATCGATCACTCAAGCGCGCACTGGCTGCGCTTTTTATGGGCGCTTTCGCCGATGCGGCCGTTTATGCGGGGCAAGCGACGGATATGCCTTTGGACGATCCGGCCGCCTCGATGCCGGATGGTCACGACATGAGCCACATGTCGATGTCGAATGCGGATTCTATGGCGCCCACGGATCCTATGATGATGGGCGCTCTTGGGAGATATTCCATGAACCGGGAGGCCTCGGGCACCTCCTGGCAACCGGACAGCGCCACCCACGGCGGGGTACACCTCATGGAAGGGAATTGGATGCTCATGGGGCACGCGCTTTTGAATGGCGTGTATGACTGGCAGCAAGGGCCCCGCGGCAGCACGGATACGTTTGCATCGGGCATGCTCATGGGGATGGCGCGCCGACACTTCGAGCGCGGTGACGGTGTGCAATTTCGCGCGATGTTGAGCCCCGAGCCTTTGATGGGCAAGTCCGGGTATCCGCTGCTGCTGGCGACCGGCGAGTCGGCGAATGGCACGACGCCACTGGTCGACCGGCAGCACCCCCATGATCTTTTCATGGAATTGTCAGGAACCTATTCACGCGATCTCGGCCCGAAGGACAGCTTTTTTTTCTATGGCGGTCTACCGGGAGAGCCGGCATTCGGACCCCCGGCCTTTATGCATCGGCAGTCTATCCTCGATAGTCCGGAGGCGCCGATCAGCCATCATTGGCTCGACTCCACGCACATCACGTACGGTGTTGCGACCTTGGGTTACATACACGATGACTTTAAATTCGAGGTCTCGCGTTTTCACGGCCGAGAGCCCGATCAATTTCGGTACAATATCGAGCACGGCGCTCTTGATTCCACCAGTGCGCGACTTTCGTGGAATCCGACGCGCGAGTGGTCGCTGCAAGCCTCGTGGGCCAAGCAGATCAGCCCCGAGCAGCTTCAGCCCGACAAGAACGAAAGGCGCCTGTCGGGGAGCGCCATTTACACACATCAATTCGGTGAGCACACCGGGTGGTCAACCACAGTCGCCTGGGGCAGGCGCCACAGCAGCGGCGATGACGCGTTGAATGCCTATGTGCTGGAGAGTGCGCTGCAGCCCACCGATCTGTGGACCGCGTTTGCCCGCTTTGAACGCGAGAAAAACAACGAACTCATTGCGCTCGGTCCCCGCGCAGGAACTGCTTACAATGTCGCGAAGACTTCGATTGGCGCGATTCGCAACATTCGGTTGACCGAGCACATCAAGGTCGGTGCAGGTGCCCTCTATGCGTTCAATTTCCTACCCGAGACGTTGGCGCCGCTGTATGGGCGCACCCACCCGCAAGGCGCAATGGCGTTTGTTCGATTGAACGTCGACTAGTTTTGTCGCCCAGACGCCGGCCCGACGGTCCATGGTCGACCAATCCTGCCCTTATGCATCAGGGATCGAGAGGCGCCCCGGACGAACCGTCGATCGGAAAGACAAAATATACCGGTACACCGCGGTAGAAGGTGGCGTCCGTGCTTCCAACGAAAATTCGCGACCCCACGGGCCGGACTGCATCGAAGTACGACGTACATGAATCACAGGCCGCGGAACGCACGAAGTTTGCGTCGAGCGCGCCGTTCGTGAGGTCCGCTTTGGCAACGTTGTAGGATTGGCTGCCATCGAAGGAGTCAAACGTGCCGCCGACGATCAGCGATGTAGACGCCTTTGCCAGCGCGGCTACGGCGCCGGAATTGACCGTTCCAGCGAACGCGCCGTCGACGACCGCCGTTGCCGAGTCGATTTTCGCAAGCCCTTGAATCGCCGTGCCGTGAAACGTCGCCAGTGAACCGCCTATATAGACGGCGTTTCCCGCCGTCTGGAGTGCCATGATCTGGTCATTGGCATTGACGACACCGTTCCATAGCGTGAAGGCGGAGTCTACGGCACCATTGGCCGGATCGACCTTGGCGATATTCTGTGCCGCGAATGCGCCATACGCGCTGAATTGACCCGCGACGTAAATTGCACTCGCGCTGTCGGCGAGTGCGTAGACCGGCCCGTTGGGTACGCCAGAGGCCGTGAAAGCAGGGTCTATCACGCCACTGATCGGATCCACTTTGGCAACATGCGAGGGCGCAAAAGAAGAATTCCATCCGCCGATGTACAACGACGTGCCGTGCAGCAGCAGGGAGGTCACGGCGAATGGCGCGCCACCCGCGGCTGTGAACTGCGCATCGAGCGCGCCCGACGCTGCGTTGAGCTTGATGAGACCGACACGGTTGACGTGGTTGAAGTAGGAGAAATCGCCGGCGACGTATAGCGAGTTGCCGTTCAGGAGCAGCGCGAGCACGTCCTGATCGGACGAGACGGCGGCGGCAAATGCCGAATCCACAGCATCGCTCGCGATATCGAACTTCGCCAGATTGCCGGCGCGCCCGCCGCGGTAGGTCGACAGTTGGCCGCCGGCTACGATGGTGGTACCGCTGACCGCGAGTGTCTGGACCGTGGCATTGCCACCGGTCGCCCGGGTGAATGATGTATCCAGCGCGCCGCTCACGGCGTCGAGCTTGGCAATATGGTACGCGGCAGCGTTGCGATAGGTCTTGAACGCGCCGCCGACGAACAATCCGGACGGCGTCATGGCGAGCGCGTAAACTCCGTCGTCAAATCCCGACCCAGCCGTGAAAGTTGGATCTGTGATGCCGGTGGCTGCGTCGATCTTGGCAAGCGTGGGTGCCCCGCCTCGCGGATACTCGCGTCCGATATAGACGGACGATCCTGCCGGCAGAATGCAAATGGTCGTCGTATAGTTCGCGACACTCTGGGTGAATGCCAGATCGAGCACCCCGGTCGTGGCGTTGACCCGAACGAGCCCCGCGGGAACGCCTGCGTAGTTTGCAAAATAGCCGCCCACATACAGCGAATTACCGGAGAGCGCGAGCGCCGCCACTTGGCCATCCGCGCCGGGAGCCTGCGAGAAAGTTGCGTCGACCGTCCCGGTGGAAGCGTCGAGCTTGGCAACACGCCCGCTGGCAACGCCGTTGACCGCCGTGAACGGGCCACCGACGTAAACGGTCGATCCCGAGGCCGCCACCGCTGAGATGAACGCCGCAATGCTGAGACTGGTCGGTGAGTGAAACGTCGCATCAGGGTCACCCGTCGTCAAATCGAGCTTCACTATTCCGAGAAATGGGGACCCGCGGTAGCTCGAGAAATTGCCGACGGCGAATAGGGAGTTGCCCAACGTCGCAAGCCCGTATATAGCGTCGCCAAGCGACTGTCCGAAGGCCCCCGCTCGTGCAAAGTTGGTATCGAGTGCGCAGGTCGCTGCATCGATTTTCACGATCTTGCCAACGACGACCCCGCGGTAACGGTTGAAATTCCCTGCAACGTAGAGGGATTGCCCGGCCGTCACGACGCTGTTCACGATACCATCGAGAAAACCTGAGCCCAGATCGCAGTTCGTTACCGGGTTACCGCTGCTTTGGTCGAGAACCGCAAGCCGCGGGGCCGAATACGGATTGACGGCGCTAAAGCGCCCGCCGACATACAAGCTCGTTCCATCGGATGCCATCGCATCGACGGGGCCGTTAACCCGGATGCGCAGCAAGCGGACGGCCGCGGGCCCCACCGTTCCTTGTGCGTCGGTGATGCGCACCGTATCGGTGCCGCTTTTCGCTCCCGCCGTGTAGATGCCTTGCGCGTCGATCGCGCCGGATCCTGATGAGACGGAATAGGTGTAGGGCGGGACTCCACCCTGCGCAACGAAGGGTAAGGTTTGGCTGCTACTGGCCGTCAGTGTCGCGGATGTCGGCGACACGACTAGCGGCGGATTGACGACCACGGTCGTGGTGGTGGACAGGCCGAGCGAGTCCGTGGCAGTGATCACCGAGGTGCCCGCGCTCGGTGATGTGAAGTGGCCGCTAGCATCCACCGTTCCCGCACCCGACGTGACGGCGAAGACGTATGGCCCTTGGCCCCCGGTTGCGATGACAGTCACCGTCGTACCGGCGCCCATCACGGATTGGGAGCTCGCGGCAACCAGCGGCGGGTTGACCGTCAGCGACTCCTGCGCGGTGGCCCCCTTGGAATCCGTCACGCCAAGCGTTACCAAAACCGGTCCCACCGGCGCCGTAAACTTGCCGGCGCCATCGACGATACCGCCGCCGGCGGTCACCTGGTACGTGTACGGTGGCGCACCGCCGCTCGCCGCGTGCACGGTCGTCGATCCGGAGTCGACCGCCTCGGTCGCGTGTGCGAATCCAACGGCGGCGATGGTCAGTGTGCTGCGTGCAGTGGCGCCTTTGGAGTCGGTGACTTGCACGACTGTCGTGCCGCCACTGGAGGGGGCCGCAAAGGCGCCCGTCG
>JALYHU010000202.1 GCA_030776345.1 Pseudomonadota bacterium | reverse complement strand
CGCTCGGCGCCTCCGCCGCGTCGCTCCCCGCGCTTTGCGCAGGTACCGGCCAAGCCGTACCGGTGCTACAGACCAGCAGAAACGTGACGAAATAGGGAAACCGGGAAAGGGTCGGCATCGTGTCGAGTTCGTGAACGCCCAAATTGGAGGCGCACCCCGGAGTGTCCACCATTCCATGCCAACTGTCTGCCGGCGGATCCCTCCAGCGTCGCCCTTGAACCCCTATTTGGCGCCAAATGGTACAGTTCACGGTGTGGATTCAATCATGCCGCACGTGCACGCCGCCGGTCTGCCTGCCCAACTACAGAAGTACTTCTCGGCTCCGCTGTACGCCGCGGCACAGCGGCTGATCGACGATGGCGGTGTGTCCGACGTGCGTGTTCTGCAGGGCGGGCGCGTGATAACCGGGGTTGCGGACGCCGCACCCATCCGCGACGACGAGCCGCCCACCAAGCACCGCATCTATATTCAACGCCCGGACCGGGACGAGCTGACCATCGAAGGTGAGTGTGATTGCGGCGAGCGCAGCCCCTGCGTGCACGTCGCCGCCGTGATGCTGATTGCGACGAAAACTTCGAGTGGGCCGGTGGCGGACGATCGCCTCGGCAGGCTCGCTCCCGAGCCGTGTACGCTGCCGCAGAACGCCTCGGGACGCAGTGCTCCCGTGCAGCAGCGGCTTTCCTATCTTCTCGAGGGTTGCGATATCGCCGATGCGCTCGATTCCAGCCGCGAACTACAGATCTCCGTCTGGGTCGCCCAGACCGGCGCGAATGCGGACGGTCGGCACATCCGGCCCGTGGCATGGCGCCTCGCTCCCCGAACACCGGATGGAAATAGAAATTATCCACGCTACGTCGATGCCCATGACCGGGAGATACTCGATGCGTTGACGGCGCACCACAGCGAAGGTCCGTGGACATTGAGCGGTGCTGCGGGCTTCGTTCTTCTGCAGCGCGCAGTCGTCACCGGCCGCGCATTCTGGCAATCGCTGCAGGGTCCAGCCCTAGCTGCAGGCGCCCCGCGTCAAGTGCGCTTCGCCTGGGAGGCGATGCCGAATGGGAATCAGCGTCTGCGCTGTGCAATGATTGCATCGCTGGATTTGCTTTTGGGACTCGAGCCCCCAAGCTACATCGACGGCACCACCGGCGAATGGGCTCTTCTCGAGCTTCCTTACCCGGTGGAGCTGCTGCGGCGATACGGGAATCGAACGATCGCGCCTGAAGATGTCGCCGCGCTTGATGCCGACCTGTCACGCGAAGTGCGAGCCGCTGCTTTTCCACGGCCGCGAGCGCTCGCGGTGCAGGGCGAAGCGCTGTCCAGCCTACGGGCGAGGCTGGTGCTGTCCGCTGAGCCCAAGGCGACTCTACATTTCGTGTACAACGGGGTGGCTGTCGAGGACAGCGCGCTGCGCGCCGAGCAGGCCACGGTACGGCACATGAACGGTGACATCGTCCATGAGATCAGGCGCGACCGCGAAGCCGAGCGGCGCCTGCGCACGCAACTGGACGAGGTTCTGGCGGAGACCCCGCGCACAGGCGAGGCGTGGCTCGGTCTCATGATGAACGGGGTCCCGGCCCTGCGCGCCGCGGGCTGGGACGTCACCACCGACGCTGGCTTCCCGTATCGCATCGCTGCGGCCGGCGACTGGTATGCGGATATGCGCAGGAATCAACCGCACGATGCGGCGCGGCCGCACGGTACGAATCTACCGCACGAAGCGCATCCGCCGCACGGCGCGAATCGGCCGCGCTCAGCCAGCCGGGCAGGCGAATGGTTCGATTTGAACCTCGGGGTCATGGTCGATGGCCATCCCGTCAATTTGCTGCCCGCATTGGTGCACTATTTGCAGAGCTCAATGAGTCCGGGTTCCGTGGGACCGCGCGACGAATCGTGCCTTCGCATCGGCGACCACGTGCTCGTGCGCTTGGAGGCCACGCGCTACCTGCCGGTCCCGATGGAACGGATTCAGCGCATCGCCGACACGCTGGTGGAACTGTTCGATCAGGAGAGCCTTGGCAAGCAACAGTTTCTGACTCTACCGGTGGGTCAGGCGGCGCGATTGGCCCAACTCACTCTCGGGCCGAACGCGCCTGTGCTGCAATCCGACGACCCCTGGCTGCTGGCTGTCGTCGAAGCCGTCAAGAACTTCAGCGGCGTCCAGCCGCTGACCGCGCCGGCGCATTTTCCGGCGACGTTGCGCCCCTATCAACAGGAAGGCCTGGGGTGGTTGCAGTTCCTGCGCAGTGCGGGCCTGGGCGGTATCCTGGCCGATGACATGGGGCTGGGGAAAACCGTGCAGGCGCTGGCTCACCTTGCCATCGAAAAACAGCAGGGACGACTGCGCAAGCCCTCGCTCATCGTGGCCCCCGTCAGTGTCCTCGGCAACTGGCAGCAGGAGATCCACCGGTTCACACCGGATCTCACGCGGGTGACGCTGCATGGAACTAAGCGCAAGGAAATGTTCAGTGCGAGCGAAACGGCTGATGTGGTACTCATCGGCTATCCGGCGCTACTGCTCGATAGCGAGGTACTGCTGGCGCGGGACTTCTATTTCGTCATCCTCGATGAGGCGCAGACCATAAAAAATCCGCGCGCGAAGGTATCGCAGGTGGCGCGAGCACTGCGTGCGGACCACCGTCTGTGTCTGACGGGAACTCCCATGGAGAATCACTTGGGCGAACTGTGGTCGCTGTTCGATTTCGTGCAGCCCGGTTTGTTAGGCGAGCAGCGGCAATTTCAACGCCAGTACCGCACACCCATCGAGAATGGTGGCGATATGCAACGCGG
>JALYHU010000201.1 GCA_030776345.1 Pseudomonadota bacterium | reverse complement strand
GGGCGCCTTTCAAGGTCAGCTTGGTGCCGCGATCAACTCATTCCTGAAATTCATGCTTGATCTGAATTCGGACGTGAAGGTTTTCATCACCATCCTCGCACTCGTCGTTGTCCCGCAGTTCGTAAGTTACGTACTTGCCGGCCTCTTTGGGTGCGCGTCCGCACCAGTATTGGTGGGAAGGGCTTTGAGCTGTCGCTCTATCGAGAAATTGGTAAGGACATAACCGGTGTCGATCCCTCGATGGATCGTGTGCGTGAGATACGCCGCATCGTAGGTCACATGCGATCTTGGCTAACCCGCAACGTGAAGTGATGTACGCGACGAATACATGGTCGAGGCGGCCCGATCAGACTATCTGACGCCAGCGATGCCACAAATATCCCGTAAGTATCAGGCGGCGAGCCGGGTTTCTTCTACTTACCAAACGGTGCGTTGACAAATACGCTCGTAGAGGAGCTTGCAGTATTGTTCCATGGTCCTGTCCTCAGCACTCGGGCACTGTTCGAGTTGGAGGGGCACCGTGGATACTGGGCGACTTACGGCAATACGGCTATGTGCGGCAACTGCGCTGAATGGACGCGGTTCGACTGTTACTCACGAAGATAGCCCGTAGGGCTGAGCGGGAAAGAAAACCGACCTGAGGCTTTGCAAAACCCCTATTCGGAAGTAGGATGACCGGCCGTGAAACTTGAGCCACTTGAGGGGGTTACGGCTATGGCAACGCTCGATTGGTCCCAATGCTCCGTGGTCGAAAGTGTTCCCGGCAAAGTCAGTGGTGCGTGGGTCTTGAAGGGCACACGGATGCCGGTATCGGCCATTTTTGAAAACTTCGAGGCCGGCGCCAACATCGACGATTTGATGCAATGGTACGAAGGACTCGATCGAGAGCAGGTCATAGCCGTGATTGAGTTTGCCGTTCGCAGTCTCGATCGGCTACCAGAACACGCGGCCTGAATGCGGGTTCTTTTCGATCAGGCGACACGTCTGCTCAAGAACGGCGAACTATTGACGGCTGCCGAACAGGCCGGCTTCGATGTCTTGCTAACGACAGACAAGAATTTGCGCTACCAGCAGTCAACGCAGCGGTGAGCGGCAGCTATGTGGAGATCGAGATTCCTGCTGCCTAAACGCAGCTTAGAAGTCCCATTCGGAACCCGCAGTACAAAGCGGACGCAAGCCCCCGCTGGAACCACCTCCGGCACGGCGAAGTTATATCGACCGAAAAAATTGATATGCCGCCAGGTGAGCGGCGAAAGTCGCGCAAGGTCTGCGTCCTCAATCACGCAGCCCTCGACATTGAGCTGGGTTATCACGCTCCCTGCAACTGAGGGGTCACCGAAATCCGCGTGATGACCAACGAAGGCTTCTATTGAGCGGCCGCGGGAAATGCGGGCAACTTACCGATGTCGCGCGGGTCATGCTCAATGATGACGGTGGCCTGTAGATTCTTTGCGATCTGTTTGAAGCGATCGAGCGAGGTCAATGTATCGGTGCGATTGAAATTCACATTCGTGCAGAAACTGTACTTTTGCAGCTGCGGCGCAAAACACCTATGCTTGGTTAGCCGTGTCAATTCAATCGTTTACGCCCCACACTGCCCAGGACACACCTTAACGTCCAATTCGCGAGTGGATTTTCCAAGTTAGACAGCGGTCGATCGCCGTCGCTCAAGGGGCAACCGCGGCCGGATCGTCTCCTTAACGGCCTTGCCAATCTTCGTTGTCGCCACTTCCAAGTCGTATTGCGCCTGCAAGTTTTGCCACACCTGGGCGCTCGTCCCGAAATATCGGGCGAGCCGTAAGGCCATCTCCGCCGTGACGGAGCGGTGCCGCGTGACCAACTGATTGACCGTCGGGCGCGACACGCCGAGTTCCTTCGCCAAGCGATACGGCGTGAGCGCGAGCGGCTCCAGGAAGTCTTGTTTCAAAATATCCCCGGGGTGCACGGGACGAAGTTTCTTGGTGGCCATTAATATCACTCGCATTCTCATCAGTGGTAGTCAACGATCTCGACGTCGAGCGCATCCCCCTTGCTCCAGCGAAAGCAGAGTCGCCATTGCTGGTTCACGCGGACGCATTGTCCCTTGCGATCGCCTTTGAGCGCCTCAAGCTGATTGCCCGGCGGCACGCTCAAGTCACCGATATTCGCCGCGGCATCGAGGTACTTGAGCTTCTCTCTCGCACGCTGCTGAATCTTGCCATCAAGTCCTTTCACAAACTCACCGCGGAAAATCGCCTCCGCCCGCTTGTCCTTGAAAGAACGAATCACTCGAAGATAGTAACGCGAGCCGTTCCTAGAGTCTAGCTATTTGGCGT
>JALYHU010000200.1 GCA_030776345.1 Pseudomonadota bacterium | reverse complement strand
AGCCGTGTCCTCGATGATGCTGATCCTCGAGCTCGAGGGTCACGTTCAGGCCGCCCCCGGGGGCCGCTACTCCCGAGTCGCCTACAGGAGAGCCGGAGGTGAAAGATAACGTTCTCGATCTGCTTATATATCTGTTCGAGAATTACATGAGTGCCGACGATGAACCGCGTCCCGATCGCGCTACCTTGAAGCTCGAGCTGGACAAGGCCGGATTCGGAGAACCGGACATCGAGCGCGCCCTGGGGTGGCTGGACGGCCTGTCCGGCGAGCAGCTCGGCAAGGTTGCCGAGGCCACGGCGCGTGCCGTCCGCATTTTCAGCGGCCAAGAATTATTGCGCTTCGACACCGATGTGCGCGGGTATCTGATGTATTTGGAGAACGTTCGGATCCTCTCGGCAACTCAGCGCGAGCTGGTCATCGATCGCTTGATGGCGCTCGAAGCCGATGAAATCGACATCGAGCAGGTCAAATGGGTAGTCCTGATGGTTCTTTTCAGCCAGCCCGGCCAAGAGTCCGCTTACGCGCAGATGGAAGACCTGGTCTTCGAAGAGCGCTCTGACGCACTTCATTAGTGAGCAGCAATCTCGTTATCGTGGAGTCGCCCGCCAAGGCGAAGACCATCAAGAAATACCTCGGCAAGGACTTCGAGGTACTTGCATCGTATGGGCATGTGCGGGATCTGGTCCCCAAAGAGGGTGCCGTCGATACCGACCATGGCTTCGCGATGAAGTATCAGATCGTTGAACGCAATCAGAAGCACGTCGACGCCATTTCGCGCGCGCTCAAGAAGGCCAAGTCCTTGTTCCTGGCTACCGACCCCGATCGCGAGGGCGAAGCCATTTCCTGGCACTTGTACGAGCTTCTGAACGCCAACGGCGAACTCGAGGGCAAGTCCGTGCAGCGCGTCGTGTTCTACGAGATCACCAAGAACTCGGTGCGCGAGGCCATGGCGCAGCCGCGGGAGCTGTCGGTGGATCTGGTGAATGCGCAGCAAGCGCGGCGCGCCCTGGATTTCTTGGTGGGCTTCAATCTATCACCGCTGCTGTGGAAAAAAGTTCGTCCGGGACTCTCGGCGGGCCGCGTGCAAAGCCCGGCGCTTCGCATGATTTGCGAGCGCGAGGATGAAATTGCCGCCTTCGTCGCGCGGGAATATTGGACCATCGATGCGGAACTGGAGCATTCGGAGCAAAAATTCCCGGGCAAGCTCGTGGAATACGGCGGCGCCAAGGTCGAACAATTCAGCTTTACCACGGAGGCACAGGCGCGCGACGTCGAGCGCACGCTGCGCGAGGCCGCCAACGGGATGCTTACGGTACTCGGCGTCGACCGCAAGCAACGACGGCGCAACCCGGCGCCGCCCTTCACGACCTCGACCTTGCAGCAAGAGGCCGCGCGCAAACTCGGCTTCAGCGCGCAAAAGACCATGCGCGTCGCGCAGCAGCTGTACGAAGGCGTCGACATCGGCGATGGCGCGGTCGGCCTCATCACCTACATGCGCACCGACTCGCTCAACCTGGCACAGGAGGCGCTCGGCGAGATTCGCAACGTCATCGTGCAGCTCTACGGCAACGAAGGGCTCGCGGACGAGCAGCGGATATACAAAACCAAGTCCAAGAACGCGCAGGAAGCGCACGAAGCGATCCGGCCCACGGCTGCCGGCATTTTGCCCGGCGACATCGAAAAGCATCTGGAGGGGGACCAGTTTCGGCTGTATTCCCTGATCTGGAAGCGCACGGTCGCGTGTCAAATGGCGCCGGCTCTATTCGACACGGTCGCGGTGGAGCTGCTCGCCGGGTCCCCCGAACAGGAACGCGCGGCGAATGCGCCCCCTCGTACCGTTCTGCGGGCCAATGGTTCCACCTTGGTGAAGCCCGGCTACATTTCCGTGTACCAGGAAGGCCTCGACGATGTCGTTCAGGACGACTCGGACCATGTGCTGCCGCCGATGCGGGAAGGCGACAAGGTCAAGCTTACGGACGTGGTTCCCTCTCAGCATTTCACCGAACCGCCGCCGCGTTTTTCCGAAGCTTCGCTGGTCAAAGCTCTGGAGGAATACGGCATCGGCCGCCCGTCCACGTATGCCTCGATCATCTCGACCTTGCGCGACCGCGAGTACGTAGATATCGAAAGCCGGCGCTTCACGGCGACGGACATCGGCAAGATCGTCAGCAGATTCCTGACACAGTACTTCACGACTTACGTCGACTACGATTTCACGGCAAAAATGGAAGACTCGCTCGATGCCGTAGCCACCGGCGAGCAAGAATGGATCCCGCTGCTGGAGAGGTTTTGGAAGCCGTTCATCGATCTGGTCAACCATACCGAAACCTCGGTCAGCCGCGAGGAGGTCGCCCAAGCGCGCGATCTAGGAATAGATCCGGCCAGCGGCAAGCCGATGAGCGTGCGCATGGGCCGGTTCGGACCGTTCGTGCAGATCGGCACCAAGGATGATGAGGACAAGCCGCGCTTCGCCGGGCTGCGCCCGGGCCAGAAGATGGATGCGATAACGCACGCGCAGGCTCTCGAATTGTTCAAGTTGCCGCGTAAGCTTGGGCTTACGGCAACGGGTGAGGAGATCACCACCAACGTCGGCCGTTTCGGGCCCTACGTGAAGTACGGCGCCAAGTACGTTTCGCTCAAAACGGATGATCCGTACGAAATTACGCCCGAGCGGGCGCTCGAGGTCATTCGCGAAAAGGAAATTGCCGATGCGAACCGGCTGATCCTCGATTTTCCCGATGCCGGGATCCAGGTGCTCAACGGTCGCTTCGGTCCGTATATCACGGACAAACAACGCAATGCCAAAATCCCGAAGGACAAGGAGCCGAAAAGCCTGACGCTGGAAGAATGTCAGGCCATGCTGGCGGCCGCGCCCGTGCGAACGTTCGGCAAGTGGGGCCGTAAGAACGCGAAGACCAAGAGCGGCAAGGGCGCGCCCAAATCAGGCGCTGCTGCGGCTGTGCCAGCCCCCGAGTCGGCCAGGGGCACCGTGCGTACCGGGGCGGTGCAAGCGAGCCCAGGCCTCGGGCAAAAGCTGGCGGCGAAGGCATCCAAGACTGCGGCGAACAAAAAGGCGCCGTTGCAGGCTGCTGCGACGCCCACGGCCGCAAAGTCAAAGGCGAAGTCCATGCCGAGGAACACGCCTAAGAAGCCTAAGAAGAAGGGTGCCGCGAAAAAAGGCTCTCATTGATCGGCTGAATCTTTGAGTGATAGGCTGGTTGGATGACAAGCGCACCCAACGAAAATGCACTTGCCGTAAAACGATACCTGAACGAGCTGCACGATCGCATCACGGCCGCCGTTGAAGGCATCGATGCGCTGAAATTTCGTTGCGATCCTTGGGCACGGCCCGAAGGTGGCGGCGGCGAGAGCCGCATACTCACCGAGGGCTCGGTGTTCGAGCGTGCCGGAGTGTCGTTTTCGCACGTATTCGGCGAAAAACTGCCGTCCTCGGCTTCCAACCGACGGCTCGAAATAGCGGATGCACCTTTCGAAGCCATGGGCCTGTCGTTGGTGTTTCACCCGCGAAATCCCTACGCACCCACGACGCATTGCAATGTTCGATTTCTCGTGGCAACTCCGCCGGACGCCCCCGCCGTTTGGTGGTTCGGCGGCGGATTCGATCTCACGCCATACTATCCGTTCGACGAAGACGTCCTGCATTGGCACCGCACCGCTCGAGCTGCGTGCACGCCGTTCGGGCCGGAGGTCTACGAGAAATACAAGGCGTGGTGCGACCGCTACTTCTTCTTGCCCCACCGCAACGAAACGCGCGGCGTCGGCGGTCTATTCTTTGACGACTACGACGAGCACGGCTTCGAGCGCTCATTCAGCTTCATGCGCAGTGTCGGCGACCACTTTCTCGCGGCATACATGCCCATCCTGGAACGCCGCGCGGGCACGCCCTGGGGTGCGCGTGAGCGGAATTTCCAACTGTATCGCCGCGGCCGGTACGTGGAATTCAATCTGGTCTACGACCGCGGCACGCTGTTCGGCCTGCAGTCGCGCGGCCGCACCGAGTCGATTCTGATGTCCCTGCCGCCTCTGGTTCGCTGGGACTACGATTGGCACCCCGAGCCCGGATCGCCCGAGGCCCGCCTGTACGACGAGTTCTTGCGCCCGCGAGCGTATTTGACGGAACTGTAGCCGCGCCGGCGTGCCATCGGGGACACCGCTGCTCGAAGGCCTGGCACAATGCCCGTCCGATGAATTACCGACACATCTACCACGCCGGAAATTTCGCCGACGTCGCCAAGCATGTCGGCCTGCTCTATTGCCTCGATGCATTGAAGCGCAAGGATGCGCCGTTCTTTGCGCTGGATAGTCACGCCGGACGCGGTTTTTACGACTTGCAGGCGGCCGAGGCAAGCAAATCCGGCGAGGCAGAACGCGGCATCCAGCGCCTGATCGAAACGGGCATTGGAAACACCGCGTTGGCTCCTTACTTTGCGGCCATTCGCGCCCGGCGCGGCAAGCGCCTGGCACGCTATCCGGGATCGCCGGCGCTCATTGCGGGCAGCTTGAGGCCGCAGGACCGCGCGTTGTTCGTGGAACTGATGCCGGCGGAGGCCCGCGCTGCGGAGCGAGAGATCGAGTCGACGGGACGTGTTCGAACTGAAATCGGCGACGGCTATGCGGCCTTGAAGGCCTTCTTGCCGCCCGATGAGCGCCGCGGGCTGGTGCTCATCGATCCGCCGTACGAGAGTCTCGATGAATTGAAGACGATGCTGCAAGCGTTCGCGGAGGCCTATCGGCGTTGGCCCAGCGGCACGTATTTGATGTGGTACCCCATCCGCAGCGCGACGCAACGCAGTATGGTGCATGCGCGCTTCGAGGCCTTGCGCATTCCCAAGATGCTCTTTGCCGATCTCGCCATTCACCCCGACGACGCGGGCATCGGCCTTGCCGGCAGCGGTCTGCTGGTGGTAAACCCGCCCTACGGTACGGACAGCTACCTGCGAGAAGCCTACGCAGCCGTGCACGACGCCGTTGCGAGCGCGGGCGCCGGTTATGTCGAAGTTGCGCGCCTGACCCCCGAACGGATGTCACAATGACGGGGTCGCCGCGACCCCGTCATTGTGGCGCGCAAGCGCCTGAGGAATATCATGGAGCCTAACGTTCTGCGCGACCAACTCATGAAACTGCATGAGGAACTGAGCCTGGTCAACCATATCGATCCGCATTCGCAGCAGCTGCTGGGCGAAATCATGGGGGATATCAAGCGCCTGACGGAGCCGGCCGATGCCGCCACAGCCGCCCTGGGGACTGCGGCACCCCGGTCGTTGGCGGATCGATTGGAAAAAATCGCAGTACAGTTCGAGGCCGATCACCCGACCCTCGCCGCGAGTTCGCGCCGCCTGGTGGATTTGCTCGCCAAAGCCGGTTTATAGCGTCCAGTCGATTGCGCCGAGCACCTGGGCCGCGACGCTCTTCACCGTGTTTGGATCGATGCTGGACCCCCGCTCCAGCACCGCAAGACTGCCGTGTTCGGGGACAGGCACGATTATCCCCTGGTAACCATGCTCGTTGAATCGCGTCGAGGTTCGGGACGGTTCGCGCGTCAAGACCATCACGGTGACCGCGGCGGCGGCCGTTTGTACCACCAGATGGGGCACCTGATGTCCTCGGAACAGGCAACTGCTGGCATAACTTACCAAACCGGGGTTCGCTTTCAGACGCACGTGCGATTCGCGAAGTACCTGGTCCAGCGTGGGCCGGGGCACCGCGATATCGGTGCGTGCCCACGCGTCCGGTTCTCCGGCCATATGGCTAACCACGTCGGCGGCCAGGCTGGGTCCGGGAGCCGCAAGCCAGAGACTTCCGGCGACTACCAGCGCCAGCAGCACGCTGGCCGCCGCGGCAAGCCATCCGCGCGGAATGCGCCGCGATTTCGCTGCCCGCTTCCGCCTGATCGAACGCAGCGGGATCACCACGCCCTGGCCTTGCCGGACCGCCGCGCCCATCCGCACGCGCAGCGCCCGGTCCAGACGCTTCTCGAAGCGCAGCAGCCGTGCGGTGTACTCCGTACACTCGGGGCAGGACGCGAGATGCAGGCGCATATCCGCATCCTGGCCGTGCGGATCTGCCAAAATCGCCCGCCTATAGTGGCCGCAGTCCATCACTCTTCCGGATCCATGCGGGTGTCTTCGCCGCACAATTTGCGCAGTTGCTTACGGCCACGAAACAGGCGCGTCAGCACCGCGGCGTTCGACAGCTCGAGTTGCGTGGCGATCTGCGCCGTCGAATAGCCCATCAGGACCTGTAATACCAGGGGTTCGCGGTACTCGTCGGGCAGCTTGAAGAGGGCGGCGCGCAGTTCCACCAGATCCTGCTCGTCCGCGGCGGCGAGCATGGGTTCTTCCTTGGCCACGAGTTCGTCGACGTCCAACGTCACGAACCGTCGACGCTCGAAGTTGCGCGCGTACTCGCGGCGAATGATGGTCAAGAACCAGGGCTTCGCCGCGCTCTCGTCCAGCAGCGACTCCTGCGCTTTCCAGGCCCGCAGCATGGTTTCCTGGACCACGTCTTCGGCCAAAGCTCGATCGCGGGACAGCCAAAACGCAAATCGCAGCAGGTCGGGGCGTAGCGCTTGGCAAAGCGCCTGGAAACGCGCGCGACGTTGATTTCCGCCGACCGGAGCCTTCATGTATGAATGGGTACCCGACTTGAGATATCTTCCTCGCGATATTAGCGCGTCAGAACGCCGAAAGCCCCGAGGAAGGCCCGGTGGCTGCCAAACGGACCGGGAGCGCCGCCCCACCGTTGTCGTAGAATCATGGTAGACGCGAGGAATCACATGCAGATGACCGGAGATCCCAGCAATTCATTTCCGAGCACCCGGATGCGGCGCATGCGGCGCGACGAGTTTTCGCGGCGTTTGATGCGCGAGACGCAACTCAGCGTCGATGCGCTGATTTATCCGATTTTCGTGGTCGAGGGGCGTAAGCAGCGCCAACCCATCGTATCGATGCCGGGTATCGAGCGCGTGTCGGTCGATGAGTTGCTGCGCGAATGCGAGTCCCTGGTAAAACTCAAGATCCCGGCCATCGCGCTTTTCCCGGTAACTCCCCTCGAAAAGAAATCGCTGGATGCGCGCGAGTCGTGGAATCCCGAGGGCATCGCTCAACAGGCGGTGCGCGCGGTCAAGCGAGAATTTCCGAACTTAGGCGTCATCACCGACGTCGCGCTCGATCCTTTCACCACGCACGGCCAGGACGGGCTGATCGACGCCGCGGGCTACGTGCAGAATGACCTTACCGTCGAGACCTTGGTCCGCCAGGCGCGCTCCCACGCGGACGCCGGCGCCGACATAGTCGCACCGTCCGACATGATGGATGGACGCATCGCCGCCATCCGAGCGGCGCTCGAGACCGCCGGATTGGTACATACGCGCATACTCGCTTACGCCGCGAAGTATGCATCCAGCTTCTACGGCCCATTCCGCGAAGCGGTAGGTTCGGCGGCGCAGCTGGGCGGCGGCGGCAAGCACACTTACCAGATGGATCCGGCAAATTCGGACGAAGCGCTGCGCGAGGTAGCGCTCGACATCGCCGAAGGTGCGGACATGGTGATGGTGAAGCCCGGGATGCCGTATCTGGACATCGTTCGGAGGGTCAAGGATCGGTTCGCCATGCCGACGTTCGTCTACCAGGTCAGCGGCGAATATTCGATGATCATGGCTGCCGCCGGCAACGGCTGGATGGAGGAGCGCAGCGTAGCGCTCGAGGCGCTGGTGTCCATCAAGCGGGCCGGCGCCGACGGCATTCTTACCTATTTCGCCAAGCGCGCGGCGGAGTGGCTTTCGGAGTGAGCCAGCCGCATGAATCGGGCCCCCCGGATCAATACGGCGTTGCCGGCCACCCGGTGGCGCACAGCTGGTCGCCCTTCATTCACGGCATGTTCGCCAAGTCGACGGCACAAAATCTGGTGTATCGGCTGTTCGATATCACGCCGGACAATTTTCGGCGCGATACGTTGAAGCTCTTCACCAGCGGGGTGCGCGGACTCAATGTCACATTGCCGCACAAGCAGGCGGCCGCCGAGCTGGTGAACGAACTCACCCCGCGCGCCGCGCGCGCGCAGGCCGTGAACACCATCGCATTGTTCGAAGACTCGGCCCTGCTCGGCGACAACACGGACGGCTTGGGACTCACGTGCGACCTGGAACGCAATATGAAGATCGATCTTCCGGACAAGCGCCTCTTGATCCTCGGGGCCGGCGGCGCGGTCCGCGGCGTGCTTGCGCCGCTGTTGGAGCGCGACCTCCGTGAAGTGGTCATCGCCAATCGGACACCGCTCAAAGCACAGAAGCTGGCCGCCGAGTTCGCCGATCTGGGCCCCATTTCCGGCTGCGGCTTCTCTGAGGTGCGCGATCCGCCGTACGATCTCATCATCAACGCCACCTCGGCCAGTCTGCAGGGCGAGATGCCGCAGCTGCCGGTTGGCCTGGTGAGCCAACGGACGGTATGTTACGACATGGCGTATGGCCGGGCCGAAACGCCCTTCACCCTGTGGGCGAAGTCGCTGCACGCCGCCCGCGTGGTCAAAGGCTGGGGCATGCTGATCGAGCAGGCAGCCGAGTCATTCTTGCTCTGGCGCGGCATACGCCCCAACACCCAGCCCGTGCGCGAAGCCCTGGACCAGCACTCGTAGCCGGCTCCAGCGGCCGTCAGCGCATGGTGACGAGTTCTTCGGCGCTGGTCGGGTGAATGGCCACGGTGTCGTCGAAATCGCCTTTGGTCGCCCCCATGCGGATGGCTACCGCGAATCCCTGCATCATTTCATCGGCGCCGGTGCCGATGATGTGGCAACCGACGATTTTCTCTTCCGGGCCTGTGCACACGAGCTTCATGTCGGTGCGCGTCTTGCGTGTGGTCAGCGCGTGGTACATGGGCGTGAAGTCCGCGACATATACCTTCACCGCATCGCCGTACCGGGCGCGTGCCTCGCTCTCGCTCAGGCCCACCGTACCGATGGGCGGATGCGTGAATACCACCGTTGCGATCATGGCGTAGTCGAGCCGACGGTCGCTCTTGCCGTCGAATAAGCGGTCGCTGAGCCGCCTTCCGGCGGCGATCGCCACGGGTGTCAGGGCGGCGCGGCCCGTGACATCGCCGATCGAATAGATCCCGGCAACGTTGGTGTTCTGGAATTCGTCCGTGACGATGAAGCCGTCGCCATCGCTCCGTACTCCCGCGGCTGCCAAATCGAGCTGGGATACGTTTGCGGAGCGCCCGACCGCCCAGAGCAAAGCGTCGAATCCCGCGAATTGTCGACCGTCCGCCGCCACCAAGGTCTTCAGCCCGGACCGGTCTTCGACGGCCGCGGGCACCACATGCTCGTGAATGGTCATGCCGTGGGCGCGAGTTTCGCGCATCAGCGATTTGCCGAGCATGACGTCGAAGTGCGTCAACAGGTGATTCTTGCGGATGAACAGCTCGACCTGGCTGCCGAGTTCATGAAACGCGCCCGCAAGCTCGCAGGCGATATAGCCGCTGCCGATGATCGCGACCCGCCGCGGCCGCTGTTCGAGCGCGAAGAAACCGTCCGAGGTGATCCCAAGATCTGCGCCCGGCAGAGGGGGGACGATCGGTAGGCCGCCGGTGGCGATCACGATATGGGGCGCCGTCATTCGGTCGCCATCCACCTCCACGGTGTGCGCATCGATGAAACGCGCCGTTCCTTGCACTTGCGCCACGCCCTTGGCGCTCAGGTTGCGCGCGTAGATGCCGTTCAAGCGGTGGATGTATGCATCGCGCTTGCTCTTCAAGACGGTCCAGTCGCTGTGGCCCGGTTCGACGTCGAAACCGTAATCGCCGGCATCGGCCAAGGACAACGCCACGCCTGCCGCATTCCACATGACCTTCTTCGGTACGCAGCCCACATTGACGCACGTGCCGCCCAGTCGATGGGACTCTATGACAGCTGCTTTCGCGCCGTATTCAGCCGCGCGCTGCGCGCACGCGAGGCCGCCGCTGCCGCCGCCGATGCTGATGAGATCGAAAGCCCGAGTCGACACTTGTGAACTCCGTTCCGCCGGGGGTCAAAGCCGCCATGATATACCGCTCGAGCAAAGCAGGTCTTCCGGCCGCCGCCGGGCGCGCCTCTGGTAGAATCGGTACGTGAACAATCCACTTCTGCAAATCGAATCTCTACCGTCTTTCGACCGAATCGAGGCGGCCCATGCTCGCCCCGCTCTGGAAAAGATTCTGTCGGACAATCGTGCGCGTCTGGCGGAGCTGACGGCGCAGCCGGATCCGACTTTCGCCTCGCTGGTGGTGCCGGTCGAGGAACTCAGCTATCGCTTGAGCCGCGTGTGGAGTCCCATCGGTCACTTGAATGCGGTAGCGAATTCGGCCGTGATGCGCGAGGCATACAACGAATGCGTGCCGCTGCTGACCGCGTATACATCCGAATTGGGCCAGAACACCGCACTGTACGCGGCCTACGCCCATGTGTTGGAGCACGAGGGCGCCGCGCTCGATCCCGTGCAACGCAAAGCGGTGGACAACGCACTGCGCGATTTTCGTCTGGCCGGTGTCGATTTGGCCGCGGAGCGTCAAGTTCGCTACCGCGAGATCATGCAGCGGCTGGCTCAGTTGGGAACCAAGTTCTCCGAGAACGTGCTGGATGCCGGCCGGGCCTATACCCGCAGCGTCACCGACGGAGCCGAGCTTGCCGGCCTGCCGTCCAACGCGGTCGATCGCGCCGCCGCCGATGCGCGCGAGGCCAACCAGCCCGGATGGCTCTTCAAGCTCGACCAACCGACGTACATGACGGTGATGACCAGCGCCGAAAGTGCGCAGTTGCGGCACGACATTTACGAAGCCTGGGTCACGCGCGCCTCGGAACTGGGACCCAGCGCGGGCCGCTTCGACAACGGCCCCCTCATCGGCGAGCTGCTGCCGCTGCGCCACGAATTGGCGCAGCTGCTGGGGTTCGGGAGCTATGCCGAGTACGCGTTGGCCACCCGTATGGCGAAGAGCACGCAACAAGTGCTCGGCTTCCTGGATGATTTGGCGCGGCGCTGCACGCCGGCGGCGCGTCAGGAATTCTCGGATCTGGAAGAGTTCGCCGGGCGCAAGCTCAATGCATGGGACCTCGCTTTCTACGCCGAAAGATTACAAGAGAGCCGCTTCAAGGTTTCCCAGGAAGCGCTGCGCCCGTATTTTCCGCTGCCCAAAGTCTTGGCGGGACTGTTCGCGCTCACCGAACGTCTGTACGGCATTGCGGTTCGGGAGCGAGCCGGCGTCGGCGTCTGGCACCCCAGCGTTCGCTACTATGATTTATTGAATGCGGGTGACGAGGTGGTTGCCGGCTTCTATCTCGATCCGTACTCGCGCAGCGAAAAACGCAGCGGCGCGTGGATGGACGAGTGCGTCGTCGCAAAGAATCTGCCCCTGGACAGGGCGCTGCCCATCGCGCACCTGGTATGCAATTTCACCGCTCCCGTAGGCGCGGCCCCGTCGCTGTTGACGCACGACGAGGTGACCACCCTGTTTCATGAGTTCGGGCACGGATTGCATCACATGCTCACGCGCGTGGCGTACCCCAGCATCGCGGGCATCAACGGCGTGGCCTGGGACGCGGTGGAACTGCCCAGTCAGTTCATGGAAAATTTCGTGTGGCGCCGCGAAGTGCTGCCTCTCATCTCGGCGCACGTGACGTCCGGCGAGCCTTTGCCCGTGGACATGCTGCAGCGCCTGCTGGGCACGCGCACGTTCAACGCGGCGCTCGACACGTTGCGGCAGGTCGAACTCGCCAGTTTCGATTTCGAGCTGCATGCCAATTTCGACCCGGCCCTGGGCGCTCGAGTGGCCGAAACCCTTGCCGCCGTGCGCAGCCGCGTCGCCGTGGTGACCGCCGCGCCCTTCAACAGGATGCCCTCGAGCTTCGCGCACGTCTTTGCCGGCGGTTATGCGGCCGGCTACTACAGCTACAAATGGGCCGAAGTGCTCGCCGCCGATGCGTTCGAGGCCTTCGAGGAAGCCGGCGTATTCGACAGCGCGACCGCGGACCGTTTTCGCGATTCGATACTCGCGCGCGGCGGCAGCCTGGATGCGATGGACGCGTTCGTGCGTTTTCGCGGGCGCCAGCCCGACGTGAGGCCCTTGCTCAAGCAAACTGGAATAGCAGCGTGAAGCTCCCGGGCGCCGTCCTGTTGCTGCTGCTGGCAACCACTGGACGAGCCGCCACCGCCTACGTCACCGACGAACTCGTGCTCGGCGTGTACGCCGAACAAAATACCCAAGGCCAACGGCTACGCACGCTGCATTCCGGGGCGATGGTGGAGACTCTCGCCAGCAGCGGGGAATCCACTCGGGTGCGCCTTGCCGATGGCACCATGGGTTGGGTCAAGACCGCCTATTTGACCAATAGTGAACCGGCCACGGTGCGTATCAAGCAGCTGGAGGCAGAACTCGATCGCAGCCGCGCAACGTCGCCGGCCCAGGCTGAAGCGGCGGAACGCGGCGAAGTGGAACGTCTGACACGCGAGCTGGCGCTGCGCGAGGCCGAGTCGCGCAAAGAGGGCTCGGCCGGCTCGGCGACCGGTTTGCGCCCCGTGCACGGTACAGCGGCGGCGGCGACGTCCCATCTGTGGCCCTGGATCGGCGCGGTTTGCGGCGCGTCGGGCTGCGGCTACTGGCTCGGATACGCCACATTGGCCCGGCGGGTGAGAAGCAAATTCGGCGGAATGAAAGTGTACTGATTCCGCCGGGGTGCCTTCCGCGGTGCTTTGTGGGACGATGTGTTTTACATATTCATCGTAACTGTGCGCAAAGTCACAAGAAGGTGAACCAGTTCCGTAGCGCCGGTTCCGTCAAGCGCCTAAAATGATCGGATGCGTGATCTTCGCCGTAACGACTACGACGTTACGAATACTGTTCAGGTGAGTTCCACGGCCGCCGTCACGGCGGCGGTAAAAGAGTTGTTCGTGTCGGCGTGGCCGACCGGGCAGTTCAATCGCGTAGCGGTTGCCTTCGCGGAATTCGACAAATTGTTTACGGGCCGCATGCCGGGGTATCACGGCGTCGACACCGTGTATCACGACCTGCAACACTCCCTCGACATGACATTGGCCATGGCGCGCCTGATGGTGGGTTACGAGCGCAGCGTCCCGGTGCAGGAAGGCTTCGGCGCCGACCGCGCGGTCATGGCGTTGGTCACTTCGTTGTTCCATGACGCCGGGTACATCCGCGAGTGCGAGGATCGCAAGCATCGCAACGGCGCCGAATTCACTCTTTACCATGTGACCCGCAGCGCGCGCTTTTTGGCTCGCTTTCTGCCGACCATCGGCATGGATGCATGGGTGCCTATTTCGACGCGCGTCGTGCATTTCACCGGATACGAGGTCGAACTCAGTCAGATCCAGCTGACGGACCCCCGCGACCGCAAGTTGGGACATCTGCTCGGAACGGCCGATCTGATCGCGCAGATGGCCGATCGCTGCTATTTGGAAAAATGCCGCGACCGTTTGTACCCGGAGTTCGTACTGGGAGGCATCGCCGCAGTGCCCGGCAGCAACGGCGCGCTGCAAGTGCGCTATAGCTCCGGTCTGGACCTGTTGCGGCAAACCCCCGGCTTCGTGCGCGAAACGCGCGTGCGGCGCTTGGAAGGCGAATTTGAACATGCCTACCGGTATGCGGAGGTCCTTTTCGAGGGCAAAAACCCCTACGTGGAAGCCATCGAACGAAATCTAGGCTTCCTGGACCGGGTGCTGCGCAACGAGCGCTGGCCCATGCTGCGCCGCAACCCGCCGCTGCTGAGGGCGGAGGACGATCAACTGGGCCATGTGCGCGGCTTGATGGTCAATCGATTGAAAACGCTCTGGGCGTAGGGGCCCTACGGCCAATCGATGGCCGCCACATAGCGTGCGTGCAATTCTTCCAGCCGCGGCATGATTGTTTCCCTGCCCGACAAGGGCGCGGCGGCGAGGGCCGCCTGCAGCACCCCGGGGGTGAGCGAGCGACGCGCGGGCTCCGCCAGCGGCGCAAAGCTGTAGTGCCAGGGTTCGCTCTGTACGCCCGATAGAACACCCCGAAACGGACGGAAAAATCCAAACCGCGGCGCATGGCTCGCCAGCCAGTCGGTGAGCGGGGCGAAGGGTCCGGTGCCGGCGAACTCCGCGGCGGTAAGTTGCACCCGGTAACCGGGCGCGACGGCATTTGCATCCACGAGATCGAGATCCGTACCCCAGTGATGCCGGCTGGCACCGGGCAGCGCGGACCATCGCAGAATGGCCTCGACGCGCTCGGTCGGCGACAGACGCAAAGCGTCGAGCGGGTGGCCGGCGGCGTCATACAGAGGCCGCTCACCGTTGAATTTGGCATTCCAAATCGCGAGCTGGTGCTGGAAATCGCGAAAACTGCTGACCGGCTTGAGATCGAAGCCCGCCGACTGCGCCGCGCGCCGCAAATTCATGAAAGGCACGGCCGCGTGCCTGTGCAGTGTACAAGCCGGCTGCGCAATCTCGACCGCGTGGGTCCGGGCCTGGCCCGTCAACTCGAGAGGGTTCAAAGCGCCGCCTGGCGCGCCGCGGCAAGTTCGGCCACTTGGTCCAATACCCGAGCCAGGTTGGCGGGCTCCTGCGCGCCGGAGAGGGTGTATTGACCGTCGAAGATATAGGTGGGCACGGCGGACACGCCGATCGCGACGGCATGACGTTGCGCCGCAACAACCCCGTCCTGGCCTTCGCGCAGCACCAATGCGCACCGTGTTTCCCGCTCGGACAGCCCGCTCTCGACGCCCAGTCGAATCAGCTCCTCCAGCTCTCCGATATCCGCGCCCTCCTGAAAATAAGCCTGCATGACCCGGTCTTTGACCTTTCCCTGCAGGCCTTGCCGGGCGGCATGGGCGATCAACAGATGCGAGCGTCTGCTATTCGGCATCCGCCGGATCAGATCGAAGCGAAATTGCAAGCCCACCGCCTCGCCGTTGCGCAACAGGGTGTCCTCGATGGCCGCGACTCGCGCGGCATCGCCGATTTTCGCGGCCAGATAGTCGCCGCGCTCCACCCCCTCCCAGGGCATATCGGGGTTCAACTCGAACGGGCGCCAGGTGACCTGCGGTTCGTACTGCGGACGTTCAGCCAACGCCAATTCGAACCGCCTCTTGCCCAGAAAGCACCAGGGGCACACGGTGTCCGAGTAGATATCTATTCGCATAGGCGCGGTCATCTACAGGATTGTACCCGGCCCCTTATGGGCTTTGTCATGAACGAGTATCATCCCCGAATGAAGCGACTCGATCCGTTGGCCGGCGGCGATGGCACGCAGCCTTAAAACGAAATACCTGTTATTGGCTTTGGGACTCGGCACGGTGCTGTGCTTGTTGCTGGGCGGCCTTTCGTATTACGAACATCGGGTGGATACGGCCGACATCAACCAGCTCACCCATACCGCGGTCGAGCAGAAACTCGAGGCGGACTTGGAAGCGCGTGCCGCCAGTCTCAGCAAGATCACCGGTGCATTGCTCACCCCCGCACTGGCCTCGGGCAACAAGGCGGCCGTGGCTTCCATCGCTGGGCGGCTGCTGGAGGAGCGTGATATCGAGCGGGTCGAGGTCCGCAACGCGCGCGGGGTCGTTCTGTTTACGGGCAGCAATGCGGCCGAGGATTCATCGGGACGCGGGCCTTTCGTACTGCAGAGTACGATCCACGCCAAGGATCCGGCGGCGCCGCAATCCGGGCAGGGGCAAGGCGCGCGGGATTCGCTCGGAGGAGGCACCCTGCAGCTTTGGCTGAACCGCGCCAAGATGCAGGACACGCTCGTCAGCATTCAATCCCAAATGGAGAACAGGCAGGGGCATCAGATCGAGCGCATGCGCGGGTTGATGGCCGGTGTGGCGCTCCCGTTGATTCTGCTGGGGCTGGTGGGCGCCTGGTTCGTCGCGCGACAACTGTCCCGGCCCATCACGGCGCTGGTGAAGTCGGCGGACCGCATCGGCGAGGGCGATTACACGCGGCCCCTGGCCGTGGTGCGGCGCGACGAACTCGGCGAGCTGCAGTTCGCGCTCGAGCGGATGCGGCAGAACCTGGCTGAAACCACCATCACCAAGAATTATCTGAATACGGTGCTCAACAGCCTGAGCGACGCGGTGCTGGTGACGTCGCCCGACGGCATGGTCAAGAGCTGCAACGAAGCGACTCAGCGGCTGCTCGGCTATGAGGAAAGCGACGTCGTCGGCAAACCGCTGATGAGCTTCGTCGACGATGCGCATCGCGGTGCATTCGATCTCGCCACATCGGCGACCGAAGCGCGCGAAACCGTGCTGCGCACCGCCAGCGGCCAGACCATACCGGTTTCCATGGCGAACTCGACCATCACCTCGGAAGATCCGCAATTCCAGGGCAATATTTACGTGGCGCGCAACATCACCGAGCGCAAGCGTGCGGAGCGGCGAATCCGTTATCTGGCGCGCTACGACACGCTCACGAAAATGCCTAATCGAATGCAGTTTCAGCATTTGCTGCAACAGGCCATCGCCCGGTCGCGGCGCAACCAACGCTCGCTCGCGCTTCTTTATCTGGACCTGGACCGGTTCAAGGAAGTCAACGATACCTTCGGACACGCCGCCGGCGATCGCACCTTGGAGATATTGAGCGAGCGTCTCACACGGAATCTGACCAAGGACGCGGTGATCGGCCGACTCGCGGGCGACGAGTTCGCAATGTTCATCGACGATCTGCCGCTCGATGCCGACAATCGCCCCGCGTTGGCAGCGCTCGCCCGCACGCTGCTGGACGAGATCAGTCGAACCTTCTACGTGAATCAGCAAGAGGTTTATCTCACCGCGAGCGTCGGGGTCGCCATATGCCCCTACGATGCAGAAAACGTCATCGACTTGATCCGCAACGCCGATGCGGCGATGTATCACTCGAAACAGAACGGCGGCAACTCGAGCGTGTTCTACATTCCCGAGATGAACGCCGCGGCGGTCGAGCGTTTGATGTTGAAGAGCAAGCTGCGCCGGGCGTTGGAGCGCGACGAGTTGGTGATCCTGTATCAACCGAAAGTGGACTTGCGCGACGGGCGCGTCGTCGGCGCCGAAGCGCTGCTGCGCTGGCGCCTTCCCGGACACGGCGATATCTCACCGTCGCAATTCATACCGTTGGCCGAGGAAACCAGCCTCATCCTGGATATCGGCGAATGGGTCATGAACCGGGTGTGCTCGGACTACCGCGAGTGGCAAAAGACGGTGCCGCGGCCTGGCCGCATCGCCATCAATCTGTCGCTGCGCCAACTCAAACAGGCCAGCTTCATCGCGCGCTGCCGCGGCGTGTTCCGCAGGCACGAGGTTTCCCCCACCTGCTTCGAACTCGAGGTGACGGAGACGACGCTAATGACCGATCCGAAGCGCACCATCGGGTTGTTGAACGAGTTGTACGCCATGGGCCTCAGTCTCGCCATCGACGACTTCGGCACGGGCTACTCCTCGCTTTCCGCCCTGCAACAGTTTCCGATCGGGACGCTCAAGATCGATCAATCATTCGTGCGTGACGTGGCCGTCGATTCGGACGACGCGGCCATCGTCCGCACCATCATCGATATGGGCAAGAGCCTCAATCTCGAGGTCATCGCCGAGGGAGTCGAGGCCAGCGAACAACTCGAGTTCCTGCGCAAACATGGCTGTTACTACGCGCAGGGGCGCCTGTTCAGCGACGCCATGGAGGCCAAGAAATTGTTGGCCATTCTGGCGGGCCAGGAGCATGGCGGCCCTCATCATGCCGCGCTGTGCGCTCCGACGGCGCTACGTCCTTTAGCGGGACGTCAGATCGGAGCTTAGCGTCCGGAGCGACGCGGACGGCGAGAATATCTCATGTTATCTGCTCGGGATCTTACCCTGCGGCGCGGTCCAGAGCCGCTGTTCGAGCAGGCCAATTTCACCATTTTTCGCGGCAACAAGGTCGGCCTGACGGGGGCGAACGGCGCCGGCAAGTCCAGCCTGTTTGCCGCCATCCGCGGCGAGTTGGTTTCCGACCGGGGCGACATCGAGCGGCCGGCGGCGCTGAAGATCGCTCACGTCGAACAGGAAGTCGCGGCGAGCGGCCGCGCCGCCATCGAATTCGTGCTGGACGGGGATACCGAACTGCGCAGCGTCATGGCGGCCATCGAGGATGCCGAGCGGCGCGATGCGCCCATGGAATTGGCGGAGCTCTATGCATCGCTGCAATCCATCGACGGCTATCGCGCCCGTGCGCGCGCCGCGGCCCTCATGCATGGATTGGGTTTCAATGCCGCGGATCTGGAACGCACGGTAGCGGAGTTCTCGGGCGGCTGGCGGGTACGCCTGGCGATGGCGCGCGCGTTGGCGTCTCGGGCCGACCTCTTGTTATTGGATGAACCCACCAATCACTTGGACCTGGACGCCATCGTATGGCTGGAGGAATGGCTCACGGCATTCCCCGGCACCCTGTTGATGATTTCGCACGACCGCGAATTTCTGGATGCGATCATCGATCGGGTGCTGCACATCGAGAACAAGTCCATCCGCGCATACTCGGGCAACTATTCGCAATTCGAGCAGAAGCGCGTCGAGGAACTCGCCTTGCAGCAGACGCTGCAAGCCCGCCAGATGCGCCGGGTCGCCGAAATCACGTCCTTCGTGAATCGCTTTCGCGCCACGGCGACCAAGTCGCGCCAGGCCCAGAGCCGCTTGAAAATGTTGCAGCGAATGGAACGCATCGTGCCGGCGCATGTGGACAGCCCCTTCGAATTCGAATTTGCGGCGCCATTGAAGACGCCTCGTCCGCTGCTCACCGTTGAAAATGCCGCCTGCGGCTATCCCGGCCGCTGCGTCCTCGCCGGCATCAACGTCTCGATCGGCCCCCAGGACCGTATCGCCTTGCTGGGTCCGAACGGTGCGGGAAAGTCGACTCTGACCAAAATGCTGGCCGGCGACACGAGCGGCAGCGGTTCGAGCCTTTCGGGCCGCCGCGTGCCCGCGGCCGACCTGGCCATCGGCTATTTCGCCCAGCAGCAAATGGAGCAGCTGAAGCCCGACTGCGACGCGTTTTGGCACGTGCGCAATCTGGGCGGCCCGGATTACGCCACGGGCGATGAGCAGCGGGTCCGCGATCACCTGGGGAAATTCGGATTTCAGGGCGATCGAGCGTTCGCACCGGTGACGCGCTTTTCGGGCGGTGAAAAAGCGCGCCTGACACTGGCGCTGCTGGTGGCGCGGCGGCCCAATCTGCTGCTGCTGGACGAGCCGACGAACCACCTCGACATCGATATGCGTCACGCCCTGACCGTTGCGCTACAAAGCTTCGAAGGCGGCTTGCTGGTGGTCTCTCATGACCGGCATCTGATCAAGACCGTGGCCGATACCCTGTGGCTGGCGGCGGACGGCAAGCTCACGGTGTTCGACGGCGATCTGGACGACTACCAGCAGTGGTTGAAAACGCGCGCGAAAGCCGGGCAGGCCGCGGTACTCAAGCCCCGGACCGCCAAGGCTGCGGCGCCCGATTCGCTGATCCAATTGCGCCGCGAGCTGGAACAGATCGAGCGCCGAATCGTCAGCATCGCGGCCGAACAAGCATCCCTCGAAGCACAGCACGCCGACTCGGCCCTCGACGGCAGCCTCGTTCACCGGCGCGCGCGCCTGCGCCGGGATGCGGCCTCACTCGAGGCGCGATGGATGGAAGTCGGCGTTGCCATCGAAGCGGCAGAGGCACAAGGCGCGGATGGCGCCTGATCCCGGCCCCCGACCCTCGCGCCGCGCAAGAATGGCAGTAGGTTTCGCCGTGCTCGCGTGGGCTTCGTGCGCCATCTGGAATTCCGTCAAGCCCCTGCCGCCGGGGACGCATGTGAGTTCGTTGCCGGCGCGGCTCGCCGAATCGCAGGTCGACTTCATCGACGGCTATGCGCACCCTGGCGAGACCCTGAGGCGCGAGATCGAAGCCATCCGTCGTGCCGAACAACTGGTGGTGCTGGATCAATGTCCCTTGGCGCGCAGTCTCGCGGAGCAGCTGCTGCTGCGCAAGCGGCAGCGTCCCAACCTCAAGGTCTTGCTGGTCACCGATCCGCGCAACGAAGTGTACGGGGGCACCCCTGCGCAGACATTGAGCACTCTCGAAGCGGCCGGTATCGTGGTCGCGCGCACGCGGCTCATGCGCCTACGCGACTCGAGTCCCCTGTATTCGAGCTTGTGGCGGCTCGGCGTGGGCTGGTGGAGCGATCCCTTCGATGAAATCCCAGGCGAAATCACGCTGAGCTCCACCTTGCGCAACCGCAACCGCAAAGCCGACCAGCGGCAACTCCTGGTCGCGGATGATGGCGCAGGGGGGTGGACCAGCATCGTCCTGTCGGGCGCCGGGAACGTCGCTGCGGCCAATGTCGGGCTCGAGATTCGCGGGCACCTCGCGCGCGATATCGTCGTCAGCGAAGTGCGGATTGCAGCCTGGTCCACCGATGATGATCGGTTGCCGGCCGCGCCGCCCATCGAGAGCCGCGGGGTGGGAACCATCGATGCGCGCTTCCTCACCGAAGGCGCGATTCAGGGCGCTCTGCGCGACGCGGTCGCTGCGGCCGGCAGCGGCGATTCGATCGATGTCGTCGTAGACGCGTTCGACGATCGGCGGATGGTCGATGCAATGCTGCTGGCCGCGGCGCGCGGCGCGCACCTGCAATTATTGCTCGCGCCCGCCTCTGCGCGAACCCGGACCGCGGCCGGCGAACTCGTACGCAGCCATGCAGGCAACATCGAGGTGCGTTGGCAGAGACCCGCGGCCGCGCAAGCCCGGTTCGCGCTGATCCGGTATCGCAGCGATGTCTGGATCGCCCTGGGCTCGGCAGACTTCAGCCGTCGCGGTCTCGATGATTTGGATCTCGAGGCCGGCATCGAACTGCGCATGCCGGCGCGCGCGGCCGCGGCACGCACGGCCATCGAGCTGTTCGCGCGGGAATGGTCGAGCGCCGCCGCCTATGCGACTCACGCCGACGGTTCCGGGGCGACCTAATCCTATGGCCGCACCGGATCGCGGAGGGTACCGGCTTATAAATGCATAACGACCCGCTACTGCAGATTCTAATTCTGCTCGCCGCATCCGTCTGCGTGGTCGCCGGAGTACGCAGGCTGGCGCTGCCGGCCATTCTCGGCTACCTCGTCGTCGGCATGCTATTGGGACCGCACGCGCTCTCCGTGGCGGTAGACAATGAAACCACTCGTCTGCTCGCGGATTTCGGCGTGGTGTTCCTGGTCTTCACGCTGGGGCTGGAATTTTCCCTGCCTCGCCTGGTGGCCATGCGTTGGGAAGTGCTCGGTGTCGGCGGCGCGCAAGTCGTCGCGACCACGGCAGTCGTGGCGGTCGGGGCCGTATTGCTGTTCGACATCGTTCCTGTCGTCGCCGTGGTGATCGGCGGCGCCGTGGCAATGTCCTCGACGGCGATCACCATGTCGCTGCTCACGGAGCAATCGGAGAACAATCGCACCCATGGCCGGCTGGCCATGGCCATCTGCTTGTTTCAGGACCTCAGTTTTCCGCTATTTCTCGCCTTGGTTTCGGCGCTGACCGGCGGCGGAGCCGCTCCTAGCCTCGTTCACATCGCGGCGTCCGTCGGCATTGCGGTCCTCGCGCTGCTGCTGGTGCTGGCGGCCGGGCGCTGGCTGCTGCGGCCGCTGTTCCTCGCCATTGCAGCGGTGCGATCGAGCGAGCTGTTCTCGCTCGCGGTTTTGCTGGCCGTTCTCGCCTCCGCGTGGGCGACGCACAAGGCGGGGTTGTCGCTCGCGCTGGGCGCCTTTCTTGCCGGCATGATGTTGGCGGAAACCGAGTTTCGTCATCAAGTCGAGGCGACGATCCGTTCCTATCGCGAAGTACTGCTCGGGCTATTTTTCATCACGGTGGGCATGCTTCTGGACATTCGCTTGCTGTTCCGGGATCTGCCCATGGTAACGGTCATCCTCGTCGGAATTTTGGCGTTGAAGACCGCCATCGTGACGCTCGCTGCCCAGCCGGCCACCAAGCGCTGGTTCAAATCCCTGCGAACGGGCGTGGTGATTGCGCAAGGCGGCGAATTCGGCTTTGCCCTATTGACCCTGCTGGTGCGGTACGAGCTGGCGGATCCGGCCGTCCTCCAGCCGCTGTTGGCCGCGATCGTGTTGAGCATGGTCTTGTCGCCGCTCATCATTCGTCACAATCGCCGAATCACGCGTTTCTGTCTCGGCGAGTCCGGTCCCCCGCGTACCGAAGCCATGCGCGAAACGCGCGCCACGCTCGCCGTCGCCGAGCGGGACCACGTCGTGATCTGCGGGTTCGGACGCGTGGGACAGAACATAGCCCGTGTCCTCGAGCAGACCGGCTTCGAGTACATCGCCCTGGATCTCGATCCCTACCGCATCCGCGTGGGACGCGAGGCCGGCGATCCGGTCATCTACGGAGATGCCGGGGAAGTAAAAATGCTGGAGAACGTCGGCGTCGCGCGCGCCAGCTGTGTGGTCATCACGTTCGCGGCGCCCGAGGTTGCGCTGCGAATCTTGCGATCGATGCGGGAACTGGGGGCGGGGGCACCGGTGCTGGTTCGCACGCAGGATGACAGCAAGCTCGAAGAATTGCAGGCAGCCGGTGCCACCGAGGTAGTGCCGGAGACCTTCGAGGCCAGCCTGATGCTGTTGTCGCACCTCTTGCTGCTGCTCAAGCTCCCCGTGTCGCGTGTCATCCGTACTGTCAACGACATCCGCAGCCATCGCTACGGAATGCTGCGGCAGTATTTTCGAGGCTCGGGGGCGGAGCTGTTGGATGACAGTCACGCATTCCGTGAGGAGCTTCACAGCGTCATACTGCCGCCTCATGCTTGGGCGGTGGGCAAAAGCGTCGCCGAACTGGCGGAGCGCGGCTCCGAGGCCACCGTGAGCGCGCTGCGGCGCGACGGCATCGTGGGTCGCGAGCCGGGTCCTGACACCCTGTTCAAGGTGGGCGACGTCGTGGTGGTGTGCGGTACGCCCGAGGCCGTGGAGCACACCGAGACCTTGCTGCTCATGGGATGAGAAAGCGCTTTACACCGGGCTGCCATGCTCGCATAGTAAAGAGGCTGTTCAAGGGCAAACCCGCCGAAAGGTGGGGACGCAAAACCACCGGTCTAAGGGGCTTACGGAAGCCTGACGATAGCGGGGTCGCCAGTATCGATGCGCTTTTCGGCGCGTCTGACCTCTCGGTTTTTGTGCTCCCGGACAGCAAGCGTAAGTTCAGCTTGTTTTTCCATTCTTCCCGGGGGAAGCACATGGTACTCAAAGTCAAGCGTTCGCCGGGTGCGGATGCGTCGGGCCTATATCGTCGGCCGCGGCTGGTGCTGCGCGCCAAGCGTGCCGAGGAAATCCCGGCGATCATTGCAAACACCAAGTCCTATCCCACTCCCGTTCGCATGGTCGGGGCCGACTATTCCCAGACGCGCTGCGTGGGCGGCGATGGCGGCACTACCGTCGATACCGGTGGGCTGGACAAGATTCTCGAGTTCGGCGAAACCACCGTTCGCGCACAGGCCGGTGTCCGAGTGGGCACCTTGGCGCAAGCGCTGGCGGAGCGTGGTCAAGAACTGCTCCTGACGCCGGAAATCGGCAACATCTCCGTGGGCGCCGTCGCGGTCACCACGTGCCCGCAGGCTTCGTACGCGCCGGGGTTGGCGAACCTGGGCGCGCTCGTCACCGAATTGAAGCTGATTACACCGCAGGGCAGGCAGATGACCGTGCGCGAGCGCGACCGCGACTTGATGCGCGTGCTGCGCTCGAGTTTCGGGCTGCTTGGCGTGGTTCACGAAGCGGTGTTGCGCGTGCAGCCTTTGACACCGGTCAAGATCGATTACCACGTGCTGACCCTGAAGGAATTGCATGCACGCTTCGCGGCTATCGTCGCTGCGCCGGGCGCACTGCGGCTGCATATTTCCCCGTTCAACGATCGCATCATCGTCGAGCGCCGCACTCCCGACGAGACGGCAGACATGACGCGCTCGGGAATTTGGCAGATCCGCAATTCCGTGATGCGCAACGTGCTGCCCGCGTTCGGCTCTACCGTGGGCAGCGTGTTGGCCGGGCCGGGCGTGCGCGCGGCCGTAGTCTCCGGCATGCAGCGCGCGCTTCGCGCCACGCTGGACCGCAACGCCCGCGGCGTCGTCATGCATGCGCACGAATGGATGCGGGATCTTCCGCAGGAAGCCTGGAAGTCGCGCTACACCTACAGTTTGTGGGCTTTTCCTCAGGCAAACTTTCCCAAGGTGCTCGGCGAGTATTTCGCATTCTGCAAGGCGCACTACAAGGACCATCGCTACCGCTGCAATGTCGTGAACGGCGCAAGCCGCCTGCACCAGGACCGCAGCTCGCTGTTCAGCGTCAGCTACTCCGGCCCGATGTTCACGCTGGAACCCTCCTCGACCGGAGATAAGGGCTGGGACGAGTTCCTCATCGACTTCAACGACTTCGCCTCCGGATTGGGAGGCATACCCACGTTCAACCAGACCCGGGCCTTGCAGCCCGAGCATGTGGCCAAGGCGTTCGGCGATCGCGCAAAATTGTTCCGCGCGCTGCGTCAGCGTACGGATCCCCTCAACCGCCTTCGCAATAGCTATTTTGCTTATTTGTTGGGGTGAGAAGGGGCGGCGCGCCGGCTACGCGCCCCGGCCTAGGCGGCCCCGGCAACGCGCCCCGGCTATGCGCCCCACTCAAATCCCGGAGACGATTTTGGCTTTGATGCTTTCGAATTCCGAGTCGCTGATGAGTTTCGCATCGAGCATTTCGCGGGCCTGCCGCAATCGCCGTGTGGGCTCGGATTCTGCGCCGGCGGCGTCCGTGCTGGAATAACCCGCGGGAGTGCCGCCGAACTGCACTCCGCCCGACTTGGCCCGCAGCTCCTCCAACTCGCGCACGCGGCGTTTCTCGCGCCAAACCTGGTCGTGCTGCTGGCAGATTCTATAGATGGCCTGCGCCTGGTCCTTGCGCAACCCCTCGAAGGTCCAAACGCGATTGATCTCCGACCCGATATTCAAGTCGGAACTGCTTTGCGCAACGAGCGTCAGATCGGCGGAGAGGATGCCGGCGCGGATTCGCGTCTCTTTCAGGTCCTGCCAGCGGATGTCGGCGGAGTCGTAGCCTCCAAACAGCCGTCGGGTCAACGAAATGAAGCGGCCGCTCGTGGCCGCAAGGCACACCCGCCGATGCGTGAGGGCGAACAATCGATGCTGCATCGCCCATGCCTCCAATGTTTCATCGACGGTGAGAAGACCTCGCAACAGGTCGAGCGCCCGATGCGTGCTCGAATCAACCGTGGCGTTGGCGGGGCCCGTAGGCGTGTTATCGGTCATTGCTTCGTCTCATGCCGTGGGTGTGGGCTATTCTGCTGCTACATCTCGGTACGCCGCAACCGCAATTGAATGGCGCCGATGATGAACACGACGCCGACGATCAGGCCCGCCCACGTGGCTGGGTTAGACAAGAATCGCAGCGGGTCGAACAGGCTCCAAATACTGCCCGGCATGGTGATCGTGTCGTCGCCGATGGCCGTGCTCACCCAGGCGCCCTTATTCGGCATATCGAAGGCACCGGAGGATACGTAACCCAGCATTCGGTCACTCAGCACTTGGCCCAGCGCGTGCGTGCCGAAAAACCAGCGCTCCAACAGATAAGCGGCCAGGGGCGGAAGGATGGACCACAACATCACGGCGCGCTTGGCCCAGGCCGATACCAAGACCAGCCAACCGGTGAATGGCAGGTACCAGATCGCCGTGGTTACGATCAGATACAGCCACAGCGCCTGCAATTGCAGCCATAGGTCGGGCTGCCAAAGAGCGCTGCCGAGGGTGGAATGTGCTCTTACCGAGACGATGAACGCCATCAGCAACGTCGAGACGTCGGCGGCAACAAAATACACCAGCGGAATGGCAATCAAACCGATGAACAATTTCACGACGACCGTAGCCGTGTCGGAGATCGGCAGCGATTTCCAAAACAGAACGCTGCGGTCCTTGCGATCGGCGTAGAGACAGTCCAGCAGATACCATGTGGAGTAGATGTTCATCACGACGAAGAAAGTGACTCCGAACGCGAACAACACCATGCCGCCCATCGCCCGATGCTGCTCGGGCGACTGCAGGGCGACGACATCTACTTTGCCGAACAACGATGCCAGCGTAAGCGCGGCGCCGATGGCGGCCGGCACGATCCAAATTGCGCGGTTTTCCCAGAATTCTCGGCGCACCAGCCACGAATAGAGGTTCATGCCGCACTCCCGGATAACTTGGCGACGAACAAATCGGCAATGCTCGGGGTCGACAGATCGCCGAACCCTTCCAGTTTGCCGAAGTCCGGCCTGTCGAAATACAGCACGGTTTTCCCGAGGGTGCGCCGTTCGAAAAACGGCTTTTCGCCGCGCGCGGCAGCGACCTTGTCTTCCGAGACCGTCACGGCGGCATACCGCGTGGCGATCTCGTCCAGCGAGGAGTCGAGCACGATGCGGCCCCTGTCGATGAAGATCACGTCCGTCAGAAGATTTTCTACTTCTTCTACCTGATGGGTGGTTATCAATATGGTCCGGGTCTCATCCATGTAGTCATTCACCAGGGCGTCATAGAAGGCGCGCCGCGCCAAGATATCGAGTCCCAATGTCGGCTCGTCGAGTACCAGCAATTTGGCGTCTATGGCCATGGTCAGCGCGAGGTGGACCTGGGTTTTCATGCCTTTGGACAGTTCGCGCATGCGGCGCTTGCCGGTGATCTGGGTTTTCGCGAGCAGCGCTCGCGCCCGGTCGCGGCGAAACCGCGGGTGGATACCCGCGACGAAGTCGATGGCTTGGTCGACCCGGAGCCATGCCGGGAGCACGGCCACGTCGGCAATGAAGCACGCATCGTTCATGAGGGCGGCGCGATTGGCGAATGGCTCGCGGTCCAATACCACGAGATGGCCCTCGTAGGAGGTGAGCCCCAAAATGGCGCGCAATGCGCTGGTCTTACCCGCTCCGTTCGGGCCGATAAGACCAACGATGCGACCCGTTTCCACCGCGAAATTCGCGTGATCGAGCGCCGTGTGCTTACCGTATTTTTTGGTGAGATCGCGGGCTTCTATGAGAGCGGACATGATAATTCATTCTTCCTTTGCGTCGCCGCCCCGAGGCGGCGGAACGGGATGGGTGGCGGCGGGTGTCTGGGCGAACAGCTCCTGGGCCGAAAACCCGAGCCGATTGATCGCCGCCAGAATGTGCGGCCATTCCTCGTTGAGGAATCGCTCGCGCTCCCCGGCCAGCAACAGCCGGCGCGCACCGTCACTCACGAACATGCCGAGGCCGCGCCGCTTTTCGACCAGGCGTTCGTCGACCAGCTGTTGATACCCCTTGAGCACGGTGAGTGGATTCAGACGATAGTCGGCCGCAACCGCACGGACGGAGGGCAAAGGGTCGCCCTCCTTCAGCGCGCCCTCGAGAATGAGGGCGACCATCCGATCGCGCAGCTGGCGATAGATGGGTTGGCTGTCGTTCCAGTTCGGGTCCATTGTCCACTCGGTTTGCAGCCCGTGTACGGGGCATGTAGCACGCTAATCTAGCAGAACGCTCTCCTTGGATTTGTCCCGGTCGTCCCTACAGAGTCGGCGCCCACGCCTTGACCGAGTCCGTGTGGTGAGTGGTCGTTGGCGCGAGGGCGGTGGCTGTCAGCCGCCGGTGGAGCTGTCCATTGAACAAATAGGCAACTGCGCCAATCATCATCGTATTGATGAGTAAAGCGACGCCGAGAGCGGTGACTTTGGTAGCGAACGGGGTAGTCATATGTGTCTCCTGTGAGGTGAGTGCTACGAGGGCACGTGTATCTGTGATCTGGTGATATAGTTACATACAACACTGGTACATGCAAGCACCGCCGACGTGGATTACTTGTCCCCCGGTCACCCGCGCTGGGCCTGCGGCAGGAATCCCGGGTTTCCGCTACCATTCCACGCTTTTCGCCGGAGCAGACATGAAAAAGCCAGTCACAGTCACCATCACGGGCGCCGCCGGGAACATCGGCTATGCCCTCGCCTTTCGCATTGCGTCCGGTCAGATGCTCGGCGCCGACCAACCCATCAATCTGAATTTGTTGGAGATACCGGCCGCGAATGCCGCCGTCCAGGGAGTGGTGATGGAATTGAATGACTGCGCGTTTCCGACGCTCAACAAAGTCACGGCCACCAGCGAAGCCAGTGTCGCGTTCAAGGACTGTGAATTTGCCATGCTCGTCGGTGCGCGACCGCGCGGCCCCGGTATGGAGCGCAAAGATTTGTTGCTGGAGAATGCCAAGATTTTTTCGGCGCAGGGCAAAGCGCTCGATGCGGCGGCCAGCCGCAATGTACGGGTGCTCGTGGTCGGCAATCCCGCCAATACCAATTCTTTGATCGCGCAGCGCAACGCACCGTCGTTGCCGCCAAAACGCTTCACGGCAATGACGCGGCTGGATCATAACCGGGGCCTGGCGCAGTTGACCGAAAAGACCGCCGCCAACTTGGCCGATGTCAAGAAGGTCATCATCTGGGGAAATCATTCGGCCACTCAATACCCCGACTTGCACCACGCTACCGTCGCCGGGAAGCCGGCACTGGCCTCGGTGGAGGAAAGCTGGTTCAAGGAGAACTTCATACCCACGGTGCAGCAGCGCGGCGCGGCGGTGATCAAAGCGCGCGGGACATCTTCTGCCGCGTCAGCGGCTTCCGCAGCGCTGGATCACATGCGCGATTGGATGCTAGGCACGCCGCCGGGTGACTGGGTCAGCATGGGCATACCCTCGGACGGCAGCTACGGCATCCCAGAAGGCGTTATTTATTCTTATCCGGTGACCTGCATGAGCGGCGAGTACACCATCGTGCAAGGCTTGAGCATCAACGAATTCAGTCGCGAAAAAATGGCGGCGACGCACCGTGAACTCCAGGAGGAGCGCGAGGGTGTGAAGGACTTGATCTAGCTCATCGCCGCACCGAGCACGCGACGCCAATGAGCGACAGTGAGCGTGGGTTTTCGTGAATGCCGCGCCCCGGCTGTAAGATGTGCGCCCGTCCCCCTATCCCTGGAGAAACTCATGAATCGTCTATTGTTGGCATGCGGTGCGACGTTGCTCGCCACCCTGGCCCTCGCGCAGCAGACCCGTAGCCCCGCTGCGACCGACGCTGCCGTGTACTTCATCGCGCCACATGACGGCGAGAAGATCCACGGTCCGGTTACCGTACGTTTCGGCCTGAAGGGAATGGGCATCGCTCCGGCCGGCATCAAATTCGACAACACGGGGCATCACCATCTTTTGGTCGACACGGACGTGAGCGAGATCAAGCTCGATGCCTCGCTGCCGGCTACGGATAAAATCGTGCATTTCGGCAAAGGCCAGACTGAAACCGTGCTCACGTTGCCGCCCGGCAAGCACACCCTCGAACTGGTTTTCGCGGATTGGCAGCATGTTTCCTTCGATCCGCCGCTGACCTCGAAAAAGATCACCATCACCGTCGAGTGAGTAGCGCGGCCTCCGGTCCGTTGCGCACGGTCCTGCACGTCGACATGGACGCGTTTTACGCGTCGGTGGAGGAGCGCGACCGACCGGAGTTGCGGGGCAAACCGCTCATCGTCGGCGGCACGGGCGGACGCGGCGTTGTCGCCGCAGCGAGTTATGCGGTACGCCGATTCGGCGTACGCTCCGCGATGCCGATGGGCGAAGCTCTGCGCCTGTGCCCGCAGGCCATTTGCATCCAACCGAGAATGGCACGCTACAAGGAAGTATCCGAACAGGTGTTCGGGATTTTTCATGATGTCACACCGCTGGTGGAGGGGCTTTCCCTCGACGAAGCCTTCCTGGACGTGACCGCGAGCGCGCGCCTGCTGGGCGACGGCGAAGCCATCGCGGTGGCCATACGACGGAGAATACGCGAAAGCACGGGTCTCACCGCGTCCATCGGCGTCAGCTTCAACAAGCTGCTTGCGAAGATCGCCTCGGACCTCAACAAACCCGATGGCCTATGCCGTCTCGGGCCGGACAACGCGCATACGATTCTCGACCCCTTGCCCATACACAAGCTCCTCGGCGTGGGACAAAAATCCCTGTCGAGCGTGCAGGCGGTGGGACTTCACACCTTCGGCGATTTGCGGCGTGCCAACGACGAAACCTTGTGGCGCGCCTTCGGCAAACACGGCAAGGCTATGCGCGACCGGGCAGCGGGTATCGACGACCGGCCGGTCGAGCCCAACCGAGAAGAGAAAACCATCAGCGCCGAGGAGACATTCCCGGTCGACATCCGTGCAGTCACCGAACTCGAACGGCACCTGACACAGCTGGCGGATCGAACCGCCACTCGTCTGCGTGCGCACGAATTATCGGCCGGTAAAGTGACGGTCAAGATCCGGCGGCGCGATTTCACCACCTACACCCGCCAGCGCACGGTCCAGCCGCCGAGCCACGAGACCTCGGTCATCGGCGGCATCGCACAACGGCTGCTGAAAGAATGGCTGACGTCCCATCCCCATGCCGCGGTGCGGCTGCTTGGGGTCGGCGTAGGCGATTTGCAGGCAGTGCGGCAGAGCGACCTGTTCGCAGGCGGCCCGGCGGTCGCACGGCTGGACTCGACCATCGATGGCATTCGTGACCGTTTCGGAACGACGCTGCTGACACGCGCCAGTTTGCTGCCGAGGCCGCCCGGGCGGTAGCTCTTGCCTGTCGCGTACGAGCGTCGTTCTCGGTATGGCTGGGCTTGGTATCATCCCGGCAGCCATGTACACCAGCTTCTTCGGCCTCAGCGAAAAACCTTTCGCGATCACGCCTGACCCGCGCTACCTTTACCTGAGCGAGCGGCACGCCGAGGCGTTGGCCCATCTGCTGTACGGCATCAACGAATCGGGCGGCTTCATCCAGTTGACCGGAGAGGTGGGTACCGGCAAGACCACCGTGGTACGGACGTTGCTCTCGCGAGTGCCGCATCATGCCGACGTGGCGGTCATTTTGAATCCCCGCGTATCGCCCGTGGAGTTTCTGCTTACGATCTGCGAAGAACTGGGGCTGCCCATTGCCGAAGCCGATCGAGACAGCGTGAAACAGATGGTGGACACGCTCAATCGGCGCCTGCTGTCCGCGCACGCGGAAGGCCGCCGCATCATCGTCATCGTCGATGAGGCCCAAAACTTGTCCGCCGAGGTGCTCGAACAAGTGCGACTGCTCACCAATCTTGAAACTCCGACCCAAAAACTGCTGCAGATCATTTTGATCGGTCAGCCTGAACTGCGTGAACTCCTCGATCGCAACGACCTGCGACAACTCGCTCAGCGCATCACCGGGCGTTACCACTTGAAACCACTGTCGCGCGAAGAAACGCAGGGGTACGTACGCCACCGCTTGCGGGTCGCCGGCGCGGCCGGAGAGATTTTCACGCCCGGCGCGCTGCGCGAAGTCCACCGCCTGTCATCGGGCATTCCCCGCGTCATCAACGTCAGCTGCGACCGCGCCCTGCTGGGCGCCTACACGCAGGAGGCGCGCAAGGTGACCGCTGCCCTGGTACGGCAAGCGGCCGGCGAGGTGTACGACCGCCGATTTGCTCCGCAATGGGTGGGCTGGGGCGCCGGCGCGCTCATTGTCGCGGGCCTCGTCGCCGTGGCGGTCGTGGGCTGGCGCACCTGGCACGAACACTCCTCCACCGTTCGAGCCGTCAGCGCAGAGGCGACGCCCCTGCCGCAGGCGACCCTGCCGTCCTCCGCGGGCCCGCCGGGTCACCGCGCGGCCACCCCGGCGCCGGTGTCGATCAATGCCCTGCTGGCGGCGAACAGCGCCAGCACCGGCGATGCCGCCGCCTTCCGTCGGCTGCTGTCGCTGTGGGGAACGGCGATGACGGACGATCATGATCCGTGCGGGCAAGCGCAGAAATCCGGGCTGGCCTGTCTCGAGCAACGCGGCTCCTGGGCTCAAGTCAGAGCGCTGAATCGCCCGGCGATCTTGACCTTGACCGATGACCAAGGGCAGCGGCATCGGGTCGTCCTCTCGGCCTTGGACGAGACCTATGCGACGCTGGATCTGGGTGAACACGACCAGCGCGTTGCGCTCGACGAATTGTCGCGAGACTGGTTCGGCGATTTCACCGTCGTGTGGAAGCCCAAAACGGGCCGGACGCGGGCGCTGTCGATGGGAATGCGCGGCGCTGAGGTCCGCTGGCTGCGGCGCAGTCTGAATGCCCTGCGTGGCGCCGCTTCGGATCCGGAACACGGCGATGTATACGACCAGGAGCTCGCCATCGCGGTACAAAATTTTCAGCGCGAGCATCGCCTGAATGTCGACGGCATCGCCGGCCTGCAAACCCAGGTCGTACTCGATACGGCACTGGCCGAACCGGGATCGCCCCTGCTGTTTCAAACCACACCGCACGGCTAGGAAACCAGATGTCCTTCATTCTAGACGCCCTCAAGAAATCGGAAATCGAGCGCCAGCGCCAGAGCGTTCCCGGATTGGTGCATTCCGGGATCGCGCGGCCGCGGACACGCCTACCGATGTGGGCCATCGCGCTCTGTGCGTTGCTCGCCGTAAATTTGATCGTATTGTCGGTGGTCCTGCTGCGCGAGCGGATGGGAGCGCCGGCCTCGTCGAGCGTGAACGCTGGCGCGCAAACGAGTCCTGCGGGCGTCGCCACGCCAGGCGTCGCCACGCCGGGGGTCTCCACGCCGGGATCTTCCTTCAGTCCCCTCGACGCTGCACCGGTGTACGCCCCGGAGATTCCCGTGACCAGCGCCGCCCCGCTGCCGGCGGTGGCTCCGGTGGTTCCCAAGGTCGCGAGCCACCGGCGAGAGCCGCTGCTTACGGACCAAGACTCCAAGTCCGACGACGAAGAGGTACTGCCCACCATCAACGAAATCAGTTTGACGGGAGCACAAGCGCTGCCGGAACTGCATCTTGACGTCCATGTGTACGCGACCCGGTCGGCCGAGCGATTCGTCTATGTGAACATGCGCAAGTACCATGAAGGCGCGGTCTTGCAGGAAGGGCCTACGGTCGAACATATCCGGCGCGATGGCGTGGTCCTCAACTACCACGCCTTGCGGTTTCTCTTGCCGCGTCAATAGCGGGGATGCAGGACGCATCACGCGCGCGCGCCCGTGGCGAGACTATTGCGGCTGGGGCAAATCTCCGGCGGTAGTAGTCCCGGCCAAACGCTCGAGTGCCTCCCCGGTGATGCGGTAGTTGATCCACGCTGCGTTGGCCTTCGCGCCGAGCGCCTCGTAGAAATCGCGGGCGGGGCGGTTCCAATCGAGCACGGCCCATTCGAATCGTCCGCAATCACGTTCGAGTGCAAGCCGCGCCAAGTGCACCAGCAGCCCCTTACCGATCGCTCGGCCGCGAAATGCGGGCCGCACGAACAAATCCTCCAAGTACAAGCCGTGCTTGCCGAGAAAAGTGGAAAAGTTGTGGAAGTACAACGCGAATCCCGCAGGCTCGCCGTCGACGCGGGCGATCAGCGCCTCGGCCGCGGGCCGCGGTCCGAACAAGGCTAACCGCAGCGTCGCTTCGGTCGCAACCGCCTGATGTTCGAGCTGTTCGTACTGCGCCAGCTCGTGGATGAGGGTCAATAGGAGCGGAATATCCGCCTCCAGCGCGGGTGCGATCTCGGCGGCAGCATGGGTCATCGGGACACCTCATTCACGGAGGCGAAAGCTTACACACTGCGCGGATACGGCGCCCGGATCTTGAACATGCGATGATTCACCCATGCGAAAGATACTTGCGCTGACGATGAGCGGCTTGGTAACGGTGCTGCCCTTGGCACTGACGGTGTATGTGATCTGGTGGCTGGTGAACACGGTGGAGGGCTGGTTGCGCCGCGCGCTGATCGCCCTGCAAATCGTCAAACCGGAGAATTACTGGCCCGGCCTGGGCTTGATAACGGGATTTTTCCTGCTGCTCGCCGTGGGCAGCTTGGTCAATGCGTATGCCGGTAAGATACTCCTGAAATATTGGGATGACTTTCTCGGCAGGATCCCTTTCGTCAAGACCTTGTACGGTGGATTTCGCGATGTGGTCAGCCTATTGCCGTCCGGCAGCGGTGAAAAACGCGATCTCCAGCGCGTAGTTCTGGCCCGTTTTGCCGATGTGCACGCGATCGGGTTCGTGACGCGAGAGGACCTGCCCGTGGCGCTGGAAGCACATGGTGGCCAAGACTGGGTGACCGTGTATTTCCCGATGAGTTATGCGTTCGGCGGCTACACGCTGTACTTGCCGCGGGACCGCATTCAGCCCCTCGACATTTCGGTCGAGGATGCCATGAGGCTGGCGATCACTGCCGGCCTCACCGCCGGCAGCCGCACCAAGACTCCTTAGCTCAAGCATCGAAGTCATGCTCAAGCGGTACGCCACGGTGCTTGCAATAACACTGCTGCATATCGTGTCCGCGCCGGCCGAGGGTGCGGCGCATGGCGCGGCGCCGAAGAGCGAAGCCGATAACTCTGCCGCGTGGCGAGCCAGTGCCGTACGTACGCTCGCCGCGCGCGGTGATGCCGCATCGCTGGTGACCGCCGCCGCGCTCACGTTCGTGGGTCCCCCGGCGCGCCCAAAAGCAGACTCCGCCAAGGCTGCCGTCGCGGCGCTCGAATTCGCAGCGAAGGCCAGCGAACTCGCACCCGAGAATCCCGCCATCACCTGGCTGCATCTGCATCTCTGCGCCAACGTGCCGTCCTGCAACATTCGCGAGGCGGCAACCACCATGCGCTGGGTGGACGCCGACAATGCCGCCGCCTGGTTGCCCACCTTGGCGGCGGCGCAGAAGGATCGGGATACCATTCAAGTGGATCGGGTGTTGACGGACATGGCTCAAGGCACGCGTTTCGATCTGTATGGGAATCGAGCCACCGTTCTCATGTACGACACTTTGAAGAACGTGCGGGGGGCCCTCCCGGTGAATTATCTGAAGTCGGATCTGGCCCGTTTGACCGAAGCGATGGGTATCGCGGGCGCGGTCGTGATGCCCTCGTTCTCGCCGCTCATCAATGCTTGCCGCGAGGCCGCCGCTGCGGAGCGCCGTGAGGCCTGCCTCAGGCTCTCGAAGACCATGCAGAGGGCGGACGCCGTCATGGCGCAACTGGTGGGTTTCGCCATCGAGAAGCGAGTGACGGCGGACGGCAGGGAACTGCGGGTGATCGCGGAGCGCAGGCGCTTGCTGGAATGGCGCGTCTTCGCAGCGAATCAATCCGATACACCGCTGTTGCCCTGGCTGCGGAACGCCCGCGCACGCTCACGCCTTGCGAAAATGCGCGCCATGCCGCGAGAAGAGGATGTCTGCATCGCGCTGTTGCGGGAACATGGCATCCCGCTCGAGCCTCCGGAGGACCACCGATGATCGACTATTGGTTGCTGCGAGCGTGGGAGGTGGCGGCCCAGCAATGGCGCTGATGCTCGTCCACGATTCCCACGGCCTGCATGAAGGCGTAGCAGATGGTGGCGCCGACGAAGCGGAAGCCTTTTTGTTTCAGATCCTTGCTCATGGCGTCGCTATGCACGGTCGATTGAGCGATGTCGCTCGAGTAGAGCGGCCGCCGACGCAGCACCTTGCCGCCGGTAAACTGCCAGATGTACGCGCTGAAACTACCGCGCTGCTCGCAGATCTTCAGATAAGCCTGAGCGTTGCCGATGAAGGCATCGATTTTGAGCCGGTTTCTCACGATGCCCGGGTTCAGCAAGAGACTGTTGCGTTTCGCACTGCCGTAGCGGGCCATTTTTACGGCATCGAAATGATCGAAGGCCGCGCGATAGGTGTCGCGCTTGCGCAAAATGGTGAGCCAGCTCAATCCCGCCTGGGCTCCTTCCAGACACAGCATCTCGAAGAGATGCCGGTCGGAGCGCACAGGCACGCCCCATTCGGCATCGTGGTACGCGACGTAAAGTGGGTCCCCCGAACACCATGCGCAGCGTCGCTTGCCGTCGGCGTGAAGTTGCGCGCGTCTTTTGGGACGCTCCGCTGCGCTCGCCATCGAAGTCGATCCTCTTACGGCGGTAGCGTCGAGCGCGGCCTAATGTGTGCCCTTATGGGGCTTGACCGCAATCACTTCGATTTCCACCAGCGCTCCCGGGGCGACCAGCGCAGCCACCTGAACGGCGCTGCGTGCCGGCTTGTTGGGCTGGTCGGCCGTGCCGAAGAATTTCGTGTAAGCGGCCATGAGGCCCGCAAAATCGAGCTTATTGTCCTTGGTCGAATCGCCCACCATGAACACCGTCATCTTCACCACATCGCCCATCCCCAGTCCCAGCTTGGCGAGCGACGCTTTGATGTTGGTGAGCGCGCTCTCGGCCTGCGTCGTCATGTCGCCATAGGCCTCGACGCTGCCTTTGGGTGCGTCCTTATTGGCAATCGAGGGCAGCGCGCCACTGACATAGACGGTGTCGAAGCCGGCCGGTACCGTGACCGCCGCCGAAATCGGGAAGGGGTTGCCGTCCGGCAGCGGTGTTCGTACCACGTCCGCCGCCTGGGCAACGGCAACAACGCTCACGCACAACAGCACGCTCGAAACGAGCGCCGCAGCGCTTCGACAGGTCACTCTCGACATTTAGCATCCCCTTGTTACTGAACCATCCGAGCATCGCAATTTACAGCACCGGCTGTCCAGGAATATCGTGGCGCGAGCAAACCGAGTCGGGATTCGAGCAGCGCACGGGCTCGGGCTTCGCGCCATGGTTTCGGGCTTCAGACGTTCAAGCGCACCGCGTGGCGCTCTTTGTAGACCAGCTCGATGCGGTCCACGCCCCGCGTGCGCCGCGCGGCGCTGCGTATCTCGTGCATCAGTTTGAGAAGTACAGGAGTGTTCGCGTCCATGCGCGAGCGCAGGCGGGGTTCGACGCCCAGATGCAGCACGACGAAACGTTCGTGGACGAGGCGTACGAACACCGCAACCCCCAACGGCCGCCCGGCCGCGGAAACCGCGAACAAGGTCTGCACGCCCTCGACGTCTCCGACGCGGATGCGCAAGCCGCCGCCCTGTTCGTAGATTTCAGGCACGCCATAAGTCTCGATGGATTGCTGAATCCCCGAGCGGACCCGATGCTGGTTCACGTTGAAAAAAAGGAGTTGTTCGAGGGCAGGACGCTGTTCCACAGCCAATTTGGACGTAATAATGATTGGGTCGCTCAATGACCTTCCTTCCTTTTGTTGCGCTGCGGCCTGCTGTAATGAGCGCCCAGTCACAGAATCGACTTGACGCGCTGCGACAGACATTGCCTGCCTTGTGAGACTCCGTATCGTATAGCGTCGCCGATCGAATGACACTAGCCGCGACATGAGGCCTATTGCTGCAGCGCAATGCAGGGCAAGTAATCCTGATCCGGGACGCTGTTTCCGGAGAGGCCTCCCGTGCTCGCCCGTGACGGCGGCGCTACTCGTGCCTCCGTGCTGAGCTTCAGCCTCGCCAGCGATATCGTCGAATTGGTGATTTTCACCACCGATGAGATTTTTCTGCAGACGCTGCGCGAGGCGGTGGGCGGGTCCCGGCGCCTTTGGCATGTGCCCTCGGCGGATAAGGTGAGCGACCTACTGCTGGCCGGCGAAGTCGGCATCTTGGTGCTGGATGTCCAGGCTCTGCCCGAGGCCGCGAGCGTCTTCGTCACCGAAATCAAACGTCAGTTCCCCGAGTTGGTGGTGATCGTGGCGGGCAATCGCGAGGCTGAGACCTCGCTGGCCAATCTCATCATGGCCGGCGTCATCTATCGTTTCATCCATAAACCCATGTCTCCGGGCCGCGCCAAGCTGTTCACCGACGCGGCGGTCAAAAAGTACGACGAGCAGCGAAGACGCCTGCCGGTGCGGCCGGACATTGCCTGGACCCCGAAGGGTAACCGCCGGCTGCTGATCGGCGCCGCGAGCGGTGCACTGCTGGCCGGCGTCGTCGCGATTTGGGCAGTTCGACATGGGGCCCGGGAACACGCAGCAGGGAACGGCAACCTCTTCGAGGCGCCGGAATTGGCACGGACGCCGGCCGCGGTCCCTGGCCGGTCGGGGCTCGCGGCACTTCACGAACGCCTCCTTGCTCAAGCCGAGAATGCGCTGCTGGAGGAGCGTCTGGATGAAGCGGCGAGGGCGATCGATGCAGCCCGCAAGTCCGGCGCCAATGCGAGCCGAATAGCGTTCCTCACGGCGCAACTCGCCAAGGCGCGGGAACGGCTCAAGCAAGCGATGGCGCAGGCAGCTCAAAAGAAATTGCCTCGCATGGCCGCCGAGTCCAATGTCCAAAATGTCCCGCAGCTCGCGAGCAAGCAGGCCGACACTGAAGCGCGAGGTCAACTCCCGCAAACGAGTACTGCCGAGCCGCCGCGGCACGACCACCCCATCGAGGACGCCGCGGACGGCATCAAAGCGGCGGACTCGAGCGCGGAATCGCGTGTGGAACCGCGGCCAGTGGAACCACAGGCGCCGGCCGGTTCGATTCCGGACTTCGTCAGCGCCAGCCACCTCACGCTGCTCAAGTCCGTCAAGCCCCTGTACCCGTTGCGGGCGGAGCTGACCAAAACCGAGGGCTGGGTCGAGTTGGATTTTACCGTCACCGAAAGCGGCGAGGTCAAAGGCATAACCGTGCATGCTGCAGCCCCTGCCGGGGTGTTCGACCACGCAGCCATCGCCGCGCTTTCGCAGTGGCGGTACAAGCCGGTGCTGGAAGGAGGAAAACCCACCGCGCAGCACTCCCGCATCCGAATACGATTTGCCCTGTCCGGCTAGGCTCTACGTTAGCCCTCGGGGGTACCGGCCGTCTATTTGAACGCGGCCGCTCCGGAGGCACTCTCGCGATCGCGCCGCTTTCGCTCCGCAATCTCCTCGCGGTCCACCGCGACGTCCCGCGGCGCCTTGATGCCGATGCGGACTTGCGTCCCGTTCACCGCCATCACGGTCACTTCGATGTCGTCGCCAATGCGCAAGGCTTCACCGGCTCGTCGGGTCAATATCAGCATGGTTTTAATAGCTTCACGAGGAGTGTCGCCAAATTTTAGCGGTGATGCAGCGCCAGCGATGTGGGCATACCGTCCTATCGGATGTAGGACGGTGGCCGACATCTTTCCCGTCGGATCGCGAATACTATTTCGCAATGCGTGCGGTAACTCTTGCGGCTGCGACACGGTCAGCGGCCATGGCGGCCTGGCTCCTCGGCGGGTTCTGCCAGGTCCATGCGACCGACGCACCGCAGCCGACGAAGCATCAAATGATGAAGGACTGCATGGCCAAACAACGGGCCAGCGACAGTGGCATTCCGAAGGAACAGATGAAGAAGAACTGCAGGGACGTTACGAAGACCGAGAGAGAAAACGCGAAAGCCGACAAAGACGGCGCTGCTCAGCCCGCCGCCACTACCGGTCCTTCGCCCTAAGTACACTCGGCGATTTCGAGGCTGCCGACGGTTGCCTCGTAGAGCGTCAGCTCGACCAGTAACTCCTCGAGGGGCCGGGACTTGCCGATGGCGAAGCCTTGTCCGTAATCGACGCCTAGATCGGCCATTTTTACGCGCAAATTATCGGTCTCGACATATTCGGCGACCGTTTCCATGCCCATCACCTTAGCCAGCTGAGCGATAGCCTTTATCATCGATTCGGAGCGTGCATTGGCGAGGCCGTCGCGCACGAAGCTGCCGTCGATCTTCAGATAATCGACCGACAGATCCTTCAAATACGCGAGCGAACTGACGCCCGTGCCGAAATCGTCCAGCGCGAACTGGCAACCGAGATCCTGCAGCGTTCGCATGAATTGCTGGGCATTTGCGAGATTGCCCATCGTTGCCGTCTCGGTCAATTCGAAGCACAGCACGTTCGGCGGCAGCCCCGCTTCGTGAATCTGCGCGATGATGAAATTCAGGAAGGATCGATCCTGCAGCGATTGTCCCGAGAGATTGACCGCAAAGCGCCCTATGTCCTTGCCCACCGAACGTGCATGTTTGCCGAGCAGGCGGCAGGCGCGGCGCACGACCCAACGGTCGATGCTCGGCATCAATTGATAGCGGTCGGCGGCCGAAAGAAATTTGCCGGGCGGAATGACCTCGCCATGTTCGCCGAGCATGCGGATCAGCAATTCGAAGCGCGGGCGTGCGCAGTTCCCGCGCAGCGGAAGGATGGGTTGCGCGTCCAATCTGAAGCTGTCGTTCGCCAACGCTTCCCGTAGGTTACCGACCACCAAAATGTCGGTGTGGCGGCGAATGATGCTGTGGTCGGAATCCTGGAATACTTCGACGCGATTTCGACCGCGATCCTTCGCGGCTTTGCAGGCGATTTCGGCGGTCGCCAACGCGTGCGCCAAAGCATTGTGGTCTCCACCGAGCGGCGCCACGCCGAACGATGCAGACACTGCGAAACTTCCCTGGCCTGCCCGCGGCTTGATGGCAGCAATCGCGCTGCGAATTCTTTCAGCGAGACTCGCAGCCGCTTCCATTCCAACGAGCGGAATGAGAGCCGCGAGACGATCTCCCGAAATCCTGGCGGACAGCGCATTGCGCGGCAAGGTCTTTGCCATCCGTTCGGCGACACAGGCGATGACATCGTCTCCCACGTGCATGCCGAATGTCTCGTTGATGACGTGCAACCGATCGATGTCGATATAGAGAATGCAATGGCAGCGCGGCGAGTCGGCCGACAGCGGCAGCAGGGCGGCGTGCCTTTCGAAAGCCTGCCGAGTCATGAGACCGGTACTCGCATCGTATTGCGCCTGAATGACGGCGGTCGCTTTCTTCGCCAGGAGTTCGGCAATGCGGGTTTGATGCGAATCGAAATCCGGAGCACTCGACGGATTGAACAGCGCCAGCACGCCCATCACACGCTGCGACGTGTGGCGAATGGGACATGCGAGCATCTTGTACTGGGAGGCGCCATCGCCCGCGGCCTTGGCAACGCGATTCACGACGATGGTGCGCTGCTGCAGCTGCATCCATGCAGTCAGATGCCGTTGCGCACGCTTGAGCGACTGCGGTGCCATGGGTTGCCCGCTCCGCGTGACCGACAGTTCGATGTTCTTATCGGGCACCCAGAGCGCTACGAGAGCGCAATGCATGTGCTTGAGGCCGGCTTTCAGAATGAGATCGAGTTCGTCGGCGTCGCCGCCGCCGGGTGATTGATGCGAGGACATCTCGAGCATCAGGGACAGATCGCGCTCGCGTCCGCCCAGATCATGCTCGCGTGAGCCCAGCTGCGAACGCAGCGACAGCTCGCGCCGCAAACACTCCAATGCCGACTGCACCAGATGCTGAACGTAAGTGAGCGGGCGGGCCTCGGTCTGGGTCGCGGATACCCGCCCTATGAGGCTGACGACGCCGAGCAGGTCGATGTGTTCGCCGCGCACCGCGAAGCTGTACACCACCCGATCCGCATCCAGCGTGCGCCGAATACCTGCGAACTGCGCTGTATTTCCAAGCGCGTTCGAAATGGCGGCCTTGACGACATCGGGGGCTTCGGCAAGATCCCATTCGTCCGAGGCCCAAACGAGATTGCCGAACCCGTCGTGTACCACGACGCCGAGCAGACTCGGCATCAGTATCCGCAGCAAGCGGCCGTACGGCTCGAAGGAGGCATCCGGGGGGTGCGCCTCGGGCGCACCCGGCGTGGAATCCAGCGCGACAGACATCCTGACGGTTTCGTTTGTTTGGTTGTAAGCAGCCAATGTGCGCGAAATCAAGCGTCGCATCCTTGACGAACGTCGCAGTTCGGCTCGTCCTTGCGGCTCCGGCAGGAATGATGACGCTCGGCCCGCGGCCCGCTTTACAATAAGCGTCCATAAGCGTGACGCGGGTCTGGAATGCTCAGTTTTTTGCGGCGTGAGCTGGGGCGCGGTTGCGGCGCGCAATGAACCTCAAGAGCAAACGGCCTCCGGGGAGACGCATCAAGCGGAACACCCGCCTCCAAAACCGCTTCGCCGCGGTATCGAAACTTGCCAGCGGCAAGCTCTCATAGAGCCGCCCCTGCGGTTCGTGAATGGTGGCGCCGGCAACGGTCAGGTGGCGGACCGCGTTCGCTCCGGTCAGCATCACGTCGACGCCCCCGTCATGCCATTCGATTGCGAGCGAGGCGATGCTCGGTCCCTGCAGCGCTTCGGATGCCTGCGGGCCGGCGCCCCGCAGAAAAATATCTGCACTCGGAGCGCCTTGCGCACGGGGTTTGGCATCCTGCCCGCCGGATGGAGCGCCCGTGCTCAGTTGCCAAACGCCGCTACCGAGATGGCGCGTCGTGAATGGACCGGTCACCGTCCTTCGCTGCATTAATTTCAATCCTTCGCGTGACTTAAGTTAACCTCGCCGGCTCGGCCGACGGAACCGCGCGTGGACAGACCCCTCAAATTGCTCCCTGGACAAGCGCTCAGCTCGAGCGGCCGCCCGCGGCTCGATTATGCCGTGATAGCCAAACTCGCGTTTCCCTTCATGCTGAACAGCGCCGTCCAAGCGGTGCTCAACGCCACCGATACCTGGTTCATCGGGCGGCTGTCGCCCGCGGCAACGGCCGCGATCGGGGCGGTCTATTGGCCCGTATTGGTATTCGTGTTGCTATTCGGCGGCGTCGGTCTGGCGGTACAGACCGTGGTGGCGCAGGCGTACGGCGGGCGCCGCTTTACCCGTGCCGCGCAGGCGACATGGACCGCCGTTTGGGCATCACTGGCCACCCTGCCGCTGTTTGCGGCACTCGCCACGTCCGGCGCCTGGATCTTCTCGCCCTTCGGCATTGCCGCGGACACATTGCGGCTGGCGCTGGAATATTGGTTCCCCCGCATGCTGGGTGCGCCGCTCGGCATTGCGCTCTGGTCGATGCTCGGATTCTTCAACGGTGTAGGCCGGCCGATGGTCACGCTGAAAATCACGGTGGTCGTGGCCGTGGCCAACGCCATCCTGAATCAACTGTTCGTGTTCGACCTCTCGCTCGGCGTCGCAGGATCTGCGTGGGCGACGGGGGTGGCGCAGCTGCTGGGCGTCGCATTGGCGGTGACGGCTTTTTTGAGCAAGGCCAATCGGGTGCGCTTTCGCTCGCACTTGACCGTGCGCCTGAGGTGGCGGGCGCTGCTGGGGCAGCTCGAGTTGGGGTTTCCCATGGGGGTGTTGTACGCCGCGGATATCATGGGCTTCGCATTGTTCCAGCTGATGCAGGTGCGCTTGGGCGTCGTCGACGGCGCGTCGACGCAGATCGTGATGATGCTGACGTCGTTTTGCTACATGCCGGCGATCGGCATCGCGATGGCGGGCACCACCCTGGTGGGCCAGGCCATCGGGGCTCGAACCCTCGATTGGGCGGCCAAAGTGGGCGACGGGATCACCGCCATCGCGGTGCTCTACATGGGCCTGAGCGGCGTGCTGCTCGCGGCCGCGGGGCCGTGGCTGTTGCCGCTGTTCACGAATGGCTCCGACAGCCACGCCGCGGCGGTGGCGGCGCGCGGCTGCCAACTATTGTGGATTGCCGCTGCATACCAGCTGTTCGACGGGCTGAGCTTGGGCGCAGGGGCGTGTTTGCGAGGCGCCGGCGACGTGCAAATTCCATCGCTCATGGTACTGGCGCTGTCATGGGGTCTTTTCGTGCCGCTCGCGCACATGCTGTCGTTCCAGCGGGGCGCGGGCTGGGTGGACTGGCTGCCGCAGTTCGGGTTGGGGGCGGTCGGCGGCTGGTTCGCCGCTCTTGCCTACATATGCTGCCTGGGAATCACCTTGTTTTGGCGGTGGCGATCCGGTGCGTGGCTGCGCGTAGTGCTGCCGCTCGCTTAAACCATGCTGTGCTACTTTAGCGGGATGTCGAAGCGAGCGGCGCGTGTCGTCCTGGTGTTCACGATCTGTGCCAATGCGGCCGCCGCCGTCGCATGGGGCGGTGCGCCGCCGCCGGTGGCCCAGACAATCGCCGCACAGCACCTGCCGAACGGCGCCGTGAGCTTCGCCATCATCGACCCCGAATCCGCTCGGCTCATCGCCGGTCAGAATGTCGATACGCCGCGCAGCCCGGCATCGACCATCAAAGTGCTCACCACGTTCGCGAGTCTGGACTTGCTCGGCCCCGCCTATGTGTGGCGCACCCGGGCATTGATTCGCGGTGAATTGGACAATGGCGTGTTGGACGGCGATCTGATCCTGCAGGGGGGCGGCGACCCTTACATGACTCTCGAACGCTGGTGGAGCTTCGCGCGCACGCTGCGCGACAGGGGACTGAAGACCATCCGCGGCGATATCGTCATCGACAATACGGCTTTCTCGCTCCCCGCCGAGGATCCCGGGGCCTTCGACGGCCGGCCCAACCGTTCCTACAACGTCCAGCCGGACGCGCTGATGGTCAACTTCCAGTCCGTCGAATTCAGGATGGCGCCGAACCCGAGCATGCACCGGGTCGACATCGTTGCGACGCCCACGCCCGTCAACCTGGTGATCGAGAATCATGTGGATCTCGTGTCCGGCCATTGCAGCGCCGCCGCCGGTCGAGTGGATTTCAAGGTCGCCTCGGAACGTTGGGACCGAGTGATCTTCTCGGGCGCGCTGAGCCCACGTTGCGCCGAGCGCAGCATCTCACGCGTGCTGCTGCGGCCGGCCGACTACGCATTCGGCACTTTCGTGACCCTATGGCGCGAACTCGGCGGCGAGTTCGGCGGCAAACTGCGCGTGGAGGCCGTTCCGGCAGACGCCCAAGCGTTCCTAAGCTTCGACTCTCTCAGCTTGGGGGAGATCGTCCGGCTCACCAATAAATACAGCAGCAACCTGATGGCGCGCCATCTGCTGCTCACTCTCGGAGAAGACCGCTTCGGGCTTCCGGCAACGCTCGAGAAGGGAGCGGCCGCCATTGACGAATGGAGCCACGAGCGCGGCCTCTCGCTGCAAGGTATGAACATAGACAACGGTTCTGGCTTGTCACGGGCCACCCATATCTCGGTCATGCAGATGGCCAGCGTCCTGAGCGCGGCCTACCGCAGCCGCTACGCTCCAGAATTCCTCGCATCGCTGCCGCTTGCCGGCCTCGACGGGACTTTGCGGTCGCGGATGAAAAGTTCACCCGCCGGATCGGTGCGATTGAAAACGGGGCATCTCGACGGCGTCAGCGGGGTGGCCGGCTATGTGACGACACCGGCGGGTAAAACGCTGGTGCTGGTATCGCTGGTCAACGATGCGCGCGCGGACTACGGCGCCGCCGAGCCGGTGCATGCGGCGCTCGTCAGTTGGATGCAAGCGAACCTGTAGCCGCACTCATTCCGCCTGCCGGCGTGGCGCCGTTACCCGATTCGTTCCAAGTCCCACAATATCGCGGTTACATCTTTGCGCAGCCATACGCCAAAGCCGAGGTAGCGGAAATTGCGCTTCAGGCGACGGCGGTACCAAGCGCCCGGGCGTAGGTGCACCGCGCGATCGGTGCGGGCTTTGTCGCAGTTCTCACGCCAATCTTCGCTGGTCAGCGCGGAAATATAGAGTGCCGCCCGCGACAATTTCGCGAGATTCGCGATGGCACGCGACGCGTCGCGATCATCCAAGTATTGCAGCACGTCGTAGCACACCGCCAGATCGCTGGGCTTGCGCGGCGCGTAGTCGACCACCGAACCCTTGGTCCAGCCGTATCGCTTGCAGAGATAGTCGCTTGCCTCCAAACCCACGTACCGAGCTCGAGGCAGCACCTCGGCTAAGGGCTTGCGCAGCAAGCCGATCCCGCAACCGGCATCCAGGATGCTGCGAACCGGGATACCGGCATGGGCGAGAATGGCCGCGATCAGCCGTGCCCGTAGCCGCATTTCGTTGGGAGTCGTTACCCGCGTGGCGGCTTTCAAGTAGAACTTGCGAAAATACGCGGGACCGAACACCGTCGCGGTGGTCGTCATTGATCAAGTCCTTGCGCCATGGGCAAAGCGCTTCTGCCCAGGAGACCCATGGTCTTGCCGACGATATGTAGATTCTGATTGCAGGTCGCCCTGAACTCCCCGCTGATGCGCGCGTCGTCAGCAGCCTCGGCCCAGAATTGGCGTGCAGCAGACGCGGCTTGTTGCCAGGCCTCACGTTCAGCCGGAAGAGGTAGCCGCGGAGCGAAAGTCACGGGCGCGAGCTCGACGCCTCGCTGCGGCGCGTACAGCATGGGCAACATGTCGTACACCGGAGCCGAGTCGAGTGCCGGTCCGGAGGCTGAAACCCGGGGTCGGAATGAAAGATTGCCGTCATGCATGTCGCTGTTACCGATAAGTTGACCGAAGTGCCAAAGCCGCGCGATGGCGTTGGAGGTGTCACGATCGATGAGGCCACGTTCGAGCAGCCTTGCACCCCCTTCGGTCCAAGGCCGACCGGCAAGCCCGAACCAAGCGCAATTGAAGGCGGCCCAAGAGCACAAGGCAGAACGGCCGTGAACTCCATGGCGGTCAAAACGGACCGATTCGAGGAAGGTGCGATTGCTCGCTTGCAGCACGCGGGTTTGCGCCGAGGACAGTCCCTGGACGGTCGCGATGACTCGGGCCGCGAGGTGTTCACAGATTAGAAGGTCCGACCAGCGTTGCGTACCTGCGGATTTGTCGGAACCGGAGAACTTGACGAGGACATGAGTGGGCGCATCGTTCAGAGCGCGCAGCGCCGTAAACTTCGGAAATTCGCCGGCAGCCGACGAGCCGGCGAGTCCGTACTGCATGGCGCGTTGCGCGCGTTCGGTGTAGGTCTTTGGCAGCTGCCCGCTGCTCAGGCATTCGGGAGGTTGCTGAATCTGGTCCAGCCACAAACGATAAGCAGCCTCACCGACTATGAAGTTGCCGCTTTGGTCCGGAGCGAGCAGCGAGACGGCGTACAGAGCGTCGTCATCGGACCAATTGCGCGGGTCGTCGCTCAATTGGAGCAACGGTGCGTGCGCACGGGCAAACTGACGTCCGAGAAAGCCGTCGGGCCGCAGATCCTGCAGGAAATAGGGGAGGCCGTCGAACCAGCCATCTCGCATGGAATTATCGAGCGGCCAAGGCGACCGGGAACTGAACTCGAAAACGCTACCGTGCGGGTGCGCTAGATTCAGCTGCCCGACTTCTTCCGAGCCGCCGTGTTCGTCCACCTGGAATACGGGCAGAGAAGCGGCGCTGCCCCGCAGGAGCCGCCGTGCCGCATACGAAGTGCGTCGCGCTCGCCCGATGGTCAAAACGGCCGGGCCGGCCGCATGAACGGCGCGCATGAGCGTGGCGCGGCTGACGCCGAGGGCAGCGAGCAACTCCCCCGCGGAAACGTTCGGGCGGGTGCGCAGCGTCCGCACGAGGCGATCGTGGAGACTTATCATGAAACGATTTATATGATAACTTCTAGCGGAATCAACAGATTATATAATAGTTAGTCGGAAAATAGAAACGATATATGAAACGATTGTCGGTTGAAGGCTCTGGATTCGAGTACCTGGGCGCCTCGGCCCGGCAGTACGCCAATAGGTTAGCCCGCCGGGGCACGGCGATCGTCATGCATCTGGCGAATCGCAACACGATTCAAGCAAAGCGGCCGCATTCCGAAGTGCTTGGCGCGCCTGCTCATCAGTCAGAGACAATAACAAGCCGCTCTCCTGGAGATCGTCTTCTGTCAGTACCCGTCCAACATCGAGCTGGAAAGCGGCGAGATTCCAAGTGGCTGCGCCCACCGGATCGGCCGGTCCCAAGGGGCCTGCGACGAGAAGCTGCGAGGCTATCATGAGCATTGCGTCGTGATGGCCGTTCAGCGCCATCGCCTCAATTTCGGCCAAGGCGGTAGTTAACCCCTCGCTGTGAACGTTGTTCCCCCCTTCGTTCGCTCCAGCGCTGCCAACGCTTTGAGTCAAGACATCTTGACTCAAAAGGTAAAACTTCGCGTCCCGGCTTCCGCGTTGGGCGGCATCGCGCATCAGGGCGTCGACCTGCCGGTACTCGGCTGGTCCGACACCTCGACAGGCGTCACGCCGCGCCTGCTCTTTGTACTCGATTTGCGCCGCGAAGGACCCCGAAGGATCTATCTCGTAGCGCTCGTCGGCTTGGTCCGCGGTTCCATCACGGTCGCTCTGCGCGAGAGTCTCGCAGTCCACATACGTCAACGCCTTTTCATAGGTGGCCGCCGCGGAGTCTGGCACGTCCGAGGAAACCTGCAGTTTGCTCCTGTGCTCTGGAATTTCGAGAATGCGCGCCGGACTATCGTGGCGGTTCTGCTTTGCATCCGGACGATCACAAGTAGGTGCGGGGCATGCGGGGCGGTCGACAGCCGTCGGTAGCATGCGACGCGGCGGCGTTGTGCCAAGAACTATCGCCACAGCCAGCGCTAGCGCACCGGCACTGAAGGCTCCGGCTTGCCATGTCGAGCACGATTTCTTTGCTGGAACGACAGGCAGTGCTTTCACTTTCCGCCGGCGAGCCGGTCTCGTTCGGCCAGCCACCCATCCATATTGAAAGAAACCGGCATCGAATTCGAGAGCTGCTTCAGCCGCTGTTCGGCCCAAGCCTCACGCAAGTTGAATTCCAAGAGTCGGCGGCTGCCCTCGAAGGTCGCCGTGCTTTTTTCCTCCAAGCGGATCAGGTGATAGCCATCCGAACCGAGCACCGGTGGTCCCACTTCGCCTGGCGTCAGCGCAAGCACATTCGCCGCCAGATCGTCCCTGAGATCCTGCTGAAAGATCGTGGGAAGCTCACCGCCGCTGTCCCGGCTGCTCTCATCATCGGAAAACTTGCGCGCGAGCGAGGCGAAATCTGCCCCCCGCTGCAGCTGTTGCCTGATGGATCGTGCGCGGGCAAGTGCCTGCTTGGCAGTGCGCCTTTTACCTGACGAGAATGTCTGAGAGTTCCCATTGACCCTTACGAGGATCTGACTCAGCCGCAGCTCGTCATAGGCGTGAGGCTCAGCGTCGAACCTGGCGCGAACGGTGAGCGCATCGACCGGTGCCAGCCGGCGCAACCGGGAGGCTTCCTCCTCAGCCAATATCCTGTCCCGCGCCACTGCCAGCCGATTCATGACACGCGGATCGGCGTCCACACCATCCTGTTCCGCCTGCTTTGCCAAGGCGCGATTTTTTGCCATCGCGTTGACGAAGGTGTGAAGGAGCGCCGGGTCCTTTGCGCCTGACGCTCCGCCCGCCTCCAGCAACCAGGCAAAGGTCTGTGAAGTCCACGCCCGGTCACCGATGCTTAGAACCGTGGACACTTCAATCGGTTGCGCCGCCGCCTCTTGGGCAAAGCTTCCGCGAGTAAACACTACAACTGCTGTTGCCAATATCCATCGACAATTACGTTTCACGTGCTCGCTCCACATCGCATCTGCTCGAAAACTCAAGCCTTGGGTAACCAACATACGAAGACATTCACCATGGCAGAATCGCGCCTACGGTCTCCGCTTACCTTTGCTGGTCAGAAAAGTCACCAACCCGTCTGGATCGTCGGTAGTCACGAAACTGAAGTTCATATCATTGATGTAGTTCCAATCACCGCGCTGATCATCGTTCTCGCCTTTCACAAATTTGTCCCTGAGCGTGTAGCAGCAGGTGCCGTCTGCGTTGTAGAAACGGCCTCGTCCGCCCGGATAGTCAGGCAGTGCATTGAATACCCCGACCGGCGACTTCCGGCGGTGTGACCAATCCAGTAGATCGCCTGACAGGTAGCCATTGTGGACCTTGACGTTGGCCTCGATTGCCACGGTGTTGTCGCCGCGGGCCCAAGCATCGCGAACTTGGGCGATGTCGATCTTGCCGACATTGTTGGTTACAAACACAGGAATGCCTTCCATGTCGGGAACGTCTGCCTGAAATGCAGCGCGACTCTTGTATAGGGAAGCATTTACCTTCATGGCCATCACCAGTCCTGGCTGCTGCAAGGCCCTCCTTGCATCGCTATTTACAGCCCGTGCTGCCGCTGCCGATTTAACGTCAAAAATAATTGGCACCACATTGGTGCGGCGTCGCCATTGCTGCAGAGCGCCGTATATGGTCGGAACATACCACCCTGAGACGCTCGATCGATCAGGAGTCAGCAGCCTCAGGTTAGTAACGACGGAAGAATGCAGGCTGCTCACGAGTGGGTTGTAACCGGTCGCCCGCAAGCCTGTTTCTGATACCCCGGGATCGAATTTAGCTGCGCCCCCCCTCTTGGTTTGCCAAACGTTCGTGGTACGGCCCAGGTTGAAATCGTGCATGACGACGGCGACGTTGTCATTTGTCATTTTTACGTCGAGTTCCATCGCATCCTCGCACCAGTCGCTTGCGGCGGCAATTGCTCCGTTCGAATTCTCCGGTATGTCGTGATATTGGGGGTTATATTGTCCCCATAAGCCACGATGAGCGATAACCGTGACCCATGGGTTTCCTTCAGAGGGGTCGTGAAACAATTTATGCAGCAACTGCGGGGTCGTGAAATAGCAGGAGGCATGAACATCTTGCGCGGCGATCACAAAAGGCAGGCTGACAATCAGCGCTCGAAGCGCCATTCGACATTTAACAGGAATCGGATTCACAGAATTATCCTCAGAGTGATGATTAAAAAAGCACCGGCACGTAGGCGCGGTTCCGGGGTCGATGGCCAACCCCAATTGGCGTGTCCCCAGTCTAGGTAGTCACCATGACCGAAGTATTAAAAGGTCTTCCCCATTGAAACGTACGAACACTCTTTCCGACCTTACTCAAGCTGCACTGCCGCTCTCGCGGGCGTCCGGCAAGTACGACGCGGCAAACAGACAGATCAACCCCCCGAGCAGCGGCATCACCCCCATGGGTCCAACGAGGCTCCAGGATGTCGCCGCTGCGGTGTCGATTCCGGCGAGAACCTCTGCGACGAATTCCACTGCGACCGCCGAGCCCGACTTCAGGACGAACGTGAATAGACCAAATACCATCGTCGTCGAATGCGCTCGCCCACCAGATCCGTGGGGGGCGGCGAAGTTGGCGAGTGCCACCCAGATGAGCATGCCCAATCCATTGGAACCGACTCCGTAGACGAAGCCGGCGAGCGCGGCGGCACCCACGCCTTGACCGCCGAGGCCGAGAAAAGCGGTGGCACCGAGCGTCATGACCAAAGCCGAGATGCGAAATGCCGGCGGCAGCGACCATCGGGTCGCCAACCACGCCCACAATGGTTGGCCGGCAATGCCGCCGACTGCGATGGAAATCATGACGCTGCCGCGGGCGAACTGGGATTGCAGCACATAGGCGACGAAGTAGGGCTCGAGCTTCGTGAACACCAGGGTCGCGGCGGACACGACAAATCCTATCGCCAGGATCAGCGTCAACCCGCCGGCCGCGAACGCCTTTTCGTCCGTGCAGAAATCCGGCGGGGCGGGCTCACTTTCGCGCCCGAGTTCCCGTCTCGATCTCGAGATGGCGAGCACGAGTACGGAACTCACGATCCCCATGGCGAGGAGTCCGCCGCTGAACAGCGTAAAGTTCGCAGTATGGTTCTTGGCGTCGCCGTTCAGCAGCGGCACTGCTACGGCCGCGATGGACAGCGTGGCGAGTCCGGAGAAAACGAACCGGATCGACGACAATCGCGTGCGGCTGCGCTCCTCGGTAGACGCAAGACTCAACATCGCATTTTGCGGAGTGTCGTAGAGAGCGTAAGCCACGCGAAACGTCAGTCCCGTCAGCAGTGCGAAACTGAAACGCACGACCGGGAGCATGAAGCCGGTGACGGAAAAGAGGAGTAGCGTTGCCCCCGTGGCAACAGCGCCCGCAAGCTGGAAGGAGGCCGCCGTCGTGACAGATCGAACGCGTGGGCCCAGCACACGCCCGACGAGAAGATCCGCGAGGCCACTCACGACGAGGGACAGCGCTAGCGCATGCCCCATCAGTCGGGAGGGCAGCCCGCAGGTTTCGGTCAAGAAGAAAGCAAACAGCAGCTCGCTCGAGTACCAGATCAAGCTCTTGCCGTAGTGGGCGAGACCGTACGCGCCCAAGAAGAGCCGCTCAAATTCCAAACTGCCACGAACAGGCGTGCCCCGCGTCGACCAAACCTTCATACGTCAATCCTTGAGCGTCAAGGCGGGTGTAAAGGCAAACATGTCCCTGAAAGTGCAGAACCGCGGCGGCCCCACGGCGAACTCCGGAAGTGCCGCATCGATCTCCCGGAGCCACCGGCTGAACAGCGGCCGCATCTGCTTGGATTCCTCCGGGTTGAGCCCGTGGATGAGATAGCCCAGGGTGATGTGAAACCGATAGCGATCGTGCCCGGGCGAGCCGATCTCGAGGAGCGAGGACAGACGGTTGCGCAAATCCCGCAGATGGGCCCCCTCTGTCGAGTCCGCAGGACCCAGCCTTAGGGTGAAATCGGCGATCCGGGGCGCAATGAAGCCGGCGTCGACACGCATGCGAAAGCGCCCCCCACCGGTGTGGAAATTTCGCAGTCTCTCCTCGCACCATTCATTCACGACGGGCAAGGGTGTATCGACCGGCAAGGAAGCCGGCCAATACGGCGCGAACCGATGTTCCAGGTCGACGCCCGCGAACAACGTCATGTGCAGGCTGGATGTGGGCATGAGGGTGAATGCGCGCATGACCGGTTGGGTCATCGCGGCCTCTTGGACCGACTTCAACACCCGGTGCAGATCCGTCTCGGGCTCGACGGGACAGATGATGGTGTTACCCGGCCACTCGCGCACCTGTCCGGTCGGATAGAATTTGCCACCGACGCCGTGCGGCTGCTTCTCGCCAAGGGATGTCTGTGATCTCCCCGCGCCTGGCCGCAGCGCCAATCCAAAACTCCCCGCCAGCAACTGGCGGCGTCCCAGGCTCACGGGGCCAGCCGGATGAGCTTTGCGCTTCGAATCCATTACAGTTGGAAATCGAAGCCGACGAAATACGCACGACCGTTTTCGAGCGTCTCGCTGTAGATGTTGACATTCGGCCCGGTCCGGCGCGTGGGCGTATCGTTGGTTATATTCTGTACCTGTATCACGGCGGAGAAGCCCTTCGACACGTGATAGCGCAACTGGCCGTCCAGTCTGTTGGACGCTCCGTACCACACGTCCAGGGCGGAGTTGGTGGCACTGAACGAATAGGGCATTTTGCTGGTATGGTTGAACGCGAGGCTGCCGTCCCACGGATATGCATCGAACAGCAATGAGGCATTGTCGATGCTCCTGGCCGAGCTGATGAGGCCGGGCAGATGGCGCATCGATCCGTCAGTCATGCGGACATGCGACGCATCGTAGTTGTTGTATGAAGTATTGGCAGCCAGACCGAAATAACTCAGTGGCGCCGGGAGCATAATCAGGTGCGGCATGACCAGACCCAGCTCTACACCTTGCACACCGGCACGATCGGTGTTTTGTGATTGCGTGGTCGTGACTGTATAAACACCAGCCTCGCCGAGCTCCGTGACGCCTATCTGTTGATTGCTCACGGTGACGATCTCATGGGAGATCTGCTTGTCGAACAGAGCAAGCGACAGCAGCATCGTCGAGGTCGGATACCACTCCAAAGACAGATCGTAGTTGGCTGATTCTCGCGGAATCAGCTTCGGGTTGGAAATCGTCTGGGACGCGACGCCGGTGGTCGTGGCCGTGGCGAGGGTGGCCACCGTGACGGAGGTGTTTTGCGCCAACTGGGAGTAGTCCGGACGGGCCAGGTCGCGGCTTACCCCGAGGCGCGCTTTCAGATCGGACGCGAGGTCATAGCTCGCATTCAGCGCCGGCAACCAACGACCATAATCGTTCTTGGTCGTCGCCTCGGTGAATGAAGTGGCCGTCGAGCTGGATGTGAACGAGCTCGGCAGATGGTTTTGCACAGTCACGTCCGTCAATTCATAGCGAATACCCGCAGAGAGGTAATAGCGCGGCGCCCGGTAATCCAAGATGCCGTAGCCGGCGGCCACGTCCTCTTTCAGCTCGTAGTTGCCGATGGTGCTCGCGGAAAGATTGCCTGCGTCGAGCTTGAAGCGGCCTTGGTTGGCGGCGAAAAAGCCGGCGATGTCACCGGGCGAGGAGATCAGGACCTGCTGTCCGCCGCCGTTGTAGGGCGTCAGATAAAGGGTGTCGGAGCCCAATGACGCCATCGTCACTGCAGCGGGCGCGTCATAACGCGTTTGGGTGGCGCTGCCTCTGTTGGTCGGATTACGGTCGAACAGGCCCAGGCGGACTCCGGGGCCGGTCGCTCCCGACTCCTCGTTCCATGAGGCATCGATCTTGAATATCGGGGTCCGCGTCGAGCCGCCGTTGTCGGCGATCTGATGATAGGACAGGTTGTAGTTGGCTGGGTTGAGGTAATTGGCGTCGTTCAACGGCTTGAACACCGCTGGACCCGTCGTACTGGTTATGTAGTTGAATGCCAAGGAACTGGCCGCGGCCTTGTAGCTGAAGGCGTCGTCGATGCTGGATTGGTTATAGCGGCCTCTCGACAGGTTGGCGGCTGCATCGAGCATCCAGCCATGGTGAAGGTCATACTCGCCGCCGAACTCGCCAAAAGTGATGCGCCGGTCGAGATCGTAGTGGTCGTATCCCTCGGAGGCGGTGCCGGTGGCGAAGCTGCCAGTCGTTGCAGTCGTGAAGGTCGCCTTGCCGCTGGCATCAAGGTACTGGCTGTTGCGATCCTCGTTGAGCAGGTGATCGAAGTAGCCGCCTGTCAAATGCAACTTCAAATCGTCGCCTCGGTATTCCAACTTGGCAAAGACCGATTCACGGGTTCGCATGTCGTCATAGTTCAGCCAGCCCGTCTGGCCAGGCACGTTGGTGAGGCCGGCTCCCTTGACATCGGTCGAGGGTGTCAAGGTCGTGGCCGACAGCGTTTGTACGCCGCCCGTGTAGGGATAGAAGCCCTGCGTTCCATTCGAGACAGTGTCCCAGGATGAGGAGGACCTTCTGTAGTAGGTCCCGGACAACAGAGCGCCGAATTGCTGGTCCGACCCGAACACGTCGCTTGCGGTGAATTGCACTTCCCCAGACGGCAAATGGGCATGCCAGCGCGGCTCGTCCTCCCAATACGCATAGCGAGCAGCGCCCGCGAGAAAGCCCCCAGGGGCGTCGAAGGCGGAGCGCGTGACGATATTGGTTACTCCGCCGATGGCATCGCTCGGCAAGTTTGCTTCCCAGGACTTGAATACATTCACAGTCTTCGCGATCGCGGTGGGCAAAACATCGTACGAGGTCGTGCGCCCGGAGGCTGTACTTGTCGAGGCACTCGAGCTTCCGAGTTCGGTCGAGGGTATGGGAATGCCATCGAGGGTCGTCGAGTTGTAGTCCGGGCTCAGGCCGCGGATTGTCATGTACTGCTCTTCGCCGCGGCCGTTGTTGATGACCATGGAGATGCCGGGTAAGCGCTTCAACGCTTGGCCCAGACCGAAGTCGGGAAGAGAGCCGGCTTCGTCAGCAGAGAGATTGTCCGAAATGAGAGCGGAGTCTTTTTTTACTTGGACGCTCCGCTGCTCGGCGAGCGTATGACCGGTAACGAGCACTTCGCTCATCGTTCCCGCTGACTCGGACGATTGGGTCACCGGCCGGGTAGCCGTGTCCTGCGCCCCGGCCCCCGTCAAAGGCATCAACGCGATCGAGGCAAGCAACGGCGCGGCAATTTTGGCAGGCGAGTACATTTCGGGCTTCCTTGAAAAAGATCCCGGAAATATATTCACTCTTAGTGAGAGAATTATTACAGCCGTGCTAAATTTGAGCGACACGTCAACTCAAAGCCGTGAATTCGCTCAGGCAAAGGCTCACGGCGTCGAAATTACGCCGTTCGTCGGCTTGGAAACCAGCGTGAGGCGTCCAGACTTTCTGGCACGTACTATGGCGGCCCAAGTCACATACGATACGGCGGCCATCTAAACTCAGCGTGAGTAAGTATGAGAGAAGACGAAACGGAGCCCCGGGCGGGATGGACTAGCCTCTCCAGCACGTTCTTACGGCGCACAAATATCGTCGCAGCCAGCGCGAACGAGCGCTCGATACTGGACCTCGCCCGTCGTCGAACAAATCTTGGCCGGGCCGAAATGGCGCGCCGCACGGGACTCACCGATCAGTCCATCTCGCGAATTGTCGGGGGTCTGGTGGCGCGAGGATTGTGTGAGTTTGGCGAGCCTCTGCCGTCCGCGGGCAAGGGACCGGCCGCCTTGTCGGTTCATCTCAAAGCGGATGCCCTCTACACCGTCGGAATTTCCCTGATGACGGACGCAGTATCCGTGATGCTCATGAATTTCGCCGGTGAGGCCCTGCGGATCGATGTCATCCGACCCGACGACATGAGTCGTCCAACGGTTCTCGAGGCGGTCATCACGTGGGTTTCACACTGCTGTAACCAACTCAACCTGGATCGAGGCCGCCTCCTCGGAGCCGGGGTCGCCATCACTGGGTACTTTATTGGCGAGGGATCGCAGGTCAACCCGCCACGGGGCCTGGATGACTGGGCTCTCATCGACATTTCCGAGCTTTTCGGCCGGGCACTCGGCCTACCCATCTGGGTCGACAATGATGGCAACGCGGCGGCGGTGGGAGAACAGATGAACGGAGCCGGCCGATGGGCCAATTCGTTCGCCTATCTCTATTTCGCCGCTGGCTTCGGCGGCGGCTTGATCGCGGACGGCCAACCGTTTCGAGGCGCCCACGGAAACGCCGGCGAGTTCGCATCCGTCCTGCCAGCCGACTGGGTGTCACCTACTCTCGAACGGCTGCGGTCACTGATGGCGGAAGGCGGCCGACGGTATGCCTCACTGACCGACATGGTCGAGCACTTCCAACTCAGCGCCCCCGGTGTCGAGCAATGGCTCCATGAGGCGGCACGAGCGATCAGCCTCGTTGTCTCGGCCATCTCGGCCATCTCGGATCCAGACGCAATCGTACTCGGCGGCCGCCTTCCCAAAGCGCTGGGGGAGCAGTTGATCCCACGGCTGGTGTTCCAGAATCCTCCCCGCCGCATGCGTCCGCGCCCGATGCCATCCATCGTGTGCGCCGAAGCCTCGGGCGATGCGAGCGTGACAGGGGCAGCCACTCTACCGCTGAAAGCCCTCTTCTTCAGCTGACTGTCGCCCGATCCGCCGACCTCACTCCACCGTCAAACTCTTGGCGAGATTCCGCGGCTGATCGACGTCCGTGCCCTTGAGTACCGCGACGTGGTAGGCGAGCAGCTGCAGCGGCAGCGCGAATATGATCGGCGCTTGCATGGCGCTCACCTTGACCGGCATGCGAATGACGGTGACTCCGTCGCTGCTTTCCATGCCCGTCTCCGGATCGGCGAAGACGAATAGCTTGCCGCCGCGGGCTCGCACTTCGTGCAAGTTGGACTTGAGCTTTTCCAGCAGTTCGTTGTTGGGTGCGACCGCCACCACCGGCATGTCCTCGTCGACGAGCGCGAGCGGGCCATGCTTGAGTTCCGCCGCAGCGTACGCTTCGGCATGGATATAAGAAATCTCCTTGAGCTTCAATGCTCCTTCCATGGCGATGGCGTGCAGCGGTCCGCGCCCGAGAAACAACGCATGATGTTTGTCGGCGAAGGTTTCGGCGAGCGCTCGAATCCTCTCATCGAGTTTCAATGTCTTTTCGACCAGGCCGGGCAATTGCAGCAACTGGAACACCAGTTCGCGCTCCGCCGCGGCATCGAGCACGCCATGCTTCGCAAGGGCGACGACCAGCATGCCGAGGGCAGTCAATTGGGTGGTGAATGCCTTGGTCGAAGCAACTCCGATTTCGGGGCCCGCGCGGGTGAGCAGCACCAATTCCGATTCCCGGACCATGGAGCTCTCGGCGACATTGCAGATAGTGAGCGTCGACAGATACTCTGCCTGTTTGGCTTTGCGCAGCGCGGCGAGGGTGTCCGCCGTCTCGCCGGATTGGGATAGGGTGACGAAAAGCGTGTCGGGCGTCACCACCGGATCGCGATAGCGATATTCGCTCGCGATCTCGACCCGCGCCGGAAGACGGCAGATCTGTTCGATGAAATAGCTCGCCACCAGGCCGGCATGGTAGCTGGTACCGCAAGCCGCTATATGGACCGCCTTGACTCGCTTGAATACCTGTTGCGCGGTCGGGCCGAATGCCGCGTCGAGCAATCTGGCACCCGCCACGCGTTCCTCGAGGGTCTGAGCGATGGCGCGGGGTTGCTCGTGTATTTCCTTGAGCATGAAGTGCCGATATTGACCGCGCTCCACGGCATCGGCGGGCAGCTCGCTCTCGCGCACGGCTCGCTGCGCCGGCAAGCCGTCGGCACCTACGATTTTGATGGATTTGCGGCGGACCTCGGCAACGTCGCCTTCCTCCAGGAACATGAACCGCCGGGTGACCGGCAGCAGCGCCGCCACGTCCGAAGCAACGAAGTTCTCGTCGATGCCGAGTCCGATGACCACCGGACACCCTTCGCGCGCGATGACCACACAGTCCGGATCGTTTTGCGATATCACAGCCAGGGCATACGCACCCGCCAGTTCGCCCACGGTTTTGCGCACGGCCTCGTACAGGTCCGCGGAGCCCGCGAGATGGTGATGAATGCGGTGTGCAATGACCTCCGTGTCGGTTTCCGAATCGAAGCTATAGCCCAATTCGATGAGGCCGGCGCGCAACGCCTCATGGTTCTCGATGATGCCGTTGTGCACGATGGCAATCCCATCCCGCGAAAGGTGGGGATGCGCATTGCGTGTGGTGGGAACGCCGTGGGTGGCCCAACGCGTATGGGCGATGCCGACATGACCATCGATGGGGTCGGCGTCGAGGGCGGCCTGCAGGGCGTGGACTTTGCCCACGGTGCGCATCCGGGCCAGCCGGTGTCCGGCCGTCAGCACGGCCAGGCCGGCCGAATCGTAGCCGCGATATTCGAGGCGACGCAGCCCCTCCATCAGGATGGGAACGGCATTGCGTTCCGCGACCACACCCACGATTCCGCACATGGCGAGTTGCTCCGGGACGTAAGGGAAAAAGGTTGCCTAGTGTGCCCGAGCCGGGTGGCAAATCCAGTTTTCCGGCGGCCGCGCGACGTCTTCCGCAGGTGCATCGTTTGACGTATAAGTGCGTAGCGTGACCATTAAGCCACCGTGGCAATGGCTACGGCGCGGCAAGGGGCTCGATCGACCCGCCCAGCGCCTGGAAAAGGGCCGCGGTATCGGCATAGCGGTTGGCGCGCGCTTGGGCCAGCGATACCACGGCTTGGTTGTAGGTTTGTTCGGAATTCACGAGCGCCAGGTAACTCACCGAGCCGAGCTGCAATTGATGACGTGCGACGCCCAAGCTCTTTTGCGCGGCTTGCTCGGCGCGGCTCGCGGCATTCAGCGCGTCGGCATCGGAATCGAGCGCATGCAGGGCGTCCGCCACATTTTGAAAGGCGGTCAATACCGCGGAGCGGTACTGGGCGCCCGCCTGGTCGAGGGCCGCCTCCGCGGCGCGTTTGCGATGGAGGAGGGTACCGCCGGAAAACAGAGTCTGCGAAGCTTGGCCGCCAATGCTCCAGAAGCCCGTGCCCGGCTTGAACAAATCGGACAGCAGCGTCGCCGTGCTGCCGAGGTCGCCGGTGATGGTTATTTGCGGCAGCATATTGGCCATGGCCACGCCCACTTGGGCCGTCGCTGCGTGCAGCTGAGCCTCGGCCGCGCGCACGTCCGGACGCCGCTCCACCAATTGCGACGGCACGCTCAGCGGCAAGTCCACCGGCAGCACCAGCCGGTCCAGGTCGATTTGCACCGGCTTGAAGTCGGCTGGCAGATGCCCGGTGAGCGCCGCCAGTTGATCGCGGGCTTGGTGCCATTGCTTGTTCAACGGCGGCAGCGTGGCCTCCAGCTGTGCAAGCGCCGCGTCCTGCGCATACACGTCCATCTCGGCGATTGCGCCCAGTTCGAGTTCGCGCCGCAGAACCGCCAAAGATTCCCGCTCGAGCGCGATCACCCGCTCCGTGCCCGCGATCTGAGCCCGCAGACCGGCCTCTTGGATCGCCCCCGACACGACGTTTGCCGTCAACGTCAGGTAGGTGGCCTGCAGCTGGAAGCCGCTCGCCTCGGCTTGCGCTGCCAGCGACTCCACGGCGCGGCGATTCGCCCCGAACACATCGGGTACATACGAGATCGTGACCTGGGGCGTGAACAGACTGTAGACCGGTGATCCGGACTGCAACGTGGGCTGTACCACGCCGGTGGCGTCGCGATTTCGGCTCGCGTCGAACGTACCCTGGACCGTGGGAAAATACGACCCGCGCTGCGCGGCGGTGTTTTCCCTCGCTTGGCGCAGTGCCGCCTGCGCCGATGCGACATCGGGATTGGCCCGTAGCGCCTCGGCTACCAGGCCATTGAGTTCTTCGGAACCGAACAGCGTCCACCAGTTTCCGGGCACGGCTTGTTGCTCCAAGAAGCGTTGGGCGGCGCCGGCCGTGCCCGCACCGGGCACCGTCGCCGTTGCGGCCGCGAGGGGTTCGACGGTATAGCGATCGACGGCGGGCGCCGCAGGCCGGTGGAAATTCGGTCCCACGCATGCCGCGAGCGTTGCGCCGAGCGCGACTATGGTACCGGTCCGCAGAGTCGCCGGGCGTCCCGGAATGGTACGTCGAGGAGGGAGCCGCCTCATCCGCCGGCTTCCGGGGTAGGGTCGGCGGGGCCGCCATCGGGACGGTCGCCTGTCGCCGCGTCGCGGCCCGGCTCCGGCGGCATTTCCTGGGCCCTCGAGAACTTCAGAATGAGCACCGGCAGTACCAGGAGTATCAAGACCGGCGCGAGCAGCATGCCGCCGACAACCACCAGCGCCAGCGGCTTCTGTACCTGCGAGCCGATGCCGGTCGAAACCGCGGCAGGTATCAGGCCGACGCAGGCGACGGTACAAGTCATGATCACCGGCCGCAGCTGCGTGCGGCAGGTTTCCAGCATCGCCGTCGAACGGTCGTGTCCCAGATCCAAGCTCAGATGGTAGTACGACAACACGAGGATTCCATCCATCGCCGCAATGCCGAACAAAGCTACGAACCCGATGGCCGATGACACGCTGAATGCCGTGCCGGTCGCCCACAAGGCGAAGATGCCGCCCAGCATCGCCATCGGGATGACGCTGGCCGCCAATAATGCATCGCGCAAGCTGCCGAAATTCAAATACAACAACAAGACGATCAGCGCGATCGACAGCGGCACCGCGATACTCAGGCGTGCAATCGCGTCCTGCAGGTTGCCGAACTCGCCCACCCACTCCAGATGATAGCCGCCCGGCAGTACAACCTGGGAGTCCACGGCACGCTGCGCCTCGAGTACCGCACTGCCGAGATCGCGGCCGCGCACGCTGAACTTGATCGGAACGTAGCGTTGCTGCTGCTCGCGATAGATGAACGCGGCACCGGAGACCAGGCGTATATCGGCCACGTCGGCCAGCGGCACCTGAATGAGACCACTGCCCGAACTCGCCGTCACCGCCACAGGGATGTGCCGGATCGCCTCGAGATTCTGACGGTACGGCAGGCCCAGGCGCACCATCATCGCAAAGTGCCGATCGCTGGTGCCTTCGTACAGGTCGCCCGCGCTTTGTCCCCCGATGGCAGCCTGGACCACGGCGTTGACGTCGCCCGGGGCCAAGCCATAACGTGCCGCTCGGATCCTATCGACGTCGATGCGGATCGTCGGCTGTCCGAGCGAACGGAGCACGGCCAGATCGGTGATACCGGGGATTTTGGCCAGCGCGGCCGCTATGCTGTTCGCGGTCTTCTCCAATGTGTCCAAATCGTTGCCGTAGATCTTGACGGAATTCTCGCCCTTCACGCCGGACGCCGCCTCTTCGACGTTGTCTTGGATGTACTGCGAGAAATTGAAATCGACGCCGGGGAATTGCTGCCCCAGAGCGTCGGTCATGTCCTGGGTCAGCTTTTCCTTGGTGATGCCGGCGGGCCATGTATCGGCGGGCTTGAGCGGCACGAAGAACTCTGCATTGAAAAAACCGGTGGCGTCGGTGCCGTCATCGGGCCTGCCGTGCTGCGACACCACGGACTGTACCTCGGGGTACTTGGTCATCAGCACACGCATTCGATTGACGTATGAGTCGCTGTCTTCCAGCGAGACGGATTGCGGAAAGGTTGCGCGGATCCAGAGATTGCCTTCTTCCAGCTTCGGCAGGAATTCGAGTCCCAGGGAGCGTACGGCCACGACGGCCAGCAGCGCCAGCAGCGCGACGCCCGTGAAAGTGATGATGCGGTTGGCGAGCACGAATTCGAGCGTGGGTACGTAAATCCGGCGCAGGCCGCGGACCACGGGCGTTTCCCTCTCCTCCAGTTCCTGCGGAAACAGCAACAGGCTCAATGCCGGTGCGATCGTGAAGGTAGCGATCAAGCCGCCGGCGATGGCATACGCGTACGTTTTCGCCATCGGTCCGAAAATATGGCCTTCGATGCCGGAGAGCGTGAACAGCGGAACGAAGCCGGCGATGATGATGGCTGCCGCAAAGAAGATCGACTGGCTGACCTCGGCCGCGGCCACCGATACCGTATTCATCTTGCCGCGGAAACCGCTGGGGGCCCGCATGCGGTGCAAGGGGCTGGGCCCGGTTCCTCGATGCGCAGACGCCTCGGCCAAATGTCTGAATATGTTTTCCACCATGATGACGGTGGCATCGACGACCAACCCGAAATCGATCGCGCCCACGGACAACAGATTGGCGGACTCGCCGCGCAGGACCATGAGCCCGATCGCGAAGGACAGCGCGAACGGGATGGTCGTTGCCACGATGATGGCGCTGCGAATGTTGCCGAGAAATGCCCATTGCAGGAAAAAAATGAGCGCGATGCCGGCGACCATGTTGTGCAGCACCGTGTGAGTGGTGACGTGGATCAAGTCGCTGCGGTCGTAGATGCGCTGGATGCTGACGCCGGGCGGCAGGATTCCGCTGCCATTGATTTTGTCCACTTCGGCTTCGACGCGTTTGATGGTCGGGACGCTCTCTGCGCCCCGCCGCATCAGGACGATGCCCTGAACGATGTCGTCCACATCGTTGTACCCCGCGATGCCGAGCCGCGGCAGGTTGCCGATGCTCACCTTGGCCACGTCACCGATCATCACGGGAGCGCCCTGGTTGTTCGTGATGAGGGTACGGCGGATCTCCTCGGCCGAGTGGATGAGACCGACGCCGCGTACGACGGCGGATTGCTCACCGAAATTGACCGTCTGGCCGCCGACATTGATATTGGCGTTGCCGAGTGCGGTCAAAACCTGAGGTACCGAAAGGCCGTAGCCCATCAGCTTCGGCTGATCGATGGCAATGTCGTAGGTCTTGGTCTTGCCGCCCCAGCCGGTCACGTCGATGACGCCGGGCACGGCTTTGAAACGCCGCTCCAACACCCAATCCTGAAGCGTCTTCAAATCGGTTGCCGAATAATTGGGGGGACCGGCCACCCGATAGCGGAAGATTTCACCGATCGGGCTGGTGGGGGAAATCTGCGGCTGAGCGCCGTTCGGCAAAGGGCCGAGCTGCGACAGGCGATTGATGACCCATTGCTCGGCCTGTTGGTACGTGAAGTCGTACGTGAATTGCACCTTGACGTCGGACAGCCCGAACAGCGAGATGGTGCGGATGGCTTGCACGTTGGGGATGCCCGCCATTTGAACTTCGAGCGGGATGGTGATGTACCGCTCGATTTCCTCGGCGGATTGCCCGGTGTTCTGAGTCACGACATCCACGAGGGGCGGTACCGGATCCGGATACGCCTCGATGTTCAGCGTCAGAAAACTCGCCACGCCGGCGCCCAGCATCACGACCAGCATGACGACGATCAGCACCCGCTGACGTAGCGCGAAGGTTACGATCGCGTTCATGACGAGGAGGCGGGGACTGCGACCTGATCGATGAACAGACCGCCCTTCGTGACGATGCGCTCGCCCGCCTTCAGGCCATCGAGCACTTCGACCAGGCCGTCGTTGCTGCGGCCGGTGCGTATGGCGCGGTAGGCGAGCAACCCGTCGCCCGCAACCACCCACACATGCGCCGCCTCCCCCTCGTAGACCACGGCTGCCTGCGGTACGGCGGGAGCGTTCGACGCGTCGCTGGTCAGAATCCGGAAGTTGGCGAACATTTCCGGCTTCAGAGCGGCATCGCGGTTTTCGATTTCCGCGCGCACCGGCAGGCGGTGCGTGGCCGGGTCGACCAGGGCGGCGACGTAAGTCACGCGCCCCGTGAACGCCCGTTTGGGATAAGCCAGCACATGAACTTCCATGGTCTGTCCCAGATGCACCGCGCCGGCATCAGCCTCGCGAACGTTGGCGAGCAGCCACACGCTGGAGGGATCGGCGATGGTGAATACCGGCGTACCACCCCCGGCCTGCAGATACTGGCCCGGTCCCACTTGACGATCCACGACCACGCCCGCGATCGGTGCGGCAATCGTCACGGCAGCGCTGATCGAACGCGACGCGTCGAGAGCGTCGATCTCGGCTGCGGATTTACCCAGGATTCTGAGCCGGTTGCGCACTGCGTTGTGCGCCGTCTCGGCGGCGGTGAGGTCCGCCTGGGCTTGCTGCCAGTCTTGCAGGCTTCCGCCTTTGGCATCGAACAAGGCGTGCTTGCGCGTCTCGTTGATGCGCGCGATTTTCAATTGCGCGGCCGCCGTGGCAAGATCGTTCTGTGCTTGCACGAACTCCGAGGCCTCGATGGTTGCGAGCGGCGCGTCCTTTCTTACGGTGTCGCCCAAACCGGCGATGACTCGCGTGACGCGGCCCGAAAAGGGAGGGAAGACCGGCGTCGTGCGATCCCCATTGACGGCAATCTTGCCCTCGGTCAGTTCCTCGCTGACGAAATCGTGGACGGCGACGGATTCGACGGTGAATGTTTTGAATTGCTGCGGCGTTGCGCGAAAGGTGCCGGGCGGGGGAGGCGCCTCAGCGGGAGGCGCGTCGTGCTTGTTGAACACCCTGCCGCCCAACCAGAGACCTAAGACCCCGACGATCACCACCGCGCTGCCGATGCCGGCTACACGCCATTGCCGCTGCCGCGACCAGACGCGCCGATCGATCGCGTCCTGACCTGTTGGAGACTCGCTCGGATCGTTTGGGCCTTCGTTCATGCATTAGTCCATGTTTTGGGCTGGTTTGGCGCCCTCGGTCGGGGTCGCAGTGTGCCACAGTTGCCAATAACGCCAAAGCAGCGGGCTACGAGGGAGCGCGGCGGGATCGCGAATTGCCGCGGACATGGAGGCGGCCGGACGGCCGGGCCTCACGACCCTCAAAGGCCGAGGGTTCGCAAGTTAGAAATGAAAGATCGCATCAGCCGCTATCATGGTTTGTGAGTTCTTTCCCGCCCCGCGAGTTGCCGTCGGGTTGTCGTAGGCATCGACGTCCCGCGCATGTTCGTAGCGAAGCTCCGGCCGTAGCTCGATGGTATCGCCCACCCAGTGCGTATAGCCCATACCAAACTCGTAGTAGCGGGTCTTGAAACCGGTGCGCTGTCCTCGCGCATCGTTCAGGGTGTCGGTTCGCCAAGTGACGATGTCGCGTGGGCCAATTTGATAATTCAAATAATTGAGCACGGCCCATTCGTAGGAATAGCAGTACACCACCGTGGGGTTGCACTGTGCTCCGTTGGGCGCACCGACATTCGCATAGGCGTAGGCCCTGCCGATGGCCGCCAAGCCGGCGGGATTGTTGATATTCGGCGTGTGGCTTTGCCACATGTACCAGACCTCCGTGTCCATGTGCCATGCGGAATTGAATTTGTGGTACCAGGTGACCACCGCATGTTGCACGTTGTTCCAGCGCCATCGGGAGTCGTTGATCCCGTTCATGCACGGATAAATATTGTCATTGCCGGAATTCGAAGTCCAGATCACGCATGCGGCAGGTGTGAGGTGGCGTTCACTCTTCACCCACGGTGCGACGTCGTTGCCGGCGGAAAGCTCGGCTTGGAACTGCCAGTTTTTATCGAGCTTGGTGGTGCTGACGATGCCGTTCTGGGTATAGGGGTCGTAGGTATAGAGCAGCGAGTGACTGTAGGTAAGGTTATTGGGCGCCAGCTGTGCTTCGATATCCGGTATCGAAATGTAACGGCCTACTCTAATGTTTTCGCCCTCGGCAATCCGTGGAAACCAGAAGTCCAAGTAATACATGACGGGATCGAAGCCGTATTGCCTTCGGCTGTCCAGGTATTGATTACTGAGAATACCGTTTGCGAACGTGTATTTATAATCGGTGCCATAGAGCGCCGTAAAGCGGCCGCCCCAATCGAAATGGTCGCGCTGTACTTCATCCGGCGTGCGCTCAAAGTACAATGCCGCTTGATCCAGTTGAACCGTGTTCGGCTCGAACGAATACGCGGCAGGAAAATTACCTCCGGTGCCGGTCGCGTAGTTGTAACGCGTGTGCGACGTGCTGAGATTGGCTCCCGGTTCCACCCAACCATATATCGTGAAGCGGCTGTCCTTCAATCGCTGACCGCCTTTGCCGCAGTAGAGCGCGTCCATCAGCGCGTTGTAGTACATGTTTTCAGCGCCGATGGTTTCGGAGCCGCCGACGTTCCAGGTCGAATACGGCCAGGGCGGATTGGATTCGGGTACCGGTGTACCGCCGGCCATCACGGCAGGCGCCGCGGTTGCATCAGACCCATCCCATTGCAGGTGTGTGCCATAGCTCGTTTTGAGCCGGTCCAAGAAATTTTGGTTTTCCGACTCCGGGGTGCAGCCCGCGACGGGCACACCGGGCTCAATGGATTTGGCCGTTGCGGCCGACAGGGACGCGTCATCGGCGTACGCCGGCAAGGCCAACGCCATCGAAACCGAAGCGATAGCGCCGGCTATCGCCGCCAAACGTATTCTGAGCATGAGGTTATCGTCACCTAAAAGCTTATCGGGTACGCAACCCCGCCTCGGCTATGCTAGATACGTATCCGTGCCTCAAAAAGCTGAAGCTATTCGAAGCCGTGGTGGAAAATTCTTGTAAAAACGGCGGAACGACCGTGTGGTTGTCCCGCGTCTATGTGAGGTGGGCCCTGTGCTGAGGGACTTTTGCGAGGTCTCGTACCCCTTATTGCCAGTGGACCGACACGCCCAATTTAAACACCCAGCGATCGGAGGACTCCGTCAGGTGCGTTCCGGCGCCCATGTTGATCTCGACCTTGCCGAGTTCGGCGTCCCACACCAAACACGCGACCTCGTTGCGCCGATCGTTCGGCAGCAGCTGTCGCAGCGGTCCCGCCTCTCCGTAGTACTCGAGGCCAACCGCGTTCGACTCATCGAGGCTCAACGCAGCCTTTGCGCGCGGATTGAACATGACACGCGATCGCTCCCCGGTCAGCGGAATCTCGATAGCGGGATTGACCGTGAAGTGCCAGCCAGAGACCCGAAGCCCTAAAATCGGTCGCGCATCGACTGACCAGCGACTGGTTTCTCCGGGCGATCCGAGATGCCCCAGATCCACATTGAAGCCCCAATAGGGGCCCGCCTTCTCGTCATGCGCAGCAATGAAGGTGAGCATCATTCCAGCGCCTTCACCACGCCAATGGCCGCCCACCGAAGACACCGGTGCGTAGGCGGAGATCTCAATACCCGGAGCGATGCCCACGGCGTATTCCGCGTATTCTTGAAACACATTGCTGCTCGGAACGCTGTCGCTCGGTGGTCGAAAGATACTGGTAATCATCTCGAGTGATATGCCATGGACTTCGGCGATCTCGTCGGTGAACACTTTGATTTCAGGCGGCGCAGCCCAAGAGCAAGGAATGCTCAGCGCTCCCAGGAGAAGGGTGGCTAACGTGAGCCCGTCGTGCGGCGATAGCCGATGCGCTGTCTTCAACTTGTTTCACCCGTTACCGCCACGTTCTTGATCCGGTGCACAAGTCGCGGAGGGCTCGACCCAGCCGTGGCACGCTACGGTTTAAAAACCGTGGCGCGGCGGTGAACCGTCGATCTTGCCGCCGTTTTGAATTCGGCCCATGGCGGGGCCGCCCACCGTTGCAGTGCCGCCCGCCGTTGCGTGGCCGCCCACGGTTGCGTGGCCGCCAGCATACGGTCCACCAATTCTCGAGATTCTCGCGGCCGCATTCGTGTTCGAGGCGGCATTCACGGTCGCAAGAGGCCGGCCCATCACTCGCGGGACGGCGGTTATCGAAGCGGCGGCCGAACCGCGCGACCCTGGTTCCGTCCGCGCGATGCTGCCGCTGGGCGTTGGCGCGGTCCGTCCTGAGGAGCCGCTCGATGCTGTCCGGTGCGCTTGCGGCGCCGGTCGCCCGCGCGCTCGCAGACCCGTGCGTCCGCGCGCTTGCGCGTCCAGCAGCGAGCGCAATCGGTTGGTATTGGTATCGCTGCGCACATCCGCACCCACTTTCCGCCGCTCCGTAGTCGCAGCGGTGCGGTGCGAAGTCCCAGGTTCGGCATTTCGACCGGTCGAGCCGGCGGCGGCCGCGCTGACATGCATGGACAGTATCGCACCTACTCCCATCGCCCACGGAAGCCAGGGTGGTCCCTTCATGCCGTCGTGCCCTCGGTGGGCGCAACGGGCGGTTGATTCGACCGAGGCCCGAGGTCATCCTCCTTGCGCAAAAACACCAATTGCAGCGCCGGCACCACGACCAGCAGCATAATGGGTCCCAGCAGCATCCCTCCAACCACCACGGTGGCCAGCGGCCGCTGTACCTGACTGCCGATGCCCGTCGAGAACGCGGCGGGAACCAGACCGATACAGGCGGACAGCGCCGTCATCAGCATCGGCCGCATGCGCTTTTCCGCGGCCTGACGCATGGCATCGACGGGCGCCATGGCCTGAGCCTTGAGTTGATTGAAATAGCTGATGACTAAGATGCCATTCATGACCGATACGCCGAACAGCGAAATGAAACCGATCGCCGCCGAAACACTGAAGGGCAGGCCCGTCACGAACAGCGCAACCAAGCCACCACCGATTGCAAAGGGAATTCCCGCCAGGGCCAATAGGCTGTCGCGCACCGAATTGAACAGACTGTAGAGCAGTATCAGGATTAGGCCCAAGCTCATCGGCACGAACACCGCCAGGCGTTGCTTCGCGAGCTGCAGATCCTGAAACTCTCCGGCCCACTCGAGGCGATAGCCGCGCGGGAACTTCACGTTGTGCGCGATTTTCTCCTGCACTTCCGCCACCGTGCTACCGAGATCGCGGCCGCGCACGCTGAACTTGACCGGAATATCGCGGTTCATGGCCTCGTGATAGATATAGGCCGGCCCGGTATCCAGGGAAATCGTCGCCAACTCCCGCAGGGGGATGTACGCGTTCGCTCCCGAACTCGTCTGGTATCCCACCTTGATGTCGCCGATGGCCTCCATGCTGCTGCGATACCGTGGGGCCAGACGTACCGTGAGGTTGAAGAAGCGGTCGCCTTCGAGCACTTGCGATGCCACTGTCCCGGCCATCGCGGCTTGGACCACCGTATTTACATCCCCCGTATTGAGCCCGTAGCGCGCGGTCCGCGCGCGGTCGATTTTGATATTGAGGTTCGGTTGGCCGAGCACGTGGAACACGCCCAAATCCTCGACGCCCTTGACCCGGGACATTTGCGCCATGACCTGTCGGCCAAGATCCTCCAGCACCGCCAAATCCGGACCGATGATCTTCACCGAATTGGCGCCCTTGACGCCCGAGATCGCTTCCTCGATGTTGTCCTGAATGTACTGCGAGAAGTTGAAGGTCACGCCGGGCAGCGCCGTCTGCATTTCCTTCTCGAGCTGAGTCGTCAATTTCGCCTTGGTAACTCCGCTGGGCCACTCGTCGAAAGGCTTCAAGGGCACGAACAATTCGACGTTCGAGAACGGCGAGGGATCGCTGCCGTTGTCGGGCCGGCCGTGCTGCGAGATGACGGTGACCACTTCCGGATACTTGAGCATGATTTCGCGCATCGTGCGCGTGGCCTCGGTGCCGGCATCCAGCGTCATGCTCGGAGGCAGCGAAGCGCGGATCCAAAAGTTGCCTTCCTCCAGGGCCGGCAGGAACTCGCTGCCCAAGAACGGGACCAGGATTCCGGTGATCGCGAGGAAGCCGACGCCGAGCGCAACCACGAGCGCGCGCCGCTCGAGCGCAAATGTCAGCACGGGCTTATACGCCGCGTGCAACGCACGTACCACGAAAGTTTCGACTTCCGTCACATGTTGCGGCAACAGGAACGACGATAGCACCGGCGTCACGGTGAAGGTCGCAATCAGGGCGCCGGCCAAAGCGTAGCCGTAGGTGCGCGCCATGGGCCCGAAAATCTGCCCCTCGACTCCTTGCATGGTGAACAGCGGCCCAAACGCCGCAATGGTAATGGCGGTCGAAAACAGGATGGCCTTGTCGACCTGCAAGGCCGAAATGTAGATCAGACGCAAACGCGTCGTCCAACTCGTTCCGCTACGGGTGGGATCGTTCCCATAGGTCCCCTCGTGCAGATCCTCGATCATCTGAGTTTGCGCGTGTGCCGGCGCCTGAAGATTGCGGAAAATATTCTCGACAAGAATGACCGCGGCGTCGATGATAATGCCGAAATCGACCGCACCCACCGACAGCAGATTTGCGTCCTCGCCCTGCAGCACCAGCAAGATGATGGAAAAGAACAGCGCAAACGGAATGTTGATGCCGACGATGACGGCGCTGCGCAGATCGCCCAAGAAGATCCATTGGATCAAGAACACCAGCAGGCAGCCGAACACCAGGTTGTGTAACACGGTGTGCGTCGTGACGCCGACCAGCGCCATGCGGTCGTAGAAGGAAACGACTTTGACGCCCGGCGGCAGAGTGCCGTCGTGATTCATCAACTCGACCTCGCGCACGATCCGCGGCACCACGTCGTTGGTATGCGAGGTGCGGCTCACGACCACGATCGCCATCGCCACGTCGTCGTCATGATCCTTGCCGACGATGCCGAGCCGCGGAACGTAGCCTACGTACACACGGGCCACGTCCTTGACCAGCACGGGCATGCCGTTGGTCTGGGTGAGCACGATATTCTCGATGTCGGAGACGTCGTAGCCTTGGGTGATGTCGTAAGTTCCGCCGTCATCGATGAGGCCGACGCCACGGATGTTCGCCGACTGCTGGCCGATGGCGATTTCCCGACCACCGACGTTGACGTTGGCATTGCCCAGGGCGGCGGTGAGCTGCGGCAGCGTCACGTTGTAACCCTGGAGTTTGGCGGGGTCCACCTCGACCTCGAATTCCTTGGTCGGTCCGCCGAAACTGTTGGTCTGGACGACGCCGGGGACCGTGTACAACCTGCGCAGCGCCACCCAATCCTGCACGGTGCGCAGGTTGGTGATCCCGAAATCCTTGGGCCCCGTGACCGTATAGCGATACACCTCTCCGACGAGGCTTGACTGCTGTATCTGGGGTACCTGATTGCCGGGCAGATTCACGTTCTGCTGAATGCTGTTCAGAGTCTGTGTGTAGGCAAAGTAGTAGTCGACACCGTATTTGAACGTGACGCTCAAGAATGTCAGGCCGTAGAACGACGTGGAACGGATATTGGCGATTCCAGGCGTCGGGTAGATCCCTACCTCCATAGGCTTCGTGTAGTAGCGCTCCATCTCTTCGGCGGACAGCCCGGGTGCTTGCGCGGTGATCTCGAGAATCACGGGGGCCGGATTCGGATACGCCTCGATGTTGAGTCTGTAGAAGGCGATCAATCCGCCTGCCAAAAACACCAGCAAGCCCAAGAGGACGATGGCTCGGCGGGTGAGGCCGAACGCCAGAATGCCTTTCAACATGGGCTACGATTCCTTGTCGGCGACCAGGTTGTCCAGGAATACCGCGCCCTTGATCACTACTCGTTCACCAGGCCGTACGCCGTCAAGGATTTGATCGTAGCCCGCGTGCTGCAATCCGATCTTGACGGTTCGTCTCGTGTAGCGATGACCGTCCGCCGTCGACCAGACAGTCATGCTGCCGTCACCTTCCCGTACCACTCCGTCCACCGGCACGGCGACGGCGCGCACCCCCTCGCCGGTAGAGATGACGAAGGAGGCGAGCATCCCGGGCAGCAGTTCGTGCAGGGGGTCATCCAGTTCGGCGCGAACCAGCCCGCGGTGCAATTGGGGATCGAGCGCCGCACCCACCATGGATATCTCTCCGTCGAATGCTCGACCCGGGAGCGCCAGGATCGTGACGTGCACCCTCTGTCCCCGGCGCACCAGCGGCATGTCGCTTTCAGTGATGCTGGCATTCATCCAAACCCTAGAGATATCAGCTACGACATAGGGAGCCGGCGCGGTGCCCGGCTGGACGAAGTCTCCGGGGGCCGCGCTACGTGCGGTGATGCGCCCGGTGATCGGACTGGGCACGACCAGGTAGGGATCGATGGTGCGCGTCTTGGTCATTCGATCGATTTCGAGTTCCGACTTGCCGAATACCGCCACGGCATCGCGCGCCGCCTTCAGAGCACCCTCGGCGGTTTGCTGGTCGGAAGCCGCCTGCTGCAGGTCCTTCTCCGCAATGCCTTGCACCTCGTACAACTGCGTGGCGCGCTCCAGCGTATGCGAGGTGAGATCCAACACGCCGGCCGCCGCTATCAACCCGGATTCGGCCTGGATCAGATCGGGACTTTCGATGGTGAGCAATGCCTGTCCGCGCTTAACGTTGTCGCCCAGCAGGGCAAACAGCTTCACGATGCGCCCTTGGTAGGGCGGGAACACCTGTGCAGCCATGTCTTGGTTGAAATCTATGCTGCCGATGGCGTCCCGTTGGAGCGGGAACGACTGTTCCGCTGCCGCGCCGACGGTAATCATCCCGAGTTGCGCGTCGGACAGTTCCACGGCTTCGGACGCGGTAGCGTGTGGCGGCGCGCCAGGATCTGATGCCGCGTTTGGACGCGCATCGGCCTTGGCCGAATCGTCTGCCTTGGCACCGAATCGAAGGACTCCGACGGTTGCGATCAGCACAAGGGCAGCCCCGGCGATGAGGGCGGGACGACGATGCCGGAGATTCACTTCTCGCCACAACGAGGACAAACGAAAACGCATTGCAGTACCCCGAGAATATTGTGATCTCGCCGCAAAGCGGCGTCGCAGTCTCTCGTACACAATGGGCACAACTCGGCCCCGAGGCCACTCGGTGTTCTCACAGTACCTGCGGCTTGGAGGGACGAGCAGAATCACGCCATCATCCTTGCGCGCGACGCGCGCAGCCGCTCGGGGCTGCGTCGCGCGCGAGCCTTTGGCCTCGACGGAATCGACCTATGCCCGGCGCGCGCTCGACCGCCCCTGTCCTGATCGCCATGACGTACGTGGCTATAGCCGGCGGCTGCGCCGTCGGACCGGACTACCAGGGACCCAAGGCGCCCGCGGGCGCGGGCTTTGCGCCCACTCCACTACCCGAAAGGAGTTCTTCGGCCGCGGTTCACGGCGGCGAGGCGCAACATCTCATCGCCGGCCGTGACATTCCCTTCGAATGGTGGGAGCTGTTCCAGTCCCCGGTGCTCAATTCGTTGATCGAAAAGGCTTTTAAGGCCAATCCGACCATTGCGGCGGCGCAGACGACCTTGCGTCAAGCGCGAGAGCTGGTGTCTGCGCAGCGCGGCTTCTTTTATCCGTCGGTGGGGACGACCTTTCAAGCGGAGCGCCACAAAGTATCGGGCAACACCAACAGCAGCTCGACCATCGGCGTGCAGGGCAACGGTGTCGATCTCTTGCCACAGCGGGAGGATCCGTACCACTTCCCGCAAAACCTGCCCTCCTACTACACTTTTTACACTGCCGAACTGACCGTGGGTTTCGTGCCCGATGTGTTCGGCTCGAACCGGCGGCAAGTGGAGTCGCTGGCTGCGCAGGCCGAAGCGCAGCGCTTCGCGCTGGAGGCCGCCTACATCACGCTGGCCTCCAACGTGGTCGCCGCGGCCATTCAAGAGGCGTCGGTACGCGCCCAGATCCGGGCAACGCAGCAAATCATCGCGGCGGATCAAAAATCGCTGCAGATTCTGCGCGACCAGTTCAGGCTTGGCTTCGCGATGCGCATCGACGTGGCCGCGCAGGAAGCCGCGCTCGCCCAGATTGTCGCGACGCTGCCGCCCCTGCAGAAGCAGCTCGAACAGACGCGCGATTTGCTGCGTGCCCTGATGGGCTCTCTGCCCACCGGTGAGGACGAGACCTTCGAACTCGACGCGCTACAGCTCCCGCCGGAGGTGCCGTTGAGCCTGCCGGCCAAGCTCATCGAGCAACGCCCCGATGTCAGGGCCGCCGAGGCGCAACTCCGTGCCGCGAATGCGCAGATCGGCGCCGCGGTCGCCGCGATGCTGCCGCAATTCTCGATCACCGGCCAATATGGCGGCAACGCCACTCAAGTCTCTCAGATGTTCAGTGCCGGCGGCCCATTCTGGAGCCTGTATGGCCACGTCAGCCAACCCGTATTCCAAGGCGGCACGCTGCTGCACCAAGAGCGCGCCGCCAAGGAGGCCCTGAAGCAGGCCGCCGCCCAATACCAAGGCACGGTGATCACCGCTTACCAGAACGTCGCCGACGCACTGCACATTTCGCTGTCGGACGCCGATACGCTCGCCGCCGATGTCGAGGCCGAGAGTTCCGCAAAGGTAACCTACGATCTTACCCTCCGGCAGATGCAAGTCGGTTATGCCACTTATTTGGCTTTATTGAGCGCTGAAACGGCCTATCAGCAGACCCTGCTCGCGCGGGTGCAGGCGCAGGCCGCGCGCTACGGGGACACGGTCGCGCTGTTCCAGGCGCTCGGGGGCGGTTGGTGGAATCACAAGGAAGTTGCCGCACAATGAAAGGCGCGTGCAGTTTGGTTTCTCCGGCGATCAACCTGGCGACACCCAGGCCGCGAATTCGCCGGGGCGTGCTCGCAGCAATTGTGGCCGCGGCCGCTGCAGCGCTTGCCTCGAGCTGCGTGGTCGGCCCGGACTTCCACAAACCCGAGGCCCCGGCCGACGCCGGCTATGCGCCGGCGCCGTTACCCGACCTCAGCGCCGCAGCTCCGGTGCACGGGGGCGAGGCGCAGCATTTGGTAAACGGCCGCGACATTCCGTTCGAGTGGTGGCAGCTGTTTCAGAGTCCGGCGCTCAACTCGCTCATTGAAAAGGCCTTCAAGGCCAATCCGACCATCACCGCGGCGCAGGCGGCGCTCGCCCAGGCCCAAGAGCTGGTCTCTGCGCAGCGGGGCTACTACTTCCCGTCGGTGGGAGCAACCTACCAGGCCGAACGCCACAAAATAGCCGGTAACCTCACCAACGACCAGGCCCCCGGTGTGCAAGGCAACGGGGACAATCTGTCCGCGCCGCTGCAAACCCCCGGCGTCCCGCCATATACGGAGCCCCTGTATTACAACTTTCAGACCGCCGAACTCACGGTGGGATTCGTGCCCGATGTGTTCGGCAGCAACCGGCGGCAAGTGGAATCTCTGGCCGCGCAGACCGAGATGCAGCGGTTCGCGTTGGAGGCTACGTATATCACGCTCGCGTCCAACGTCGCCGCCGCGGCCATCCAAGAGGCGTCGTTGCGCGCGCAGATTCGGGCGACCCGACAGATCATTGCGGCTGACGAGAAATCGCTGCGCATCCTGCGTGACCAGTTTCGACTGGGCTACGCGATGCGCATCGACGTCGCGGCGCAAGAAACCGCACTCGCCCAAGCGAAAGCCACGCTGCCGCCGCTGCAGCTGAAATTCGAGGAGGGGCGCGACCTGATTCGCGCATTGGTCGGCAATCTGCCGAACGAGGACGTCCCGGAGACCTTCGAGCTCGATGCGCTGCAGCTGCCGCCGGAGATACCGCTGTCCCTGCCCGCCAAGATCATCGAACAACGTCCGGATGTCCGGGCTGCCGAGGCTCAGCTGCACAGCGCCAATGCTCAGGTGGGCGTAGCGGTGGCCGCGATGTTGCCGCAAATATCGATCACCGGATCGTATGGCGGCAACGCCGACAAATTTAGCTGGATGTTCCGCCATGGCGGGCCGTTTTGGAATCTGGTGGGCGACATCACCCAACCTATCTTCCAAGGCGGGACCCTGCTGCACAGAAAGCGTGCGGCCAACCAGGCCTTGAAGCAAGCTGCGGCTCAATATCAAAGCGCCGTGATTACGGCCTACCAAAACGTCGCCGATACGCTGCATGCGTCGCTGTCCGATGCCGACGCGCTTGCTGCCGATGTCGAGGCGGAAAACGCGGCCAAAGTCACCTACGATCTCACGCAGCACCAGATGCAAGTCGGCTATGTCAATTACTTGAGCCTGCTGAGTGCCGAAACGGCCTACGATCAGGCGCTGCTGGCACGCGTGCAAGCACAGGCCACCCGCTATAACGACACCGTGGCGCTATTTCAGGCCCTGGGGGGCGGCTGGTGGAATCGCTCCGCGAAATCCAGCGGCATGCTTGGCAGGGCCGATCTTCTTCAGACCCCGGCGTCGGTAACGAGCCGGTAGCCGGCGCCCAGTTCGGTCAGAATATGTTTCGGACGGCTGGGGTCGACCTCGAGCTTCTTGCGCAGACTTCCGATGTAGACGCGCAATGCGCGCGAGTCATCGCGATGGGGGCCCCATACCTCCTTGATGAGAGCCGCATGCGTCACGATGCGGTCACCGTAGCGCGCCAGCGTCTCCAAGATGCGGTGCTCGAGCGGCGTCAAGCGCACATCGCGTCCGTCTCGATGATGCGCAACCCGCCTGCCGAGATCGATCGAGACGTCGCCCAGCTCGAGCACGCCCATCGGCAAATCGCCCCGCACGTGGCGCCGTACGCTTGCGCGTACCCGGGCGAGCAGCTCGGGCGGGCTGAAGGGCTTGATGACGTAGTCATCGGCACCGTTCTCGAATGCCGCGAGGCGTTGCGCTTCGGCGGTTCGTGCGGACAGCACGATGATGGGGACCGGCGACCATCCGCGAATGGCCGTGATGACCTTGAGACCGTCACGGTCGGGCAATCCTAAGTCGACGATCACCACGTCGGGGCGATTCAGCCGCGCGTCCTGCTCGCCCCGAGCGGCGGTATCGGCGATGACCACTCGAAAGCCGTTCGCCTCGAACAGCATGCGCAAGATGCTCTGGATGGCGTGATCGTCTTCGAAGATTAGGACGAGGTGCATTGCCTCGGTCATAGACGTTCCCTCGCCGCTCGCCTCGCGATACGGTTTCATTATCCGGCGATCGCCGCTCTCTCCCTAACAGATCGAGTCTGCCCCCGTTCTTCCATGGCGTCAAACTAGGGCGCTTTAGGTGGGCGGTTGGCGGGATAGCAGCGCACGCATTCGCGCGAGTAGGTCCGGAGCGCTGAACGGCTTCGTCACATAGTCGTCCGCACCCGCGGCGAATGCCGCCAGCCGGTGCGCCTCCAGGGTGCGGGCCGACAACACGATAATGGGCGCCCGCGACCACGTGCGCATGTGGCGGATCAATTGAATTCCGTCCCGATCCGGCAATCCCAAATCGACCACGGCGATGTCGGGCCGGTTTGACTCGGCCACCCGCATCGCAACCTCGCAGGTGTTTGCCGTGACTACGCGCATTTGGTTGGCCTCGGCGAGAAACCGCAGTACATCTTGGATCCCCGGGTCGTCCTCCACGATGAGCACGAGTTGCACCGCCGGAGTCTCAGCACGGCTCCGGCGCAGAGGGCGTTTCCGCCCGGATATCCGCGGGCAACGTGATTTCGAAGCGCGCGCCGCCCCCTGGATTCTCCATGGCATGGATGTCGCCGCCATGAAGTCGCGCGGCCGCGCGACAGATTGCGAGTCCGAGACCGACACCGACGATATTGCTTTCAGAACGTCCCCGCTGAAATTTTTCGAACAGCAGTTCCGGATCACCGGGCGGAAAGCCCGGTCCGTCATCGGCGACCACGAGTAAAGTACTCGTCTCCCGCATCACCGCGGAGATGGTGACGGTCGTACCGGGGGGCGTATATTTCGCCGCGTTCTCCAAGAGATTGCTGAGAATCTGTACGATCAAGGTCGCCTCCACCAGGATCAGGGGTGATTCTGCCGGCAGATTCAAGACAATGCGCCACTGGGCAAGCCGCGCCTCGCTCGAACGCAACGCCAGCGCGACCAAATCATCGATTGCGTGCCACTCGGCTCGCAGCGGACCGTTGCCGAATTCCATTTGCATCAACTCGAGTACATTCGTCAGCAGCTGTGACATGTCGCGGGCCTTGCGCTCGATCAAGTGACCCAGCGTGGTCAGGCGATCGGCGTGGAGGGCATACTCGGGTTGCGCAATCAGGCTACCCGCTCCGGCGATGGCCGATAAAGGTGTGCGCAAATCGTGGGAAATCGATGCCAGCAAGGTATTGCGCAGCAACACACGCTCAGCGGAAATCTTTGCGGCTTCTGCTGCCTCGGCCAGACGCGCCCGGTGCAGGGCGAGAGCCAACTGAACCGCGAATGCATCCAAGAGCTGCAGCTGTTCCGCGGGCAACTCACTGGCCGGCAGTCGCGGTTGCACGACGACCACGCCCTTGACGCGGCTGCTGCCCTGCAGGGGTAGATAAATCGCCTCCTGGATGCGTCGCTCGCCGCAGGCAATGACTTCAGCGGCGAACTCGAGGTCGACGTCCGGCACGGCGCCGTCAGCGAGCGCGGTACCCGCCGAGAGACCAGGCGCTTGCGGAATTGGATTTGCGTCGATGCCGGTGGCCGATATGGGCGCGAGGGCTCCGCGGTCGTCCGCCAGCAATACCACCGCCGCGCTGTGAAAGACTGCGCAGATATTTCGCACCGCCGCTGCCGCCATGCCAGGCGCGTCGGGCGCAACCGCCAGTTCGCGGCTCATGGCGTACAGCGCAGCGGTGCGCCGCTCACGCGCGTCGGCGACGTCCCGGTGGCGGCGGATGCTGACCATGAGATTGGCGATTACGAGCGCGACGACCAACATCACACCCAGCGCAAACAAGTACTCGGTGTCTTGTACATCGAAGCTGAACACCGGCGGAACAAAAAAATAATCGAAAGCAAGCATATTCGCGCAAGCGAGCAGTACGGAGGGACCCCTTCCCAGTCGCAGCGCGCCGACCGTCGTTCCCAGAAGGTAGAGCATGACGACATTGACCAGCCCAAACCGGGAGGAGAATGGGAAGGCGATTGCGGTACAGGATCCGCAAATCACCAGGGCGCTCGGATAATCCCACCAGTGCTGGGAGCGCCACGCGTCGGCGGCCGCGGCCGCGAACCGCAGAATGATGTTAAACGCGCGGCCGTACCACAGCACAGCGACTCGTCGCGCCGAGAACACAGGTCGGTTCGACAACCAAGACTCCAAAGCAGCGGGCGGATTGCGCATGGAATGAGTCCAGAACGCGTGGTCGTCTGGATAGATTAGTCGAAGTCACGCAATGATTGCGCAAATAAATCGGCTGCGCGGGTCGGATATCATTGACAGGGAGTGGCTGCTCGAGCTGCGCCGATACGAGCTAGCGTGTGCGGCGTAAACAGAATCTGGATGTTGGGCGTGCTTTCCGAGACATCGATGCCGTTGCCGCGGATAGCTTGCGCCATGCCAATGACGAGGTGCTTCTGTCCGTTGAAGTCTCCGTAGAGAGGACCTCCCGAATTGCCGCGGGTAGCCTGAATGGTCGATTCGATGACGGCACCGGCCGTGCTGGCCCAAACGACTCCCACGACTTGCCCGTTCGACTCCCACAAATCTTTCAAATTGAGCCGCTCGCCGTGACGTGCCCTGAGGTCGGCAGGAAATCCGGCTATCGAAAGCTCCAGATATTTGGGTAATTGCGCGTTGTTGACGGTGCCGATCGTCAGCGGCCTGATCGTGTCGTCCACGTTTGCCGCGAGGCGAACGAGAGCCCAATCGTTTTCTGAATTGTGCACCAGGTGATTCAAGATGATGGTGTCTCCGTACGCAACGACGGCTCCGCTCAGCAAGAACCTGAGTCCCTGCAATGCGCCCCTGGTTCCATCACCGTCCGTTTGGCCGACGGCAAACTCCACCGCTTTTTCAACCGACGGATTGAAGACGATATCGTCGGAGTACACGACGTGCATGTTGGTCAAAACGTGGCACCGGTCGATGAGAAATCCGGTTGACGCACTGTAACCCGCGGCCGAGTTGTCGATGTCGGCGGGCCAGAGCGCGCCTACTGCATTCAAGAATGAATAGTCCTCTCGGCTTTTGTTGTTGCGTGAATGCAGCCGGTCTTTGACAGTCCGCGTATCTTTCGTCAGCGTGTGCGGCGTGCGCCAAACTCCCGGTACGGCTCCCGCCGCGATCGAACTCAGAACCAGGAAACCGGCGAGCCCCAAAAAAAAGTGACGAAACAATGGCTCTAGAACTTCACCATGAGGCCGACACCCCAGATCACTTCGCGAGAGCGCAGATCCGGGAACCAATCACCCGCGCTGCAATTGCCCGTGGCGGAATCGGCGCCACCACCCACGCAGCTTGCGGGCAGACCGTTGTTCCCGCCGGGGGGTGTGATGCCGCCCGGGCCCGACCAATAGGGAACGCTCGAATGCCGGAAGGTCGTTTCCGCCCACCAGGTAATCCAGTCGTTGGGCATGTACTGCAGATTGACTTGCGCGTCCCATTGATAGAGCTTCTGTCCCGGCTGCTGCGTGAAGTACGGCGAACCACTGGCGGCCGTCGCTCCATTGATCGGCGGCGTCAGGGCCAGATAGCGGCCCGGATTGTTCATGAAGCCGCCGCCAACCGTGACCGCGTACAGATCGTTATGGAACCAGGTACGGTCGTAGAGCATAACGCCGAGAAATTCCTCCTTGTTCGGTCCGTGTGTGCAATGGACGCCGCCGCCATACTCGCAGCCCCAATCCCACGTCAAGCTGAATGCCATCTTGGATACGCCGTTGCCGCCCAGGCCTTTGGCATCGTAGTACTTCACCAGAAGGCTGTCGTCCTCGTGAACCCGTGTCACGTTGGCGTAGTTGACCGGTGGCCCCGCCCCCACGTAGGACCCAGCCGCGGCGCTGGCATTGCCTCCATTCTGGGGCTGGCAGTTTACATCCATGGTGCCTGCCCCTACGTTGTTGTTCGCTTGGCAGGGCAAATTGTCCTGTCCGACGCCATAGCTGTTGAACACCAATTTGACGTTGTTGTTCGGCATCCAGAGGATCTGGCCGCCGAACCCCGGATGTCTGTTGAACTTCGCGTAGGATTGCCAGCCGTTGATGAGCCACGGCTCGATCTTCAGGTTCTGAGTCGGGAACCACTGCACGCGCAATCCATTGAAGAACCAGGGCGTGTTGGATGACACGTAGGAAGGCTGGTAAGTCCAGTTATCGAAGTTGTAGTAGCTGAACAGACCAATGTAGGAAACGAAGACGCCTGCGTCGATGTTCAGGCCGTGATTCACGTCGAAGTGATACCCTGCATTCGCTTCCGAGAAGTATCGGTAAGCATCTTGAAGCTGCCACTGGCCGACCTGGCCGCTGGCGTCATTGCGCGGCGTGGTGGTCGCAAACATGCCATACATCGAGAGAAAACGCGCTCTCACATTGTTCCAATGAAAGTCGCCGCCAAAGCTCACCTGTTCGATCTGAAATTCGCTGGAGCGGAACACCTCGGTCGACCCGACGACGGTGTGATCGATCGGGTGGTTCAGGCTTTGCAGGTAGTTCACGTCCAAGCGGATTTCCGGCGTGAAGAATTTCGTGTCAAATATCGGCGACTTCTCGCGCGAGTTGCCGTTCAGCCAGCCGATATCGCCGACGTTTGCAAACGGCGTCACGGCGTCGACTTCAGGCCCGGGTTCTGGCGCTTGGAGTGCCTCAGGAACCATCGGCGCCGCCGGCGCCGCGGCCGTTATCCTGCGCGGCGCATTCGCGTCCGCCGCGGGTGACCGAGGCAGCGCAGCCGCAAGTGCGGGCGTCGGTGAAAGCACGGCCGCGGGCACGTTCATCACCATGTCGCGGCGCATTGCTTTGCCGGCGACGACTTGTAGCGAAGATGCCGTAGAATCCGGATATCCGTCCACCTGCACGGTGAGAGACCAGGTGCCGGGCGCAAGGTCGGCGAATGAATAGATGCCATCGCTGCCCGATATCGTTGCCCGAATGGAGCCGCCATCGGTCCGTGTGGCCGTCACCGTGGCTCCCGTTATGGGGAGCTTCGCCGCATTGGTTACGATGCCGACGATCGTTCCCGAGGATGCTTTGACTAAAGGCGCCGAGGTCTCTTGAGCCTGAGCCGCCGGAAAGACGAGCCCGGCTGCCAAAACCGACATCAAAGAACCCGTCAGGCATTTTCCTTTCAGGTATTCGCGAAACTTCATTGGCATCATCCCTTTGTTTCCCTATCGAACATAACAATCGGATTTAAAATGACGCGGCCCACGAGGCGACGTGCGGTTGGCAGGTACTCGAATCGAGGGCGACTCAGTGTACGGACGGGGATGATCGCCGGTACACCAAAGGTTGTTAAGAAAAGGCCGTGCGGTGTAAGAAAGTCGTTAAGAAAACGTTGACCCGCGCATCGACGTCTTGCCTTCAAAGTCGGCGCCCGGCATTCGCATCCCGGTGAGTGCAGGCAACCGCACCCTGAACCGCGAACCGTCGCCCTCGCGACTCTCCAGCGTGAGAGTACCCTCGTGAAGCTCGACAATGGTTTTCACCAGGTAGAGGCCGACCCCGCTGCCGACGATGCCCGACGTATTGCTGCCGCGATAGTAGCGTTCGAACACGTGTTCTTGCTCCGTATCCGGGATGCCGATTCCTTGATCCGCGATCAAGACGTCGATGTGCGCGCCGTCCCGTGCGACGCTTACCTGGATGAGGCCGGCATCGGGCGAGTACTTGACGGCATTCGAGAGTAGATTGCCGAACACCTGGCTGAGGAGGCTCGGATCGCCGAAGACCATGAGCGATTGCGGCGCGACGAGTTCGAGGATCCGAGCCTCCGGCGTCAATTCCCGCTGCAGGTTGCAGGCCTCGCGCACCAGCGAACCCAAGTCGATTTGCGTCGGACGGCAGTTGAGTTCGATACGGCCGTCGATCAGACGCGCGGAACCGATCAGGTTGTCGATCAGTTGCGTCATGCGGCGTACGGTATTGCGCACCTTGTGCGCGCGTTCGGTGAGCTCCGCTGCCGTCAGTCGATCCCGGATGGAAATCAACCGTTGGGCGTGGCCGTCGATGATGGCCAGCGGCGTGCGGAACTCGTGAGACGCCATGGATACGAAGTTTCTCTGCAGCAGCGTGAGCCGCTGCTCCGCGGCCAGCTTCTCCTGCAGCATGGCCGCCTGCTGAGCCAAGGCGTGGCGATTTTGCGCGAGGTCGATGGCATTGTCGCGAAATACCAGGACGGCGCGCGCCATTTCGCCGATTTCGTCGTGCCGCCGCGTGCCCCGCACGTCGATGGTGGTTTCGCTGGCTGCCAGCCGGTGCATGCGTTCGGCAAGTTCGACCAGCGGTGCCGAAATGGACCGCGTCACGTGCACCATCGCGCCCGCGACCAGGAGCCCCGCAAGGGCGATCGCAAAGGCGATTCGGCGGCGCGCTTGTGCGTAGACCAGATCCGATCGCTCGCTCGCCTCGCGGGCGCTCGCCACATTGCCATCCGTAAGCAGTCCCAGCGTGCTGCTCGCGGCATCATAAGCGGCTTTCAATGCCTGTTCGCGAGCACCGTTGACCGCCGGCGCCGCCGTACCGGGCGAGATGTCTCGGCCTTCCGCCGCGATGCTCCGATAGGTGCTCCATTGTGCGTGGAAGCGCCGGTAGAGATCATCTTCTGCTCCGTCGTGGCGAATTTGTTCGTAGGCGCGCTGCGCCGCCGCAACGCCGCGATCGAGGTCGGCAATCTGGCGCAGTGCCAAAGCCTGCTCAGCCGCATTGTCTGCGCGCAATAGGGTAACTTCAGCCGCAGGAAAGTCGGTGGTGAGGTTATTGAGGTCGCCCAGGGCTCGCGTACTCGGCAGCCAGCGGATGCGGATTTGCGCCGATGCGGCGTTGACGTAGCTCAGGCTACGCAGGCTCTCGGTTCCGAGAATTATCACCAGCAGAAACAAAAACAAGAAGACCAAGGAAAGGCGAGCCCTGATCGATTGCGCTTTTCTAATCGGATGGTATCGCATGGTTGAAAGGGACCGGACTCGCGATTGGAAAGCCGTCGACGCAACGTGGCGTAACGTCTAGAGCCTATCAGGTACTTCGCGGTGGATCACTCGATGGGGTCGTCGTGCGAAAATTTTACCTATTTTTAATACCGCGGGTGCTACGGTGCATGGCGTATGGCCGAGCAGGAGTGCATATCGACCGCGATCGGGCAACGCCGCAAAATCCTCTGTATCGAGGACGACCGCGATACGGCGTCGTTGATCTGTGAGGAACTAGTCGACCGCGGGTTCGAGGTTCGAGCGGCATACAACGGCCGCGACGGTCTTGCCGCCATCCTCACGGAAGCGCCGGATCTGGTGCTGTCCGACATCGGTATGCCCGGGATGTCGGGTTTCGAGTTGCTGCGGACGCTCACATCCATGGAACCGCGGTTCGAGAAGATGCCCTTTGTGTTCCTCACCGCGCTGGGCGACCTCGACAGTGAACTGAAGGGCTGGCACCTCGGTGCCGACGATTACCTCACCAAGCCCGTGGACTACGATGTACTTGCTGCGCTGATCTCGGCGCGGCTCGCCCGCGTGGCGCGCAGCGCGGTTTGGCCGAAGCATGTCGACCTGCGCGAGCGTGAGGTGGAGACGCTCACTTGGGCGGCACGCGGCAAGACGTTTTGGGAGATCGGCGAGATCCTGGGACTGAGCAAGCGAACGGTGGAATTTCATCTGGAGAATGCGCGCCGGAAGCTCGGCGTGGCCACGCGCACTCAAGCCCTCATCAAGGCCGCGACCGGACACCTCATCGAGCTTTGACTCGACCGCCACGCCGGTCTTGGCGATGGGGCGAAGACCCTAGCTTAGCCAAGTTAGGGAATGCTCCGCCGGGACGTGGCAACCGTCGAGCCGACGGCGCTTGCGCGCCGCCGGCAGCTTCGGTCCGGCCATCATTCGAGGCTCTCGCCATGCAGAGAGATGTCCAAGCCATCGCGCTCCTGTTCCTCCGTGACGCGCAATCCAATCGTCAAATCGATGACTTTTAGAATGATGAAACTCATCACGAAACCATAGATCACGGTGGTGCCGACACCCCAAAGCTGCGTGATCACCGAGCCGTCCGCGCCGCTGATTTCCTTGCTTGCGAACACGCCGGTGAGAACGGCGCCGATGATACCGCCGATGCCGTGTACGCCGAACGCGTCCAGCGAGTCGTCGTAGCCCAGGGCACTCTTTAGTGAAGTGGCCGCCAGGAAACACACCACGCCGGCCACCAGGCCGATGACCACCGCCGGAGTGGGACCTACGTAACCGGATGCAGGTGTAATGGCAACTAGGCCGGCTACCGCGCCGGAGGCTATGCCCAACACGCTCGGCTTGCCCTTCGAAATCCATTCGGCAAACATCCAACCCAACGCCGCGGTTGCCGTTGCGATTTGAGTCGCCATCATGGCCATTCCCGCGCGGCCGTCGGCCGCGACCGCGGAACCGGCGTTGAACCCGAACCAGCCCACCCATAACAGCGAGGCCCCGATCAGCGTCAGCGCCAAGTTGTGCGGGGGCATCGCTTCCTTGCCATAGCCTAAGCGCTTGCCGAGCACCAAACAGCTGGCGAGACCCGCGATTCCGGCATTGATGTGCACCACCGTGCCACCCGCGTAATCGAGCACGCCCTTGGCAGCCAGCCATCCGGACGGTTCCCAGACCCAGTGTGCAACGGGCGAGTACACCACGAGCGACCATACGGACATGAACATCAACATGGCGGAGAACTTCATGCGATCTGCAAAAGCGCCCGCGATCAATGCGGGGGTGATGATGGCGAATGTCAATTGAAACATTGCATAAACGGATTCGGGAATCGTCAACGCGAGGTGCGACACCGTCAGCTTGTTCGCGTCATGCATGAACGTCATGCCGTTGAACAACGCTCGACGCGACCCGCCGAGGTAAGGACTTCCCGGCGTAAATGCCCACGAATAACCGATGAGCCACCACAGAATCGTGACGACACACGTGATTGCGAAACTTTGCATCAGCGTCGCAAGTACGTTCTTTTTGCGGACCATGCCGCCGTAGAAAAGCGCGAGGCCCGGTATGGTCATCATCAACACCAGTGCCGTCGAGGTCAGCATCCAAGCTGTATCACCCGAGTTTATCTTGTCGGTACCGATCAGCTGGGGTTCGGAGGGAGCCGGTGCGGCCGCTTCCGTTGCCGACGCGGTGGCAGCGGCGGGCGCGCCTTCGACCGGTGCGGGTGCGGTCGCCGCAGAAGGCGCTTCCGGCGCAGGGGTATCGGCCCATGCGGCCGAAGCTCCGACCACGACGAGCGCAAGAAAAATCGACCTGGAGAAATTACTCATCGATGCGAATCCCCTTTATAGTTCTATAGCGCGTTGGCGTCGCGCTCACCGGTGCGAATTCGCACCACTTGCGTGAGGTCGACGACGAAAATCTTCCCATCCCCCACCTTGCCGGTTTTTGCGGCTTTGGCGATGGCTTCGATCACCTGGTCCGCCAGAGGCTCGGGAACCGCGACCTCTATCTTGGATTTAGGGACGAACTCGACTGCATACTCGGCGCCACGATAGATTTCCGTGTGGCCTCGCTGCCGGCCAAAACCGCGGACTTCGGTAACCGTAACTCCTTGTACGCCGACTTCCTCGATGGCTTTGCGGACATCGTCGAGCTTGAATGGCTTGATAATTGCCGTAATCAGTTTCATTGAATGACACCCTTTCCGTGTGTTGACCGTCGTCTCCGACAAGCACGCATCGTGCCATTGGATATAACCCGAGCCCCGGCAGCACCTGGGGAATCGCCGGGCGCGTGTGCATCGGGCTAGCGCATGTCTGTTCCCTTTGACGCACCGGTGTAGGGCAGTGGCAGCGTGAGATGCGCGCCACTGGTACCGAGAAACACGTGGTCGGGACGGCGCACGTTGGGCGCTCAGCGGCGCGAAAATCCTCGATGCCGTCGAAGCGGGGGGGCGCCGGATCAGGTCGAGACGTAGTTCAATCGGTTTTTTTCCGGTTCAGCGCTTCGTCGATCGCTGCCGCTTTACCGTCGGCGGTTGCTTTGCTCGGACGGCTCCATCCTTCCAGGGTGGTCTGGCGCGCGCGCGTGAGGGTGAGCTTGCCGTCCGGGGCGCTCTGCGTGATCGTCGAACCGGCGCCGATGGTGGCCCCGGCACCGATTCGTACCGGGGCGACCAGCATGGCGCCCGAGCCGATGAAAACGCCGTCTTCTATGATGGTCGGCCATTTGTTCGCGCCGTCGTAGTTGCAGGTGATGGCGCCGGCGCCCACGTTCACACCGCTGCCCACGGCGGAGTCGCCGATATATGCGAGATGATTCGCCTTGCTGCCGGCGCCGATCTGGCTGCTCTTTACTTCGACGAAGTTCCCTATGTGGACCTCGCGCGCCAACACGGTGTCGGGCCGCAAACGTGCGAAAGGTCCGATCCGGCAATGTTCCGCGACGATGGCCCCGTCGATGACACAGTTGGCATTGATCTCGCTGTCGGCACCGATACGGGAGTTGCGAATCAGGCAATTGGGTCCCACCTTGACCCGCGCACCCAAGTGAACACGACCTACCAGGACGGCGTTGACATCGATGAACACGTCCCGCTCCACCGTGACGTCGCCGCGGACATCGACCCGCAGCGGGTCGGCCAACGTCGCACCGGCGAGCAGCAATTCGTCCGTCCGCAGGCGCCGATGAGCGGCCTCGACCTGAGCGAGTTGTATCCGATCGTTCACGCCCAGGACTTCGACGGCGGCCGGCACGGGAATGGCGGCGACATGATCGCCGGCCTGCACGGCGCCCATCACGACATCGGTGAGATAGTATTCCCGCTGCGAGTTGTCCCGACCGAGGTCCAACAACCATTCCCGCAGCCGTCCTGCCGGAGCGGCCATGAGTCCGGAATTGGCCTCGCGGATCAGCAGCTGTTCAGCGGTTGCTTCCCGATGCTCCACGATGCCGCTCACGCGCCCGTCCGCGCCCCGCACGATACGCCCGTAGCCCGATGCCTCGTCGAGATCGACAGTGAGCAGCGCAAGCGTGCCTTGCGCCGCCGCGTCGACCAGCTTTTTGAGGCATGCAGCGCGAATCAGCGGCACATCGCCGTACAACACCAGCACCGTGTGGTCGTCGGGAATGAGGCACATGGCCTGCATCACGGCATGGCCGGTGCCCAGTTGATCCGCCTGGAGCACCCATTCGACGTCTTCGTGAGCGAGCGCCTTCTGCACCTCGGCACCACCGTGCCCATAGACTACGTAGAGATGTGCCGGCTGCAACGCGCGCGCCGTTCGAATGACATGTTGCAGGAGAGGCTCGCCCGCCAAGGGCTGCAATACTTTCGGCAGGTCGGAATTCATCCGCTTGCCCTGACCCGCGGCGAGAATGACGACGGAAAGCGGCGGCATGACGGCTCCCGGAGAGTGTATCAGCGCTTTTTGCGCAGTTGTCCGATCGCTCTCAATTGTGCCATGGCGCGCGCCAGTTCCGCTTGCGCTTCGGCGATCTCGATCTTGTCGCCGCGACCGCGGACCGCTTCTTCGGCACGGGCTTTTGCAGCCTGCGCCGCCGCCTCGTCGAGATCGCGGGCGCGCGCCGCGGTGTCGGCCAGAACGGATACCCGATGGGGCTGAACTTCGAGCGCACCCCCGCCGACATAGAACGTGTGCTCTTCCTGACCTTCGACCTGCACGCGCACGACGCCGGGGCTCATGGTCGTCAACAACGGCGCATGGCGCGGAGCGATGCCGATCTCTCCCTCGATCGCCGGCGCGAACACCATGTTCGCCTCCCCTGCGAACAGTTGTCCTTCGGGACTCACAATGTCGACGTGTATGGTTCCGGCCATGGTGTTCTCTGTCGCGACCTAAAGTGCTATTGCAGCGTCTTGGCTTTTTCGACGGCCTCTTCGATGCCGCCTACCATGTAGAACGCCTGCTCGGGCAAGTGGTCGTACTCGCCCGCGATGATGGCCTTGAAACCGCGAATGGTATCGGCGAGCGGGACGATCTTGCCATCCTGCCCGGTGAAAACTTTCGCCACATTGAACGGCTGCGACAAAAATCGCTGAACCTTGCGCGCGCGATAGACGGAAAGCTTGTCCTCTTCGGAAAGTTCGTCCATGCCGAGGATGGCGATGATGTCCTGAAGCTCTTTGTAGCGCTGCAGGATCGCCTGCACGCCCCGGGCCGTGTCGTAGTGCTCGTCGCCCACCACCAAAGGATCGAGCTGGCGGCTGGTGGAGTCGAGTGGATTCACGGCCGGGTAGATGCCGAGCGAAGCGATCTGGCGGTCGAGCACCACGGTCGCGTCGAGGTGAGCGAAAGTCGTCGCGGGCGACGGATCGGTCAAGTCGTCCGCGGGCACGTACACGGCCTGCACCGACGTGATGGACCCGGTCTTGGTAGAGGTGATGCGCTCCTGGAGAACACCCATTTCCTCGGCCAGGGTCGGCTGATATCCCACGGCCGAGGGCATACGGCCCAGCAAGGCCGACACTTCGGTGCCGGCGAGCGTGTAGCGGTAGATATTGTCGATGAACATCAGGACGTCTCGGCCTTTGCCGTTGGCTTGCTTCTCGTCGCGGAAATATTCCGCCATGGTGAGGCCGGTGAGCGCCACGCGCAAACGATTGCCCGGCGGCTCATTCATCTGGCCGTACACCATGGCGACCTTGTCGAGTACGCCGGAGTCCTTCATCTCGTGGTAGAAGTCGTTGCCTTCGCGAGTCCGTTCGCCGACGCCCGCAAACACCGACAGGCCCGCATGCTGCTTGGCGATGTTGTTGATGAGCTCCAACATGTTCACGGTCTTGCCGACGCCGGCGCCGCCGAATAGACCGACTTTGCCGCCCTTGGCGAAGGGGATCAGCAAGTCGATCACCTTGATGCCGGTCACCAGCAGTTCCTGGCCCCCGGTTTGTTCATCGTATGCCGGTGCTGGGCGGTGAATGGGCCAATAGTCCGTGGCCTGCACCGGGCCAGCCTCATCCTGCGGCTCGCCGAGCACGTCCATGATGCGGCCCAGCACACCGGTGCCCACCGGTACCGAAATCGGCTTGCCGGTATTGGCCACGGTCAAACCCCGACGCAACCCTTCGGACGGTCCCATGGCGATGGTGCGCACGACACCGTCGCCGAGCTGCTGCTGCACCTCCAGCGTGAGCTTCACGTCATCGAGTTTCAGCGCATCATAGATCTTGGGAATTTGATCGCGCGGAAACTCCACGTCGACGACCGCTCCGATGATTTGCACGATTTTTCCGCTGGACATAACTTCCTCTTTGATGGCCTTCGGCCAACTTCTACGGGGTCGCTGCGCAACCCCGAACGCTAGCGGCGCTTCGCGCCGTTAAGATTTAAGCTCGGGCTCGACTACACCGCGGCAGCCCCGCCGACGATCTCCGACAACTCGGTGGTGATCGCAGCCTGGCGCGCTTTGTTGTAAATCAGTTGTAACTCGGCGATGAGATTGCCGGCGTTGTCGGTGGCACTCTTCATCGCGACCATGCGGGCCGCCATTTCACTGGCCACATTTTCCACGGCCCCCTGGTACACCTGGGACTCGACATAGCGCATCAGTATGCCGTCGAGCAGCTCCGCGGCGCTCGGCTCGTAGATGTAGTCCCAGCGCTCTTGCAGATCGTTCTTGTCGGTGGGCTGGACCGGCAGCAGCTGCGAAACGCTGCCCTTCTGGCTCATGGTGTTGACGAATACATTGTGCACCAGGAGCAGGCGGTCGATTTCTCCGGCGCGATACTGATCGAGCATGACTTTGACGGTGCCGATGAGCTGCGCGATCTCCGGGCGGTCACCCAAGTGCACCGCCGTGGCGGCAACCGGCAGCGCGAGGCGGCGGAAGAATTGGACGGCTTTGGTGCCGATCAGGCAAAGCTGAATTTTCTCGCCTCGGCTCTGCGCCTGCTTGATGGCGGCGAGCGCGGCCTTGAACAAATTGATATTCAATCCCCCGGCCAGACCGCGATCGGTCGCGATCACGATGATGCCGGTGGACTTCACCTGCCGTTCCGCCAAGAAGGGATGCTTGTAGTCCGGATTGGCCAGGCGTAGATGCCCGATGACGTTGCGCAGCTTTTCGGCGTACGGCCTGGCCGCCCGCATGCGGTCCTGCGCCTTGCGCATTTTGCTGGCGGCCACCATTTCCATGGCCTTGGTGATCTTCTGAGTGTTCTTGACGCTCGAGATCTTGCTGCGGATTTCCTTAGCGCCTGCCATGGATCATACCGTTGCGAAGAATTCTTCGCAGCATTTCTTCAGAGCGGCCTCGACTTCCTTGGTCAAATCCGGCTTGTCGAGGATGGTCTTGAGCAACGACCCATAATTGGTGCGCGCGAACGATTGCAGCGCGGCTTCGGTCTCGACCACCTTGCGCCGGTCCACCTTGTCGAAGAAGCCGCTGTTCGCCGCATAGAGCGACAGCGCCATTTCCGCGACGGACATCGGGGCGTACTGTTTCTGTTTCATGAGCTCGGTGACGCGCATGCCGCGCTCGAGTTGCCGGCGGGTGGCTTCATCGAGATCCGAAGCGAATTGCGAGAATGCCGCCAGCTCGCGGTACTGAGCGAGAGCCAGGCGAATACCGCCGCCCAATTTCTTGATGATGTTGGTTTGCGCGGCACCGCCGACGCGCGACACCGAGATGCCGGCATTGATGGCGGGCCGAATGCCGGCGTTGAATAGATCGGACTCCAGGAAAATCTGGCCGTCCGTGATCGAGATGACGTTGGTCGGCACGAAGGCCGTGACGTCCCCCGCCTGGGTTTCGATGATGGGCAATCCCGTCAGAGAACCCGTCTTTCCCTTCACCCTGCCCTTGGTTGCTTTTTCGACGTATTCCTCATTGACGCGCGCAGAGCGTTCGAGAAGACGCGAGTGGAGGTAGAACACGTCGCCGGGAAATGCTTCGCGGCCCGGCGGGCGGCGCAGGAGCAGGGAAATCTGGCGATAGGCCACCGCCTGCTTGGACAAATCGTCGTACACGATCAGTGCGTCCTCGCCGTTGTCCATGAAGTACTCGCCCATGGCGCATCCGGCGTAAGGAGCCAGGTACTGCATGGCCGCGGGCGTCGATGCGGACGCCGCGACGATGATGGTGTGAGCCAGCGCGCCGTGCTCCTCGAGTTTGCGCACGACGTTGGCGATCGTGCTCTGCTTCTGGCCGATCGCGACGTAGATGCATTTCACGCCGGTGGTTTTCTGGTTGATGATGGTATCGATGGCCACCGCCGATTTGCCGGTTTGGCGGTCGCCGATGATGAGTTCGCGTTGTCCGCGGCCGATCGGCACCATCGAATCGATGGCCTTGAGGCCCGTCTGAACCGGTTGCGAGACACTTTTGCGGAAGATCACGCCGGGCGCAACGCGTTCCAATGGTGCCTTGAGGGTGCTCGTGACCGGACCCTTGCCGTCGATCGGAACGCCCAGCGCATCCACCACTCGGCCGAGCATCTCAGGACCCACGGGCACTTCGAGAATGCGGCCGGTGGTCTTCACCGTGTCGCCTTCGACGATGTTCTTATAGTCGCCCAACACGACCGCGCCCACCGAGTCCTGCTCGAGGTTCAGGGCCAGTCCGAAGGTATCCGCGGAGAACTGCAGCATCTCACCGTAGCGAGCGTCCCCGAGGCCGTGAATGCGCACGATACCGTCCGTTACGCTGACGACGGTGCCGATGTTTCGGTCTTCGGTTGTCGACTTGAAACTATCTATTCGCGCCTTGATGAGGTCGCTGATTTCAGATGCCTTGATGGACATGTTTCGCCTTCTTTAAATTCAATTGGCTATTCAGCCAGCTAGTTCGGACGCCAGTCTCTGCAGCCGGCCGTTGATCGAGCCGTCGATCACCAGGTCGCCGGCACGTATGACGGCACCGCCCAACAGGTTGGGGTCGACGCCCAAGGTCAGGCGCACGTCGCGCTTGAAGCGCTTTTTGAGGGCATTGGCGAGCTTGCCTTGTTGATCGGCATTCATCGCGACCGCAGAGGTCACCTGGACGTCGAGCTCGTTTTCGTATTGTGCGCGCAGAATTTCGTACTGGGCCGCTATCTGCGGCAGCACACCGAGCCGTTTGTTGCGCGCCAGCAGCCGCACGAAATTCTGCCATTGCGCATCGACGGGATCGCCGCCCAATCCGGCGAACATCGACACCAGCTGGTCGACGGTCATCTTGGGATGGGTCAGCAGATCCGCGATCGACGGGTCGCCGATCAACCCTGCGCTCAAATGCAGCGCCTTGGACCAGGCAGGCAATGCTTTCGCATCGCGCGCCGCCATGAAGGCCGCTTTCGCATAGGGACGCGCGATGGTTGCCGCCTCAGCCATTCGCTATCTCCAGCTCCAACTTATCGAGAATTGCGGCGTGTGTCTTGGGATCGATCTCCCGCTCCAGCAAGTGCGACGCGCCTTGAACGGCGAGGCTGGCGACCTGCTTGCGCAGGCCCTCGCGGGCGCGCGTCGTATCGAGTGCGATTTCTTCGTGCGCTTGCGCCACGATGCGCTGCCCTTCGGCGATAGCCGTGGCCTTGGCTTCCTCGACGATTTCGGCAGCGCGTTTGCTGGCCTGATCGACGATCTGCACTGCCTTGTCGCGCGCCTCGCGGATGATTTCCTGGGCCTTCACCTTGGCCTCGTCCAGATCCTTCTGCGCGCGAGTCCCGGCGGCCAAACCCTCCGCAATCTGCCGGCGCCGCTCCTCGATCGCCGCCATCAAAGGCGGCCACAAGAAGCGCATCACGACAAGGACCACCGCGAAGAACGCGACACCCTGGATGACCAGCGTAACTGCTATGTCCATTCGTCAAAGCTCCTACCGCTCATATCGTCGATTGCGCCCACGAGATCGGATTGTTACTTTGCTGCAAACGAGCCGGTGAAGGGATTCGAGAAAATCAACAGCAAAGCGATGGCGACGCCGATAATGGGTACCGCGTCGAGCAAGCCCGCGACGATGAACATCTTCGTCTGCAGCATCGGTGTCAGTTCCGGCTGACGCGCCGAACCTTCCAGGAACTTGCCGCCGAGCAGCGCAAAGCCGATGGCGGTGCCAAGCGCGCCGAGGCCGATCAAAAGGCCTACCGCGATTAGTGTGAAGCTCATTACTTGAGCAAGCTGAGGTGCATTTCCCATCTAAGTCTCCAAGGTCTAAGGGTCAGGTGAAGGTAACTAGTGCTTTTCCGCGGCCATGCTGAGGTAAACGATGGTCAGCATGCCGAAGATGAATGCTTGCAACGTGATGATCAGAATGTGGAACAAGGTCCAGACGACGTCGGCGCCGAACTGGATGATGCCCCAAACATAGGTCGAGCCATGAGCGAATGACGACTCGAGCGTCAGGCCCGCGATCAACACGAAAATGAGTTCGCCGGCATACATGTTGCCGAACAATCGCAGCGACAACGACAACGGACGCACTGCTTCTTCGATGAGGCGCAACAGAAGATTCGGGAACGCCGCCAGAATCTTGCCTACGGTACCGTGCGCGTGGAATGGCGCGCTGAACCACTCGCCGAAGAAACCGACCACACCCTTTTCACTGATTCCGACGTACCAGATCAAAAGAAACACCGTGATCGACATGCCGAGAGTGGTGTTGATGTCCGCAGTGGCCACCACGCGCAAATGATCGACGCCCAAGCCCTTCGCCGCCCACGGCAAGAAGTCGACCGGGATGAGATCCATGAAATTCATCAGGAAAACGAGGGCGAAAATCGTGATGGCCAGCGGAGCGATCAACTTGCTCTTGCCGTGAAAGGTTTCTTTGACGGTCCCATCCACCATTTCCACCAGGATCTCAAATGCCGCCTGCAGCTTGCCCGGCACGCCGCTCGTGGCGCGCCGCGCCGCGAAACCGAAGAGAAACACGAACAGGAGGGCCAACCCCCCCGTGAACGCGACGCTGTCGAGGTGGAATGCCCAAAAGGCGCCGTGCCCCTGATTCACCGTGAGATGAGTCAAGTGGTGCCCGATGTATTCCGTTAGGCCCCCGGAGCCGCCCTCAGACGCTGCCATTCAATTTCCCTCGTTTCATCCCGATCAACCCGACCCAGTAGCCGAACTGCGCGAAAACCAGCCCCGCCATCAACGGAAGCGGCGTCAATTTGAAGCGCGCAAAGGCCGCCCACACGCTAAGCACATACCAAAGCCACTTCAGCGCCTCTGCCGCGAACAGCGCCCGCTGCAACGTCGTGGCGGGCGCGACTCCCGGCGCGAACATGCGCCAGCCGAATACCGCACTGCCGGTCGCGACGATGAGACCCCCCACCAATCCCGAACGTGCAGCCGCTGCGCCTTGCAGTATCCAGAACAGCATCGCCACCAGAGCGGCGCAAGCTGCTTGCAGGATGACGACTCGCATCACGAGCCGCTTCCCGTTGCCGGCCCTATTCAAGAGAAGGCGCTACGCAAAGGGGGCCGGCGCGTAGCCGGCTCACGGCAGTCCCTCTTTGACGTGGCTTGGCCCCACATTTTCATTGGCAAGCTGCCGCTGCGTAAAAGCCGGCGCATTATAGTGATGCTTGCGCCGAGTCACAAGCCGATGATCGGGCTTGGGTTTTTTTAACAGATGACTTTTTGACTGAGTGCCGCCAAAGGGTCACTGGATGTGCGTCAAAATCCCTTCGAGTTCATCCAGACTATTGTAGGACACGACCAGCTTGCCCTTGCCGGAAGAGGTGTGCTGGAACAGCACCTTGGCGCCCAATTTATCCGCCAGTTCAAGCTCGAGACGATTGATATCGGGGTCCACGCGCTTGGGCTCCTGCGTGGCGGCCGCGGGCGCGAGCAGCCGACGCACCAAGGCTTCGGTATCGCGCACCGACAACCCCTTCTTGGCTACCAGGTTCGCCACCTCGATCTGCTGGCGGCGGCCCGTAAGGCTCAGCAGTGCGCGTGCATGGCCCATTTCTATGCTGCGCTGCTCCAATAACATCTTTACATCATCCGCCAGCTCCATGAGCCGCAGGAGGTTGCTGACCGCGGCCCGCGAGCGGCCGACGGCCTCGGCGGCGGCCTGGTGCGTGAGGCCGAATTCCTCGATCAAGCGCAGCAACGCCCGCGCCTCTTCCAGCGGGTTCAAATCCTCGCGTTGAATGTTTTCGATGAGCGCCATGGCGACGGCGGCCTCGTCGGGAACGTCGCGGATCACCGCCGGGATCTGCGCAATTCCTGCCATCTGCGCCGCGCGCCAGCGGCGCTCGCCGGCGATGATTTCATAGCGTTGCGATTCGCCCGGATTGCGGTGCGGCAGGGGCCGCACGAGAATGGGCTGAACCAATCCTTGCGACTTGATCGACTCGGCTAGTTCGCTCAAGGTTTCCGGACGCATGTCCATCCGCGGCTGATACTTGCCCCGTTGCAGCAAATCCAGAGGTAGATTGGCCAAACGGTCGCCGACCGTCTGCGCGGGTTCCGCTGGCGGCACGCGGGCGCGCTGCGCAAGCAGAGGACTCAACTCCGCAAGACCTCGACCCAGAGACGGCTTTTTGCCGGACATACTCAGCTTCCCGAACCCATGCCCGGCATTGTACCGAGGTCGGGCGCGGGGGACGCGGCCGACCGATCGTCGCGTCGAATCATTTCCCCGGCGAGCGCTAGATACGCGAGGGCGCCGCGCGACTCCTTGTCGTGAAACAGCGCGGGCTTGCCGAAACTCGGAGCCTCCGCCAGACGTACGTTGCGTGGAATCATGGTCCGAAACACTTTGTCGCCGAAATGTTCGATCAGCTGGGCCGAGACTTCGTTCGAGAGGTTATTGCGGGGATCGAACATGGTGCGCAGCAACCCCTCGATCTCCAAGTCCGGGTTGATGGAGCCGCGGATCTGGTCGATGGTCTGGATCAGGGCGCTCAAACCTTCGAGCGCATAGTACTCGCATTGCATCGGTACCATGACCGAGTCCGCACCCACCAGCGCGTTCAAGGTGAGCATGTTGAGCGACGGCGGACAATCGATCAATATCACATCGAAGCTGTCGCGGATGGGCTTGAGGGCGTTACGCAGCTTGAATTCGCGGCCCGCCATCATGGTCAACAGCCGCACTTCGGCCGCGGTCAGATCCTGGTTGGCGGGCATCAGCATGAAGCCGCCGTATTCTACCGGCACCATCGCCTCCATCGCCGCGCAATCACCGAGCAGCACATCGCAAGAGGTGCGCGCCTGGGCATGCTTGTCGATCCCGCACCCCATGGTGGCGTTGCCCTGCGGATCCAAATCGATCAGCAAAACGCGCCGCTTCGTAGCGGTGAGCGACGCCGCGAGATTGACCGCGGTGGTGGTCTTGCCCACACCCCCTTTTTGATTTGCGATAGCGATGACCCGATGCATGATTTGTCTCGATTTGAGCAGCCGCAGAAGCATTGCCCGTAGGGAATCCGGTCAACGCCGGGCCGCGCCTGGCTTCGCCGGTGAGAGTTCCACAACGTGCCGTTCGTCGTCCAGCCCGGGGAGCCTCAGGCGATGAACGGCCACCACACGGAACGACTTGGGAATTGCCGCCATCTCCTCGTCCGGACGTTTGCCTTTCATTGCCAGTAGCCGGCCTTCCGGCGTGCACAGATGCCCGGCGTAGGCCACGAAGTCGGCCAAGGATGACAGGGCGCGCGCCATCACGGTATCGAAAAGTTCGAGCGGTCTGTAGGACTCGGCGCGGGCATGAACGACCTCCGCGTTGCTGCAGCCGATGCGCCCGGCGGTCTGCGCCACGAATCGCGCCTTTTTGCCGGTGGCTTCGATCAGGGCGAAGCGTCGTTGCGGATTGACGACGGCGAGCGGCAGGCCGGGAAAGCCCGCCCCCGTGCCGACATCGGCCAGTCGCATACCCCGCAAGTAGGGCTGCAGGCTCAGGCTGTCGAGCAGGTGCTTGCGAAGCATGCCCGGCCGATCGCGGATCGCCGTCAAGTTGAATTGCGCATTCGCCGCTTCCAGCTCATCGACCAGCCGCAGCAACGTTTCGCCGCGGACTCGGTCGACCGCCACTCCCAACTCGGCGGCGCCGGCGACCAGCAAATCCATTTCATCCTCGCGTGTCATGGAACAGACGGGCGCGGCGTTCTATTTCTCACGCGGAGCCGCGCCCGGCGCGTCCGCCGCCGACCCGCCGGCGCCCGGCTCGGAGAGCGTCATCGAGAGGGACTCCGTGGGCTCGCCCGGCACGCCGCTCAACCGCGCGTTGAAGGTGATGCGGCCGTCGCGGCCTTCGCAGATATCGCTCATTGCCTGCAGCGGCGCCGACTCTTTGAGCCACAGGGCGCATGCCTGGGCGAAGACCTGCGCAGCCTCCTCGCTGGCCACGCGCACCGATACATCGACTCGAGTCAAGCGATCGTGATCGAAGCACAGCAAGTACTCATCGGGTTGGCGGCCCGCGAAGCGCGGCGGTGCGCCGTCGATGCCGTAGCAATCCTTGCCGTCGGCGTCGGCGGTGCCGTGCGTTTCATCACGGAACAGCACGACCTCATGCAGCGGGATGGGACTCTCCTTCAGTAACGTGCCGAACGGCGCGAGCACGAGGCCGCGCCAATCGTACGACGCATCCGTCACGACGCCATTCTGCGCCGACGCCGGCTGACTGTCTTGCGCCGGGCCGCCACGCGGCGCCGGTGCGGCACAGGCCGCGAGCACCAGCAGCGCGGCGACGCAGGCAGCCGCCCGAGGCCGGAGCGGCTCCATGCCCGAATTCCGCCGCAAGCAGGCATTCATGTGCTACGTCTCGCCAACCAGGAGTGCAAGCCCGCGGCATTCAAGGCGACGTCATCGTCCAGTATGGCATGCCGCTGCGCGGCGTCCCCCGCATACCCGTGGGCCGCCAGCCGGGCGGACAAGTGATCGAAGAGCATCGGCTGCATTCGCAGGGTTCGATCGGGCGCGTCCGCCACGCTGCGCGCGATGTTCACGAACGCATCGATGTCCGCATGCAAGTCGACGCCCAATTCATCGACACGGCCCACGCGGCTATAGTGCGTCAAGTAGGCGCTGCTCGGCTTGTAGTCGAGAATGCGATCGATGGAAGCATGCAATTGCTGCGGATCGAACTGGGTCGGGCTGGTGGTGGGAAAGATGAACTCGCCCGCGGCGGTGTCGAATTCCCGGTAGCTCAAGCCGAAGGTATCGCCCGTGAAAACTTCGGCCGTGTCGCGATCGACGATGCAGAGGTGGTGCATGGCGTGCCCCGGTGTGTGAATGAGTTCCAACGTGCGGCCTCCCACCCGGATCCGGTGTCCGTCGTCCGGCGTTTCGATGCGCCGCGCCGGAATACTGACTATGTCGCCATATTCGCGGACGAATCTCGCTTCGCCATACACTGCCTTGGCAGCCGCGATGAGCATGGACGGATCGATGATGTGGGGCGCACCGCGCGGATGGACCAGAACCTTCGCGCGCGGCAGCGCCGCTGCCAGCCGACCGGCGCCGCCCGCATGATCGAGGTGAATGTGCGTCAGGAGTACGTAATCGACGGCGTCCACATCCAGGCCCTGGGCGGCCAGCGCCGCAAGCAGATTCGGCACCGAGAAATGCGTTCCGGCATCCACGAACGCCGCACGGCCCCGGTCCACGATGAGATGACTGGCATCCATGCGCGGGCGGACGAGTTCGGTGTCGATGGCGATTACTCCCTCCCCGACACGCTCGTATATCTCGTTCATTCAGAGAGGACGCTTGGGGCTTGACCGCCCATTCGGCCGGGCGCCAGTCGCTGTTCGAGTTCTTCGAGCTCCGCGGCCGCGGCGGAGTCCCGGTCCCGAAGATCCTCGAGCGCACGGCGCAGGGCCGCAACGGCGGTATCCTTCATGCGCGCACACTTGGGCCCGTAGTGCACTCGCCAGTCCGCAATCAACTCCGGCTCCAACGTCGCGTAGTCCCGATCATTGAGGATGGAGTCGAGTACCATCGCGCAGACGGTGAGCTGCTGCACACGCGCGAGGGACAGCTCGGGAGTGGAGATGGCTTCGGCGAAACAACGGCGCAAATAGGCCGGGGGGTCGGAACTCGCGATGTCGTCGAGCTGATCGCCGATATCGTAAGATTTTAGAAGATGCTCGAAGGCTGCCATCGGCCGCATTATCCTCGGACTGTGAGAACATACAAAGTAATGACTCGAAATTCCTGGTGGTTGCTGATTCTCCCCTCGTTGTTCTTCAGTCCCGCGGGTTCGGCGGCGTCCCGCATCGAGCGCGGCAACCTGATCTACGACAATATCCCGGACGCACCTGCCGAGCTGACGGAAAAGGTGGAAGGATACTTGAGCGCACGTCAAGCAACCCCGCTCGGCTGGTCGCCCAAGGGCCAGTTATTGATCAGCACCCGCTTTGGGGACGCGGATCAACTGCATGTGGTCGACAAGCCGGCGGGCGACCGGCGCCAAATAACGTTCCTTCGCGAGCCGATCACGGAGGCGGCTTTTTCGCCGCTTCCGAGCCGCGCTGCCTACGTGTTCCTGCAGGACGTCGGGGGTAACGAAAACACGCAGCTCTACTACCAGCGCCTCGGAGAACCCACGGCGAAGCTCCTCACGGATGGCAAATCCTCGAACGGCGGCCCCCTGTGGTCGAACTCGGGTCGAGAGGTCGCATTTTTCAGCACCGCGCGCAATGGCGTCGACACCGATATCGACATCGTCGAGCCGGAGGCCGGCACCCAGCCGCATCTGGCGGTCACCGGGGACAACGCCGCTTGGTATCCGCTCGATTGGTCGCCCGACGATCGCAAGTTGTTGGTGCTCAAGTCCGTGTCCATCGCCGAGGGGTATCTATACGTACTCGACCTGAGTAGCGGACAACGGCGCGAGGTTGATCCGGCTCCGACCAAGATCGGGATCGTGGGCGCGAAATTTTCCCGCGACGGCCAAGGCGTGTACATGATCTCGGACCGCGATTCGGAGTTCGCGAAACTGCGCTACGTCAACTTGTTCACGGCGCAGAAAAACGTGCTTTCCGAACACATTCCGTGGGATATCGAAGAGCTGGCGATTTCGCGCGACGGGCATTATCTCGCTTATGTCAGCAACGAAGGCGGCGCGAGCAAACTGAGCCTCCTCGATCTGCGCAGCCGTCAGGATTTGACGCCGCCCCGACTGCCATCCGCCGGCGTCATCGGCCATTTGCGTTTCGACGCCGAAGGCAAACGGCTTGCATTTGCGTTCGCGGCGCCCACCCTGCCCCGGGACGGCTACGTTCTCGACATCGCGAACAACACCCTCGAGGCATGGACGCACAGCGAAGCGGGCCCCGTGGATACGGCAAAATTCGTAACGCCCCGGGTGGCGCAGTTTCCGACATTCGATCGCGTCGACGGCCGCCCGCGTCAAGAGCCGCTGTATGTCTATGAGCCTCCCAGCCCGGGGCCGCATCCTGTACTCCTGATGCTGCACGGGGGTCCGGAGTCGCAGTTCCGCCCGGTGTTCGACCCGTGGATCCAGTACGTAGTCAACGAGTTGGGTTTCGCCGTCGTTGCACCCAATATTCGCGGCTCATCGGGATACGGAAAGACCTACCTCGCATTGGACAATGGAATGCTGCGCGAGGATGTGGTGAAGGATTTGGGTGCACTGATCGTATGGCTGGGCCTGCAGAGCGGCTTCGACCGGAAGCACGTTGTGGTGGCGGGCGGCTCGTACGGCGGCTTTCTCGCACTGACCGCGTTGGCGAACTATGGCGACCGTCTGGTCGGCGGCGTCGACCTCGGCGGCATTGGGGATTTCATCAGCTTTCTCACCAATACGGCGCCTTACCGCCAGAATCTACGGCGCGCGGAATACGGTGACGAGCGCGATCCTGATGTGCGCGCGTATTTGCGGCGAATATCGCCCTTGACGAACGCCGACCGTATCTCACGCCCGCTGCTGGTGGTGCACGGCAAGAACGATCCGCGGGTGCCTTTGAGTGAGACGGAACAAATCGTCAACCGGCTGCGCAGCCGCGGCAACGAGGTGTGGTATTTGCAGGCAAAGGATGAAGGCCACGGCTTCCACAAACAGCAGAATCGCGATGCCTACTACACGACGTTCGCGCAATTCCTTGGCCATGCGCTTCGTTCGGACTAGCGTCGAACCCGGGGGGAATATTACTTGCTGCTCGTCTTCGCGGTGCTCAGCGGGGATTCTTGACTCGCGAAGTAGGCGGCGACGATTTTGACGTCTTCATCGCTCTTGAGCAACTGCGCCATGCCGTCCATCACGACGTTCTTGCGGCGGCCGTTGCGGTAGGTGGTAAGCGCCTGCTCGAGGTAGTCGACATGCTGTCCCGCAAGCACCGGGGGTTTGGGAGTCATGGGTGCATCGACGCCCAGGCCGTTTTCGCCGTGGCAAGCGGCGCACGCCGCCGCCTGGGGCGGCAAGGAGCCCACGATCTTGGAATTCGCCTTCACCGGCTCGCCGCCCTGCAAGTAGGCGGCGATGTCCTCGATGTCCTGATCCGACAACGACGCGGCTTGCGCATGCATGGTCGGATGGGGCCGCTCCCCCGACTTGTACTCCTGCAACGCAGAAACGATGTACGCGCCATTCTGATGGCGCAATTTTGGCACATCATAGTCGGGGTACGCGTTCTTGTAGTTCTCGATTCCATGGCATCCCACGCAGGTATAGAATTTTCGCTGGCCCATGGCGGCATCGCCGGCCGCCCATGCCGGCATCACCCAACTCGAACTCAGCGCCGTCATGCCTGCAAACAGGGCCAAGCCGTTCAATCGAGAAAGCATCTACTTCTCCGTGCTGCGGGGGTGCAAATAGGGCGTTGATGTTAAAGAGTGGGCAGCCAAATTGCCACCCGCGCCGCGAAAATCCCTCATTCGACGAGGCCGGCAGCGGTTTTTGCCAGATTTTTGCTGTACACGATGTTCATTGCATTGTTCCGCCAGCCGCGTACGTTCGCAGCCACGAGATGTTTGGATACGTAGAAGAACAACGGAAGGAGCGGTTGATCGGCCAGCATGAGCGCCTCCGCATTTTGCAGCAGCGTCCGTCGGCGCTCGGTATCGCCTTCGTTCGCGGCGCGCTGCAAGAGATCATCGTAAGCAGGATTGGAATAGTGCGGCAGGTTGATGCTAAAACCGCTTTGCAGCACCTGCAAAAAGCTGTACGCGTCGTTGTAGTCGCCGAGCCAGCTTGCGCGAAACACCGTACCGTCGCCGCGCTCGATGTCCTGCAGCAGCACCTTGAACTCCTCGGCCCGCAGGGTAACGTCGATCCCCAGCGCCTCTTTCCACATTCGTGCCACCGCGATGGCGATTCGGTTGTGTAGCTCACCGCTGTTGTAGCGCAATTCCACCGGAGGCGGATGATCTTCCATGCCGGCCTCGCGCAGCAGCTGGCGCGCGGCGGCGATCCGCCGCGGCATCGACCACGCGGCGTATTCCGGCAGCGGCGGCGAATAACCGTTGGTCTCTGCCGGCACGAAGGTGTATGCCGGCGCTTCGCCCGCGCCGGTGATGGAATGCACGAGCCGCTCCCGGTCGATGGCCAGAGAGAGCGCGTTACGCAACTCCCGGGACTTGTCGAACGGCGGCTTTCTAAGATTGAGACCCAAGTAGTACACGGCGAGCTGCGGTGCGACGTGGAGCTCTTTCCCAAAGTGGTCCGTGATCCAGTGCATTTGCGCGGCAGGAATCGTCGACGTCACATCCACCTGGCCGGTCCGGAATGCCCGCAACTCCGTGGCCGCATCGCCGAAAGAATAGTATTCGACGCCGTCGAGCTGCGTCGCCCCGTCGTTCCAATAGCGAGTATTGCGAACGGCCACGAGGTGTGAGCCGAAGTCCCAGCGGGTCAGGACGAACGCGCCATTCGACACCATCACGCCGGGTTTGGCGAAACCGCGGCCGTGAGCCGTCATGGATCCCCGATTGATCGGGAACGTTGCCGGATGCGCGAGGACACTCAGAAAATAAGGTGTGGGATGCGCGAGTTCGACCACCAGAGTCTCGGCGTCTTCCGCAAGAACACCCAGCGTTGCTGGGAGCGCGGCACCCGCCGTGATCGCTGCCGCGCCCCGCACGGGCTCGAGGATGTTGGCGTATTGAGCGCCCGTGTGCGGATCCACGAGGCGGCGCCACGCCGCCGCGAAATCTTCGGCAACCACGGCATCGCCATTCGACCAATGCGCGGCGGGACGTAAATGGAACCGATAAGTCATGCCGTCAGGCGACATGTCGCAGCGATCGGCGGCGGCCAATACAGGCGTGCCATCGGCACCGACCGCGGTCAGGCCTTCGTAGAGGTCGCGCAGTATGGTCAACGCGGCCTCCGAGCGAGCGCGGTGCACATCGAGGCTCTCCGGCTCGGGACCGTTGCCGCGACGTAGGATGACGAGCGATTGCGGTGCGTGCGCAGCGGCGGGCGCGAGCGATCGCTCCCGTCGAACCGTGAGGACCAGGGCCGCCGTCAGCGACAGCGCGAGCAGGCCCGCGATCAATCTCGAGCCCAAGTCTCTACGCCGCGGCGCCTGCGACGCGGCACTTCACGCGGCGCGGTCACGCTTCTTGAGGTGCACCAAAAGCAAGGAAATCGCAGCCGGCGTGAGCCCCGGGATGCGCGCCGCCTGTCCGAGAGTTTCGGGGCGCACTTCGCGCAGGCGTTGCCGCGCTTCATTCGACAGTCCGCTCACGGCCGCGTAATCGATATCCGGCGGCAGGCGCAATTCCTCATGGCGCAGTTGCCGCTCGATTTCTTCGCTTTGCCGTTTGAGATATCCGGAGTACTTTGCCTGCACCTCCACCTGCAGCGCTACCTGCTCCGCGAGGCGCTCGTCGGCGCGCCAGAGATTGCCTGGATCGCCGGCAACGCAGTCGAGCGGCGCGACCTTTCGTAGATCATCATAGGCGAGCTCGGGACGGCGCAGCAGCTCGATGGCGTGCGTCTCGCGCAGCAAGGGCTGCTGCAGCTTCGACAGCAGGCCCGCATCGACTTGCGCGGGGTGCACGACGGCCGCGGACAGGCGGGTGAATTCCTGGCCCACCGCGTCTCGCTTGCGCTGGAAGAACGTCCAGCGCACCTCGTCGACCAAGCCGAGTTTGCGCCCCTGCGCGGTCAAGCGCAGGTCCGCGTTGTCCTCGCGCAGCGACAATCGGTACTCGGCACGGCTGGTGAACATCCGGTAGGGCTCCGGTGCGCCGCGCGTGATGAGATCATCGACCAGCACGCCGATATAGGCCTCGCTGCGCTTCGGGCACCAGGCCTCGCGCCCGCCGCAAAACAGCGCGGCATTGGTACCGGCCAGCAGGCCCTGTGCGGCCGCCTCTTCGTAGCCGGTGGTGCCGTTGATCTGGCCCGCGAAAAACAACCCGGCTATGAATTTGCTCTCCAGACTGTATTTCAAATCGCGAGGATCGAAAAAATCGTACTCGATGGCATAACCCGGCCGCGTGATGTGGGCGCGCTCGAATCCCCTGATGGAGCGCACGAACTCGTACTGCACGTCGAAGGGTAGGCTGGTCGAGATTCCGTTCGGGTAGACTTCTCGAGTGTCGAGGCCCTCGGGTTCGATGAATATTTGATGCGACGTTCGATCCGCAAAGCGAACCACCTTGTCTTCCACCGACGGGCAGTAGCGCGGACCTGCCCCTTCGATCAAACCCGTGAACATGGGCGACTGTCCGCTGGCCGCGCGAATGATGTCGTGGGTGCGCTCGTTGGTGGCGGTGATGTGGCACGGCAGTTGCCGCGGATGCGCGGCGCGCGTCTGCAGATAAGAGAACACCGGCCGCGGAGTGTCGCTGTGCTGTTCCTTCAAACCGGAGAAATCGATGCTGCGGCCATCGATGCGCGGCGGCGTGCCGGTCTTCAGCCGGCCCACGCGTAGATTGAGCTCGCGCAGTCTCGACGCCAACCGCACCGACGGCGGATCGCCGGCACGTCCGCCGCCGTGGCTCTGCAGGCCCACATGGATTTTGCCCCCCAGAAAAGTGCCCACGGTGAGCACCACGGCCGGCGCGCGGAGCTCGATGCCGCTTTGGGTCACCACACCGGCGATACGCTCGCCCTCGATGATGAGATCGGCGGCTTCTTGCTGGAAAAGCTGCAGGTTCGGTTGTGTCTCGAGAAAGCGGCGAATGGCGCGCTTGTAGAGCTGACGATCGGCTTGAGCGCGGGTGGCGCGCACCGCCGGGCCTTTGCTCGCGTTCAGGGTCCGGAATTGGATGCCGGCCTGATCGGCGGCCAGCGCCATCACGCCCCCCAACGCATCGATCTCTTTGACGAGATGACCTTTGCCGATTCCACCGATGGCCGGGTTGCAGCTCATCTGCCCCAGTGTTTCGATATTGTGCGTGAGCAGCAGCGTCCGCATACCCATGCGCGCGGCCGCGAGTGCACCCTCGGTGCCGGCGTGGCCGCCCCCGATGACGATGACGTCGAATTGCTCGCTGAACATGTCGTTGGCGCCTACGCGCGGATACCGGGTCGAAGCGACCCCGTCCTTGGGTGTTTGGGAGGCGTACTGTAATCGCCGCGGCAGCAAAGCACCAGGACCAGGACCAGGACCAGACCGTGGCCGGCGGCCGGGCTGGGGCCGGGCGGCCGCGGGGTCATTCGACCGCCACCGGGATACCGGCGAACTTGTTGCGCCATGCCTTGGGGCCGGTGTCGTGCACCGATTCACCGGTGGAGCTGACGGCAACGGTCACCGGCATGTCACGGACTTCGAACTCGTATACGGCTTCCATGCCCAGTTCCGGGAACGCAACCACGCGGCTGGCGCGAATGGCATTCGATACCAAGAAGGCGGCGCCGCCCACGGCAATCAGATAGGCGGAGGCGTGCTTGGCAATTGAGGCGACGGTTTCCGGACCCCGCTCCGCTTTGCCCACCATCGCGAGCAGCCCGGATTTGCCCAGCATGGTATCGGTGAATCGGTCCATGCGGTTCGCCGTGGTGGGACCCGCAGGTCCGACGATTTCAGTACCCACGGGATCCACGGGGCCGACGTAATAGATCACTCGTCCCGAGAAATCGAGGCCTGGCGGCAGCGGCTCGCCGGCATCCAGCAGTGCGCAGATGCGCTTGTGCGCGGCATCCCGGCCGGTCAGCAGCTTGCCCGACAGCAACAGCCGTTCGCCCGGCTTCCAGCCGGCGATTTCCGCGCGGGTCAGGCCATCGAGAGACACGCGGCGCGCGCTCGCATCGGCAGCCCATTGGACCTTCGGCCACAAAGCGAGATCCGGCGGCTCGAGCCGCGCAGGCCCCGAGCCGTCGAGCGTGAAATGGATGTGGCGTGTGGCCGCACAATTGGGGATCACCGCCACCGGCAGCGAGGCCGCATGCGTGGGATAATCGAGGACCTTGACGTCGAGCACCGTGGTCAGACCGCCCAGCCCTTGCGCGCCGATGCCGAGCGCATTGACGCGCCGATAGATTTCCAGACGCAGCTCCTCGAGCTTGGATTTCGCGCCGCGGGTCAGAAGCTCGCCGATGTCGATGGGCTCCATCAGCGATTTTTTGGCCAACAACATGGCCTTCTCGGCGCTGCCGCCGATGCCCACACCGAGCATCCCGGGAGGGCACCAACCGGCGCCCATCTCCGGCACCATTTCCAACACCCAATCAGCCACAGAATCCGACGGATTCAACATGGCGAACATGGATTTGTTCTCGGAACCGCCGCCTTTCGCGGCCACCGTGATGTCGAGCCCATCGCCCGGCACGAACTCCGTGTGGATGACCGCCGGCGTGTTGTCGCGCGTATTGGCGCGTCCGAACGCCGGGTCGGACACGATGGAGGCCCGCAGCTTATTGTCGGGACTGAGATACGCGCGGCGCACGCCTTCGTTGATCATCGCTTCCAGATCGAGTTTCGCGTCCCAGGTCACGCCCATGCCGACTTTGACGAACACCACCACGATGCCCGTGTCTTGGCAGATCGGCCGATGCCCTTCCGCGCACATGCGGGAGTTGGTGAGTATCTGCGCGATGGCATCGCGCGCCGCCGAGCTCTGTTCCACCGCATAGGCGCGGCCCATGGCCTGGATGAAATCAGGTGTGTGATAGTAGGAAATGTACTGCAGGGCGTCGGCTACCGAAGCGATCACATCGTCTTCGCGAATAACGGTCATGGGGATCCCTCGAGCGACTAAAGATGAACCGGGCCGCAAATCTACCAAGTAGCGGGCTTGCGTGGGTAGGGAATCGCTACACTATCGACGAAGAAGCGGGGTATGGCATGCGGCTTGTGTGGACGGCTCTCCTATGTGGCGCCTTGGGCGGGTGCGGCCACGCCCCGGCCGCCGCCGGCAACTTACCCCTGCATGAATGCCGCCTCGAGCATCCGCTGCGCGTCAGTTCGATCGCCGCGCGTTGCGGCGTGCTCGAGGTACGGGAAGATCCGACCCGCGCGGGCGGTCCCACCATCGATCTACGAATTGCCGTCGTGCCGGCGCTCAATCGACGCGCCACGGCGCCGCCGCTGTTCGTGCTTGCCGGCGGGCCGGGGCAGGCGGCCACGGACCTCTACGCGAGCTATGCGGGCGCATTCGCCCGCACCAACCGCAATCACGACATCGTGCTGGTGGATCAACGGGGCACCGGGCGCTCCGCACCTCTGTCCTGCGACTACCCCGACGATTGGCAAAGCGAACGGCGCGACACCGCGGACGACATGCCGCAATTGCGGCAGGCAACCGCGGCCTGTCTCGCAAAATTCGGCGATCGCGTGCGCTATTACACCAGCAGCATGGCCGTCCGGGATCTCGACCAGGTCCGCGCGGCACTGGGTTATACGCGCATCGACCTGTACGGTTCGTCGTACGGCACGCGCGTCGCCGAACTCTACATGCGCCGTTATCCGCAGTGGACCGAGGCGGTGGTTCTGGATGGGGTGACGTATCCCGAACAGGCCATCGGGCCGGACACGCCATCCGACGGTGAGCGCGCCCTGAACCTCATCATGGCCCGCTGCGAGCGGGCGGCCGACTGCGCGGCTGCCTATCCGAAATTGCGGCAAGATCTCGAAGTGCTGCGCCGCCGTTTCGGGCCTGAAAAACAAGCCCTCGCGGTGGGCGATCCGAGCAGCGGTCTCACGCTGCAGATCGAATTCAACCGCGGCATGTTGAATGCGGCGTTACGCTTTTTGTCGTACAACGCCACCGAAGCTTCGCTGTTACCCGCGTTGCTGCACCAGGGAGCCATCGGAAATCTCGCGCCGCTCGCGTCCCAAACCATCATGATGGCGCGCCAGGTCGCCGGCCAGCTCGCGAGCGGTATGCAGAACAGCGTCATTTGCAGCGAGGATGAGCCGCTGTTTGCGAGCTCCAACATCGATCGGCAACGCATCGCCCAGACTTACCAGGGGTCGGATCAGCTGGACGCGCTCGCGCAGATCTGCAAACTCTGGCCGCGGGGCCCGGTGGATTCCGACCTGCACAGCCCGTTGCGCAGCACCGTGCCCACCTTGTTGTTGTCCGGCGACGCGGATCCGGTGACGCCGCCCGACGATGCGGTGCGTGCCGCGCACGGGCTCGAGCATCACCGGCATCTGGTGCTGGAGGGCGAAGGACATGGCCAGATCGCCACGGGCTGCATGCCGACGTTGATTGCGAAGTTCCTGGACGATCCCGTTCCCGAGGCGCTCGATGCGGCCTGCCTTGCGCAGCATCGGCCCGCGCCGTTCTTCGTCGGTTTGTCCGGACCTTCGCCATGATCGAAGCGCGCGGGCTCAGCAAGCGATTCGGCAGCGTCGAGGCGGTGGCCGATGTGTCTTTCGGCGCGCGCGACGGCGAAATCACGGGACTTCTGGGGCCCAACGGCGCCGGCAAATCGACCTGCCTGCGCATGCTGTACGGCGTGCTGACGCCGGACAGCGGCAGTGCCCGCATCGATGGCATCGATATCCGGGGGGAGACATCGGCGGCGCGGGCGCATCTCGGTGTTTTGCCGCATGCCGCCGGCTTGTACCAAAATCTCACCGCGCGCGAGAACATTGCCTACTTCGGGTCGCTGTTCGGCATTGGGCGGGAGCCTCTGCGCCGGCGCACGGCCGATCTGGCACGCGCGCTCGGCATGGAAGATTTCATCGACCGGCGGGTCAAAGGATTTTCGCAGGGGCAGCGCATCAAGGTCGCGCTGGCCCGGGCGCTGGTGCATGACCCGGGAAATGTCGTTCTCGATGAGCCCACCAACGGGCTCGACGTGATGGCCATTCGCAACTTGCGGGAAATGCTGCATGCCTTGAAAGCTCAGGGGCGCTGCATCCTGTTCTCCTCGCACGTCATGCAGGAGGTTGCTGCGCTATGCGACCGTGTGGTGATCATCGGGCATGGGCGCGTGCTCGCCGATGACACGCCGCAGGCCATCCGCCGGCGGAGCGGCACTTCGACACTGGAGGAAGCGTTTCTTCACGTGCTCGGGAATGCTGAGGGAGTGAGCTGATGCGCGCACTGTTCACCGTGTTCGCCAAGGAATTCTTGGAGAACCTGCGCGATCGCCGCACGCTGCTGTCGGCCCTGCTGTTCGGTCCGCTGTTCGGCCCCCTGTTGTTCGGGGGCATGGTATCGAAGATGCTCAATCAAAGCGTGGTCGAAGCCGACGAACCGCTTCATCTGGTCGTCTCGGGCAGGGATCATGCGCCGGGGCTCGTGCGTTATCTCGAATCGCAGGGCGTGCAGCTCGATTTTGCATCGCTGTCGGAAACCGGCGCTCGCGAGGCCGTGCGCAGCGGCGCGTCGAAGGTGATTCTGATCGTGCCGCTGGAATACGAGACGCGCTTCACGCAGGCCGTTCCCGCACCGGTGCTGCTGGTGGCCGACAGCGCAGACTCACAAACCCGAAAGAGCGCGGACCGCGCGCGGCTGCTGCTCGGGGCCTATGGGAGCGGCATCGCTCAACTGCGCCTGCAGATCCGGGGCGTGAGCCCGCTGCTGGCGGTGCCGGTTGCGGTCAACGACATCGACGTGGCCACGCCGACCGGGCGCGCCGTGGTCGTACTGGGCTTCATGACATATTTCGTCTTGTTTGCAGTGTTGATGGGGGGGCTGTACCTCGCCATCGATTCGACGGCCGGGGAGCGCGAGCGCGGATCCTTGGAAGCGTTGCTGAGCCTGCCCGTGGCTCGCGGTAGTCTGGTCGGAGGCAAGATATTGGCCACGTGCGCATACATGTGCTCGTCCTTAGGGCTCAGTCTCGCGGCATTCGTGTTGGTCTTTCGCTTCGTTTCCCTCGAACGGTTGGGAATGAGCGCAAATCTCGGAGTGGCCACCGCCCTCGCGTTTTTCGCGATCTGCCTGCCGTTCGTTCCACTGGGCGCGGCGCTCATGACTTTCGTCGCCTCGTTTACGCGCAGCTACCGCGAAGCGCAGACCTATCTCACCAGTGTGTTGCTCGTACCCACCTTACCAATTGCGTTCGCCAGCATTTATTCTCTTAAAACCAACAGATCGTTGATGTTCATTCCGTCGCTGAGCCAACACTTGTTGATGACCAGCGTGCTCAAGGATGAACCCATCGCCGTCGCCGACATCATTGCCTCTGCAGGATCGTCCTTGGTACTTGCACTAATATTGATCATGGCGACGGCCAGGCACTGGCGACGCGAGACCATGCTGGGTTAGGCGCCTACCATGCGGTCAAAAGCGTATTTTATTTCATTACGCATAATTAAGGGGTTTGTCCGTATGGCGGTTTAGACATTTAACAGGTATAACGTCTCCTGACAGTGGTTGGTGTTGATTCGGGGGACTGGCATGACTACATCCGCGCACGCGCGCACCAATATTTGTGGCTTGATCGCAATCGTCGTTCTTTCATCGGCTACGATGTTGTGGCTGTTTTGGCGGTTCCCGATTGGCACCGGCATCGCGACCATCCTAGTACTGTCGGCCTTCGGGGTATCGGCTCGGCTGGCCCGATTGATCGATACCGACAGCCGGTCGGAACTGGATCGCGGCAACCAAAGCGCTTGACACTCGTCACAGGACGGCCCACCACGGGCACGCGAGAATTCCCAGCCTGATAACTCTGATTTGCGGATCGCTGCTAATTAGGAGCCCGCGGGGTGCGTTCGCATGGCGCTCGCAAAATGTGACCAAGTGTTTCGCTTCGTCTGCGCCAACTGATTCACTGGCTTTGACCTCCACTGGTAACAGATGCCCGTTCTCCTCCAGGATAAAGTCGACTTCCTGCCCGGAACTAAGCCGCCAGTGGTAAAGGTCCCGTGTCGGCGCACCATCTTTCCAAACAAACAGGTCGCTCGCTACCGCGGTCTCCAGATGAAAGCCGGTTGGACTTGTATCGCGCGAGGCTGCAATGGCGAGCGCTGCGTCGACGCTATACAGCTTTGGCGCTTTGATCACGCGCTGGCCTGAATTTCGCGAATACGGCGGTATGAGCTCGATGAGGTAGCTTCGTTGCAGCGCTTCAAGCCAACGACGGATTGTGGTCACTGGTGTGCCCAGATCGTTGGACAATCCAGTCACATTGAGCTCCTGCCCCGTTCTGGCCGCCGTCAACCGCACGAAGGCTTCCAGTCGCGGGGCTGATTCGACCTCCAGGATCTCCAGAATATCGCGACGGGAGAAAATCTCCACGTAGTCGTCGAGAATCCGTAGGCGCTGCTCGGGTGGGGCGGCGACGGCCCGAGGGAACCCTCCCGTCAGGACGACGGAGCGCCAATCGAGCCGCCCACTGGAGGCGGCGCGTTGCTCAAGTTCAGCGATCACGGCCGCTTCGTCGGGGCCGAATAGGAAGCTCCATCCCTTGAGTTCCTCGTCAAATCGCAGTTCGCTTAATGTCAGCGGCCGAAGCGTCCGGTAGGTTGCCCGGCCAACCAAGGAGTCGCTTACCGACGTTCCGACTTTGGGCTGGTTCGACCCGCTGAGCAGGTATTGTCCATTCCGCCTGTCCCGATCGACGACAGCCTTTATTGCCAGCATTAAATCGGGTGCTCGCTGCACCTCGTCGATGAACGCTCCGCGGTCTCCGAGGTCTGCCAAGAAGCCCTCGGGGTCGGCGATGGCCTGTTCGCGAACGTCCCGTTCGTCGAGTGTTCGCCTCGCGAAGCCCCGCGCTTCAGCGATTTCCTGGCACATCGTGCTCTTGCCTACCTGGCGCGCCCCCATGACCGCAACCACCGGGTACAGGCGCATGTCGGCGCTCAGCTGGGGATGGATGACCCGCGGGTAGTGGGTGTTTGCGTCTGCCATGTATATACGTTATATTGTGATTTGACAGTCAATATACCGTAGGAATATGACCATCGCAAATTCGTATTCAGCGGACGATCTGCTGGAGTTTCTCGACCACGCCGGCGACAAGGGTCTCATGCCGGCGGCCACCGCCCAGGCCCTGGCAGTTGCCACGAGGAATGTCCTGGGAATCCTGGCTGAAAATGAAAGGGCCGACTTGAGTCAGATTGATCTTGAAGCTGTATTCAAGCGATTCACCAACAAGCGCGCCAAGGACTTCAATCCAACGTCGCTAAAGGAATATGGCCGCCGAGTTCGACGAGCCGTCGAGTTGTTCCGCAACTGGCGCGAGGATCCTGCAAACTTCACGATCAAGACTCGTACTACCAGCACCCCGCGCAAGAAGGATGGGGGACCCGGGAGCGGCGAGCCCATGGCGAGGGAAGCGCCCGCGGAGCAAGTTCCGGATGAAGTTGCCGGAACCTACCGCTCGGCGCTTCCAATTCGGCCGGGTCTTGTAGTGACGCTGCTCAATATCCCGTATGACCTCAC
>JALYHU010000199.1 GCA_030776345.1 Pseudomonadota bacterium | reverse complement strand
ACCTTGCGCGACGCCGCGGATGCGAGCCTCGCGGTGCTCGCCGCGTCCCGTGCACCCACACCGGTGCTTTGCCACAGCGATTTGCATCGTCACAACGTGATCGTCCGGGACGGTGCCGCGGGCGCGCCGGTCCTATTGCTCGACTGGGAATACGCGCATGTGTCGGATCCTTTTTGGGACTTGGCCGGCTGGATCGCGAACAACGAGTTGACGGAGCAAGCCCCCGCCTTGCTGTCGAGCTACCTGCGGCGCACGGCGAATGCGGCAGAATCCGCGCGGCTGTCCCTGTTCGTGTGGTTGTACGACTATGTTTGTTTGCTGTGGAGCGATCTTTACCTGATGCAGCGGCCCGGGGCGGCGCACGGTGTGGCGGAGCGTGCAGAACAGTTACGGGTTCGCTTGCAGGCGCGCATCGGGTAGTCGGGGCGGCGAAGTTCCGGCAAACTATCCGGTTTGGCCCGAAGGGGCCTTGGCGTAGCCCCGAGGCGGGGCACTTAACGGAGAGTTCAATGGCGCGGATGATCGTGGTGGACCGTGACGGCAAAGAGCATGAGATCGAGGCTAAACCCGGCTTGAAAGTCATGGAGATTTTGCGGGAGCTCGACTACGGCGTCGCTGCGATTTGCGGAGGCCTGTGTTCGTGCGCCACCTGCCACGTCTACGTCGATGAGCAATGGACGAGCCGATTGCCGAAGCCGCAGAGCGATGAGCTGGAGCTGCTCAAGGAATTACCCGACTACCGCGACGCAACCTCGCGGCTGTCCTGCCAGGTCGATTTCACCGAGAGTCTGAGCGGCATCAAGGTCTCGATCGCGCCCGATACTTGAGAGCTTGCGCGGAGGGTTGCCGCAGCGATCCCTTCCCCGCCGTTGGGTTCTTACAACCGTCCCCACAGGACAAAGAGGGCGGCCGCCAGCAGGATGGAATTCAGCCATAACGTTTGTGCGGTCTCTTTGCGCCTCGCATGCAGTACGATCGCGGAAACCTGAACCAGGATAAAACCGAGAGCGGAGAGCGGGACGAGCACGGGCAAGATGCCCACTAGTGGCGGCACCACGATGCCGACGCTGCCTGCGATCTCCATGATGCCTATGAACAGGATGAACCGTCGGGGTATGCTCTGCGCCCAGAGCCAACCCATCTTGGCCAGGCCTTCCGGAGATTTGGCGAGTTTCATGACCCCGCCAAACAGAAACATCACGCATAGAAATCCCTGCGCAATCCACAACGCAAGGTTCCACCCGTGTCCGAGGGCTCCGTTCATTGTCATGCATGTCTCCTTTGGTGACCGTGCCAATCACTTTCGATACTATAATGTACACTATCGAAACATACGATAACCGTGAGTATCGCGTGAGGTCAACCCCCGTATGAAGCCTTGGTCCTACAACCATCCAAAGGCCGCCCTGATGGCGCGCAAGCGGGCCGCCATTCTCGGGGCCGCGCGCGCACAGTTTTTGGAATCCGGGTATGCCGGGACCAGCATGGAGAGCATTGCCAAGTCGGCGAACGTCTCCATCATGACGCTGTATCGGCACGCGGAAACCAAGGATGCGCTTTTTGCCGCTGTCATCGCCACGGCTTGCCAACCCGGGAATGCAGAGGACCAAGCGGAACTGGAGAAAGTCCTCACGCTGCCCTTACCCGACGTTTTGCTGCACTCCGCGCTTCACATCCAGGAAATACTCACCCGCGGGGATACGATTGCGTTGATACGCGTCGTCATCAGCGAAGTCGGCCAGTTTCCGCACCTGGCAGAGCTTGCCTACCAGGGATTCATCGTGCGTCCGCAGGACATTACAGCCCAAGTCCTTTCGCAGATTCCCGAAACCTCGACCCTACATGCGTCCGCGCGCCAAGAACTCGGTCGCGTATTTGTGGACCGGATCGTGGGTCCCCCGCTACTTCGCGTATTACTTGGACTTCCGGTGCCTGACCGCAGCGAGAGTCAGCGTCGCGCCGAACTCGCAAGGGACGCGGTCCTCGATGCCTTGCGCCTCTCGAACGGCGCCACATATTAGCTTGTTCGGGCGACCCCATCTTCCTACCTTGATGCGGCCGACTATAAGAACCTCGATTTGTTGCACCGAATCAAGTTACGCGTGCACGGCATGCAGGTGGCCTATATTCCCAACGCGAATGCCTGCCGTGCGTGCGGCCGTTGCGTCACGGCGTGTCCAGAACAGGCCATCACGCTTCACCGATCAGAGATTGCTTCGGAAAAGCGTCTTGGGAACGAATCGTGAAATCCGCCCCTCGGGGTTGTGTTTTTAAGCTCACCGGGACACTTAAATCAAGGTGGGGCCTTCTCGGTTTGGCGGCGTACCGCGTCCTGCGCGGCTGCGAGGGCGGCGGGGTCGCCCAAGAACCTGCGCCCCGTTGCCTGAATCTGCTCGTCGAGCTCGTACAGCATCGGGATCCCGGTCGGGATGTTGAATTCCACGATGTCGCTCTCGGACATCATGTCGAGCATCTTGACCAACGCGCGCAGCGAGTTGCCGTGGGCCACGATCAGAACGTTCTTTCCGGCACGGAGTTCGGGAACGATTCGGCCTTCCCAGAAAGGTAGAACGCGTGCCAGGGTGTCTTTGAGCGACTCGGCCGCGGGCAGCTGTGCCGGATCGAGGTCGGCATACCGGGGATCGAAGCGCGGGTGGCGCGGGTCGTCGTTACTCAAGGGGGGCGGGGGTACGTCGTAGCTGCGGCGCCAGATCTTGACCTGGGCTTCGCCATGCCGTTCGACGGTTTGAGCCTTGTTGAGTCCTTGCAGTGCCCCATAGTGGCGCTCGTTGAGACGCCAAGAGCGCTCCACCGGGATCCACATGCGATCCGTGGTGTCGAGGATCAGCCACAGCGTGCGGATCGCGCGCTTGAGCACGGAGGTGAACGCGATGTGCGGTTCGATGTGTTCGCCGAGCAATTCTTTGCCCGCTTGGATGGCTTCCTGACGCCCGAGATCGCTCAAATCCACGTCGTGCCAACCGGTGAACAGGTTCTCGACGTTCCAGACACTCTGCCCATGACGAACCAGGATCAATTTTCCGGTCATAGTGACGTTCTCCTGAGATTTATCGTACGGCCGCGGCGAACACGCCTTCAAATACGCTCGCCAGCGTATTCCCCTGACGGATCTGCACCTCGAGCCGAATGCGTCCACGACCCGCACGCTGCAACATTTTCTGGAATTTCTCAATGTGGACGGCCGCCGGCGGGGCCAGGGATGCACGCAGCATCCCTTGAACCGGGGCCAGATATCGGATGGTGGACTCCTGAATCACGGCGTCGGCGGCCAGCTGCGCCGCATCGAGATACCGGGTCACCCACGCCCAGCCGGCCAGAACGGCCACCGAAAACAGGCTGCCGCCGAACGCCGTACCTTTGTAATTGGCGTTGGGGCCGAGCGGTGCGCAAAGGACGATCCCGTGCTCATCGGCGCTTTCGACCACGATGCCGATATGGCGCGCGAGCGCGAACTCGGACGTGATTCGATCCTGCAAATAGCTCTTGCCGAAGGGCGATTCAAGCGGCATGGACACCCTCCTGCACCAGCCGCCGCACTGCTTGTAGGGCAACGGAGAGCGTCGCGAAGTCCGGCGCAGCACCGGTACGCAAATCGGCCACGATTCGTTTCAGCGACAGGGCGGCCGCGGACTGGCCTTGCAACCAGCGGTCGACTCGGGCGGCGGCGGTGGCGCCTCTGCAGGACAGCACGGCGGCGGTGATCCTGCGTTGCAATTCGTACAGGTTGTCGCTGAGCGTGGCCCGCGCCACAGCCTGCCAGTGGCCCTCGGCGGGCAGCCCTTCGATCTGGTCCTTGATCCAAGCAAGACCGAGCCGCTCGCCGACGTCGAAATACGCTTTGGCGGCGAATCCAATCTCGAGCCGGGATGCCATTGCGACTTCGACGAGATCCAAAGAGCAATGCAGCGAATTGAGCGATGCGATGCGGGTTGCGAGTTCGTCGGGCACGTGCTGTTCGAGGAGTTGGGATCGCAGCACCCGCAGCCGCGCTTGCTCGGTGGCCGAGAGCACGTCGCCCAGTCCACGGGAGAGTTCCGCGACGGGCCCGGCGTAGCGCCGTACCGCGCGCTCGATGTCGAGTCCCTCGCGCCGATTCTCGAGCAGCCAGTAGGTTGCGTGGCGCAGCAATCTCGTGGTCTGAAACATGGCCGTGTACTGCACGGCTGCCGGACTCACGTTATCGACAGCCTCGATCTGTGTCCAGACGTCGCGCACCGCGAATACCTCGCGGGCGATGCTGTAAGCACGCGCGATGGCTGCCGGCTGGGCGCCCGTATCGTCTTGCGCACGCACGGGGAAGACAGGACCCATGCGGTTGATCAAGCTGTTGGTGATGGCGGTCGAAATGATTTCACGCCGCAGTCGATGGCGTTTGAGGCGAGCGGCGAAGCGCTTCTGTACGGGTACGGGGAAATAGCGGGCAAGCTCGGCGGATAGGTACGGGTCTTCCGGAACGTCGGAATGGATCAGAGCCTTGTACAACCAGATCTTCCCATAACTCAACGTGATCGCCAGTTCCGGACGCGTGAGCCCCTCGCCGGCCTTACGGCGGTCGGCGATTTCCTCATCCGACGGCAGAAACTCCAAGGCGCGATTCAGATCTCCCGATCGTTCCAGTGCGCGGATGACGTAGGCGCTTTCGCCGAGCCGCTCCTTAGCTTGAAACTCGCCGGTGCTGATCGCTTGGCTTTGCAGATAGTTGTTGCGCAGCACCAGGGCCGCGACCTCATCGGTCATCTGCATCAACAGGCGATCGCGCGCGGCGCGCGTCAGTTCCTTGGCGCGGACCGCGCCGTTCAGCAAGATCTTCAAGTTCACTTCGACGTCCGAACAATTCACGCCCGCCGAATTATCGATGAAATCGGTATTGAGGCGCCCGCCGCGCCGCGCGAATTCGATGCGGCCGAGCTGGGACAATCCCAAATTCCCGCCTTCGCCGATGACTTTGCAGTTCAATTCGCGGCCATCGATACGCACCGCGTCGTTGCTGCGGTCGCCGACATCGCTGTTGCTTTCCCCGGCGGCCTTGACGTACGTGCCGATCCCGCCATTCCAGAGCAGGTCGACATGCGACTTCAAAATGGCTTTGATGACTTCGTTGGGCGTTACTTGCGCAGGGAGCTCGAGCAGTGCTTGAGCCTCGCGCGACAGGGCGAGGTTCTTGGCGCTGCGCGAGTAGATGCCGCCGCCTTTCGATATCGCGGCGGCGGAATAGTCCTCCCACGTGGAGCGCGGCAGCTCGAATAATCGCTCGCGCTCCTTGAAAGCGCGCGCCGCATCGGGCTGCGGATCGATGAAGATGTGCTGATGATTGAACGCGGCGATCAGCCGGATGTGCCGCGATTGCAGCATGCCGTTGCCGAACACGTCGCCGGCCATGTCGCCGATGCCTGCGACGGAGAAGTCCTGATTCTGAATGTCGATGCCGATTTCACGGAAATGGCGCTTCACGCATTCCCATGCGCCGCGCGCGGTAATGGCCATCTTCTTGTGGTCGTACCCGGCCGAACCGCCCGATGCGAATGCATCGCCCAGCCAAAAACCGTACTCCTCGGAAATCGCGTTGGCAATATCCGAAAATGTCGCGGTGCCCTTGTCCGCCGCAACCACCAAATAGGCATCGTCGCCGTCATGGCGCACCACATCGACCGGGGGAACGATTTTTTCATCGACGATGTTGTCCGTGATGTCGAGCAGTCCTCGAATCAGCGTTTGGTAGCAGGCAATGACCTCCGCCTGCTGCGCCTCGCGGTCGCCGACGCCGGCGCGTCTGACGACGAATCCGCCTTTGGCGCCCACCGGCACGATCACGGTGTTCTTCACCTGTTGGGCCTTCATCAGCCCGAGAATCTCGGTCCTGAAGTCCTCGCGGCGATCCGACCAGCGTATGCCGCCGCGGGCCACGTATCCCATGCGCAGATGGACGCCTTCCATTCGGGTCGAGAATACGAACACCTCGAACAGCGGCTTGGGTAAAGGCAGTTCGCGCAGTTTTTGGCTTTCCATCTTGAACGAGAGGTAGTCCTTGAACTGGCCCGAGTCCCCCTTCTGAAACGCGTTGCTGCGAACCGTGGCCGACAAGGTATTCCACAAGGCGCGCAGGATGCGGTCCTCGTCCGAACCCTTCACGTCTTCGAGCGACGCTCGAATGCGCTGGTCGAGCCGCGCGAGCGCGCTGCGCCGGCGGGAGGCGGAGAGCCGCGGATCGAAGCGCGCCACGAAAAGATCGGCGAAGGCTCGCGCGAGCGCCGCGTTGTTCACCAGAACCCGGGCGATGTAGCCGTGACTGAATGGCAGTCCGGCCTGCAGCAGGTAGCGGCAATATGCTCGCAGCACGGTGACCAGCCGCCACGGCACGCCCGTGGTCAGGGTGAGCTGGTTGAAGCCGTCACTGTCCATGCGCCCGGTCCAGACGGCGGTGAACGTGCTCTTGATCTCGCGATCCAGGGCCTCGAACTTGATCGGCGAGGGCGCCTGCATGACCAGCTCCAGATCTTGAATCCAGGCGCGCCGGCCGCCGCCGAACTCCAGTTCGTAGGGGCGCTCCGCAATGACCCTGAGTCCCATGTTTTCGAGCATGGGCAGCAGGTCCGATATCGGGATGGCGTCTTGACCGCGAAATATCTTGAGGAAAAGCCGGTCCTTGCGCCGCGCCTCGGGCCGATAGATGTCCAGATGCAGGCGCGCGGGCTCTTTCTCGACCGCTTCGAGAAAGGACACGTCGAGGGCCGCGGCATCTGCGGCAAAGTCTTCGGTATACGCCGCGGGAAAGGCCTGCGCGTACGCGGCGTACAGCCGCAGCGCGTACGCTTCGTCGAAACGCGCGAGCAGTGCGGACTTGAAGGCGTCCGCCCAGGATCTGACAGCGGCGGCGATGCGCAGTTCCAGCCCATCCGTGTCGACGCGCCGCGCCTCGACGGGCAGCGTGCGGGCCACGATATGGACGCGCGCGAGATTCGATTCGGCGATTTGCACCTGCGATTCCATGCTGAAGGCATTGAATGCCTCCCGCACCACGCGCTCGATGCGCTCGCGGACCTGGGTGTTGTATTTTTCGCGAGGCACGAACACCAGACAAGAATAGAATCGCCGAAACGGATCGCGGCGCAGCAGCAGGCGCACGCGCGGACGTTCCTGCAAGCCGAAAATGCCCGCGACCACCTTGTTGAGTTCCGTAACGCTCGACTGGAACAGTTCATCGCGCGGGAAGGATTCCAGGATGTGCTGCAGCGCCTTGCCGTCGTGGCTGTCCGGGGCGAGGGCGAAGTGCTGCACCACCTGAGACACTTTATGCCGCACCAAGGGGATGTCGCGAGGGTTGGTGCCGTAGGCAGCCGAGGTCCATAAGCCCAAGAAGCGGCGCTCGCCGATCAATTTGCCCGTCGGGCCGAAGTGCTTGATGCCGATGTAGTCCAGAAATCCCGGCCTATGCACCGTGGATTGAAAATTTGCCTTGGTGACCAGCGCCAACTCGCGCGAGCGGCTCTGCCGCCGGATGTCGCTGGCGAGGATGCGGCCGCTGCCATGCGGATGCCTGTGGCCGGCCCGCAGAATTCCGAGCCCGGTCGCACCGACGGGTTCGAGGGATTCGCTGCCGGCGGCGCCGCGCAGCCGATACTCGCGATATCCCAGGAACGTGAAATGGCGGTCCTGCATCCACGCCAGCAGCGCTTGGGTTTCACTGACGTCGCGCGGATCGAAACGCGAACCCAGCGCATTCAAATCGTCGGCTGCCGACGATGCTGCCTTGCGCATCTTCGTCCAATCCGCGCAGGCGACGCGTACATCGCGCATGCTGCGTTCGATCTCCGCCTGCAGCGCACCGAGGACGCTGGAATCCACGATGCGATCCACTTCGATGTGCTGGAACGACTCGAGCCGCTGTTTCTTGCCGTCGGCGCCGTCGCCGCGCTCCTGCAGGGCTTGCAGCTTACCGGCGGCGTCGCGCGCCACCGCAAAAACCGGATGCGCCAGGAAGTGCAGCGTGAGCGAACGCTGCGTCAGGGCGAGGCCGATCGAATCGACCAGGAAGGGCATGTCGTCGTTGACCATTTCGATGACGGTGTGTGCCGAGCTGTAGCCATCCGCCCGCAGCGTGGGATTGAACACGCGCACCAGCGCACGCCCGCGACGCTTGCCGGCGAACGCCAGGTGCGACAGCGCGATGGTCGCGAGTTCCTTGGGGTCGCGGCCGGCAAGGTCTCCGGCCTCGACGTTGGCGAAGTAGCTGCGAAGGTATGCCCGCAGCGCCGGTCCGCGCAATGCGCCGCGCAGAGCCTTGGGTAATCTTGCCGCGGCGGCGGTCGCAGCGGCGACGCTCTTGCGGTGCTTTTCAGGCGACGCTTGGTGCATGGTGCACTCCCCTCGATCGATTCGTTTTTTCTGAAGTCAATTTGCTGAAGTCAATTCGGCTTTTCTAGATCCACGATGACGGCGGCCAAGAATCTGCAGGCCTCGCCGCCCGTGATGCAGCGATGGTCGAAGCTCAATGACAGCGGCATGCGCCGATGCGCGACCACCGCGCCGCCGCTCACCACGGCATCCTCGCGCACCTTGCCGGCGCCCAGGATCGCGACCGCGGGGGGTACCACCAGCGGGATGCCGTAGCGGCCCGCGAGCGTTCCGAAGTTCGACAGCATCAGCGTGAAGTCGCGCAAATCCGCCGGCGAGGTGCTGCGATGGTGCGCGGCTTCCTTCTGCGCAGCGATGGCGGCGCGCAATTCCTCCGGCGACTTGCCGCGCACATCGCGCAGCACCGGCACGATCAGACCGCCTGCCGTGTCGACGGCGATCGCGAGGTCGATGTGTTCGAGAAGAATGCGCGAATTGTTCGCGGCATCGTACCAGGCATTGAGCGCCGGCTCGGCGGTGACCGCGGCGCTCATGGCCCGTATCAGCCGCAGCATGTAGTCGCCTCGCCCCGTCCAACCCTGGATGTCGGCGTCGTCGCACACGGTGCTCCCCGACACCTGATCGCGCGACATCGACATGCTGTGCGCCATCGCGCGCCGTGCGCCGCGCAGCGGTGAAAGCGCTGCGCCTGCGGGCACGGACAAGTTGGGCG
>JALYHU010000198.1 GCA_030776345.1 Pseudomonadota bacterium | reverse complement strand
ACGACACGGACGGCTCTTCGGTACCCTCTACACCGTCAGTCAGCGCTACCAGGATTTCGTGAACACCAGCGTGCTGCCCGCCTATACCACCTTCGATGCCGGAATCTCCCTGCAGATGACCCCCTCCGTCAGAGTCGAAGTCCTCGGCACCAATCTCACCAACTCCACCGGGTTGACCGAAGGCAATGCACGCGCACCGGTATCGAATGTCCTCACCGTCGGCGATGCCACCGTCGGCCGCCCAATCTTCGGTCGAACCTGGACGGCATCGGCCACCGTAACCTTCTGAACTACCTGACACATATGCGGAGAAACGGATCTGGCCAGTTCACGAACCGAGAGGTGCATTGCTCGGGATGTGCTCAGCGCTGCCGACACGCTCATGAGTGTGCGTGTGGGGCACATACTGCGTGAAACGCTCTTCAATTCGACCGAACTTCCAGATTGCCACCGATAGGCACCAGGTCAGTAGAAACATTCCGACGACGATGTAGCCCAATATCCCGAAATCCAACCTGGTGATGAAAAGAAAGAGAGGGCCTTGCAGATCGAGCGTGCCGATCAGAACCTGCATGAGTTCGATGGAACCAATGATCAACGCGACGGCGACCGATAGACCGGTCGTGGTCATGTTGTACAAGATCTTGCGCAGCGGATTGACGAAGGCCCAATTGTACGCTTTGGACATGAGGATTCCGTCGGTGGTGTCCATCATGGTCATGCCGGCAGCGAATAGGGTCGGTAGCGATAGCACAGCCGCAACCGGCATGTCACCGGCAGAGGCACCAGCCGTCATGGCGAGCAGGCCTACCTCGGATGCGGTATCAAAACCTAACCCAAATAGCAGTCCAAGCGGATACATCTGCCAGCTGTGGTTCATCAGCTTTTGCAGGCTCCCGCCCAGCAGCCGATTGACGAGCCCGCGCTGCTGCAGCAGTTCCTCAAGATGCGCGTGACTTCGCTTGCCCGACTTTTCTTTCTGCCAGACTTTCAAGATGTCGAGGAGCACCAGCAAGTTTAGGATTCCGATGATCCACAGAAAGGTCCCGGAAACACCGGCACCGATGAGGCCGCCAATATTCTTGAGCTGCGGCAACTCTTGTTTGACGGCGGACGCCGAGAAAGCAATGCCGATTGCCAGCCCGAGCACGACGGTCGAGTGACCGAGCGAGAAGAAAAAGCCGATTCCCAGCGGCTTCTTTCCTTTTTGCAGGAGGTATCGAACCGTGTCGTCAACTGCTGCAATGTGATCCGCGTCAAACGCATGCCGCAAACCGAACATGTAAGCGACGAAGCCGAGGCCTACCAGCGAGGGATAGGCGCCGACATAATGGAGATACAGCCCCCAGCCGACGACGTGCAAGAGAGCCACGCAGCCATAGAGGGCGCCGATGCGGGCCCACTCAGCCGAGGTAAATATATTTCGCCTCATTCCCACCGACCTGACTCATAGCTTCGGCTGCGCCATTTCACAGCGTGTGTTAAGAAGAGTGGCCAATTTATCATATTGTTCTCGGTCTGGTCTGCATCTGCAGGACCTGCGCTAACGTCTACTCCAGGTAGACCGGTCCGCCCGGCGCGCGGATCTTAGACGCTAAGGCAAATCAAAGATCACCTGTTTAGTCTGCCAAACCATAACTCGCACGATGCGAGCAGAAGCGGTAGCAAAGAAGCTCCATGACGGGGTAGTTCGTCGGTGGGTTTCGCTTCACCAACAAGGATCTGCCGGCGCCACCGCGCATTCGAATTGCCGAACTTCGAATCACTGTGGGTTAGGCGACTGAAGGGGGGCTCGAGCCAACCTCGAGCACACCGACCAGCTGTCATCGTGCTGGATCTCGGTCTTCCCGACGGCGAGGGTCTCGATTTTCTTTTCTCCTTGCGCGGTGATGCGGCAGATGCTGCTCGACGCCGTTTAGCGGCCAGGCAATTTTCCTCCGATTGGACTCGAACGTGGGGCGTCGAGGGGCAGTGAAGGGTCAATCTGACGACGACGAGAGGCTCCGGCCGACATCGTTGTAGCGGCGGCGCTTTTATTGTTGCTTGAGCCTCCGCGCCCTTGCACACCGAGCCCAACAGAGCGGAGGATTTGATCGGTGCTTTAACGTCGAGGAGTCCAATGAATATACCAAGCCCCGCCTATAAATCAGCTCGCGAGACAGGGATTGCCGACGTCGAGGGGCTACGTTCGAGGAATCAAAGCCTTGCGAAACGAATCATCTTGGATATAGGCAAACCGGACTGGGGCGACATCGTCGACGACGACGTCGTGTTTGAATTCCCCTATGGAGAGTCGATAGAGAGGCCGACGCGTATAGCAGGAAAAGCCGAGGTGATCGAGTACCTGAAAGGCGTCATCGAATTTCTCGGGCTCGAGATGTACGACGTGGTCAACACTCCGGCGCTCGATCCCAGCGTGGTCTACAACGAATACAAAGGCCGTTACAGGAAATCTCCCGGGGTCGTGCAGCACTACATAAGCCTACAGAAGTTCAGGGATGGCAGATTGGTGCTGCAACGGGAATACTGGGATCCCACCCCCGTCAGGGCGATGCAACGCAAGCAAAAACAATAAGAGGACTTCGCCGAGCGCGGCTCTATGCGGGGTAAGGCTCCTAGGCGCGTTTGCGCGTTTTGCTCGCAGCGTGCCGTTTTGGGTGCGGCCGATCGGATTTGGCCGGGACAGAACAACCCGATGTATGCCTGCAGACGCACCTGAGTTTTCTGCTACGGTTCCCCTGTTCGAAGAAGATATCCATGCCAAACTCCACCGTTCCGTGGCGCCAAATAGCCGATGCCGCACGGCGCCGGTTCGGCCATTCGAGCTTTCGACCTGGTCAGAGGGAACTCATCGAGGCGGCTTTGGACGGCCGGAACGCGCTGGGTATTCTGCCCACCGGCGCCGGCAAATCCTTGTGTTTTCAGCTACCTGCCCTTTTTCTTGAAGGTACGGTCGTAGTCGTTTCACCGCTCATTGCCCTCATGCAAGATCAAATGGCGCATCTCGATGAAGCGGGTATCGCAGCCGCACGACTGGATTCCACCGTGGCGCCCAATGAACAAGCCGCGATCGAGGGAGAAATCAAGTCCGGTGTACATGACATCGCCTTGGTGACCCCGGAAAGACTGCAAAATCCAGAACACGTGGCACCGCTCAAAGGGCGCGTTGCGTTATTCGTCATCGACGAGGCTCACTGCATCTCTCAGTGGGGCCACGACTTTCGTCCCGCGTACTTGCAGTTGGCTCACGTCATCAAGGCTCTCGGCAACCCGCCGATTATGGCGCTCACGGCGACTGCCCCACCACGGCTCGTCGAAGACCTTCGAGATGCGCTGGGCGTAACGAATCTGCAGGTCGTGCAAACCGGAATAGAGCGTGAGAACCTGCGTTTGGAAGTCAGGCGCACCGTTAATCGTGAAGAAAAGGAGCGCATGCTGCTGCAGCTGCTGGCGGATGAAAGCGGCAGCGGCATCGTCTACGTGGCCACGGTGAAACGGGTCAATGAGATTCACGAGTGGCTCATCGGTCAAGGTGTATCCGCGGAGAAATACCACGGAAAAATGTCAAAGGCCGAGCGGGGACGCGCGCAGCGCACCTTCATGTGCGGGAAAGCGCGAATCATCGTCGCGACCAATGCGTTCGGCTTGGGCATCGACAAGCCGGACGTGCGGTTCGTTGTGCACTGGCATTTTCCGGGCTCGGTCGAGAGCTATTACCAAGAGGCAGGCAGAGCAGGGCGCGACGGCAAGCACGCGCGCTGCGTGCTCTTTTACCGACTAGAGGACAAGCGGATTCGCAGCTTCTTCCTGGGCGGGAACCGGCCGCACGAACAGGATGTGCGCGCGCTTCTCAGGACATTCGACGATAAGGCGGGCAGTCCGCGGCTGACTCAAAGCGAAATAGCGGCACGAAGTAGGTTACCGGTGCGCCGCGTCGCCGTTCTCGCTACCGCACTGGAGGACGTCGAAGTGCTCGAGCGAAGCGGCCGCAAATGGCAGCTCGCTCAGGATTTGAGGCCGGACGATTTGGAAGGAATCGTCCGGCTCTTCAATGCGCAGCATGCCGCAGAGCGCGAGCGGCTGATGCACATGATGCGATACGGCGACTGCGCGACGTGTCGCATGCAGTTTCTAAGGCCTTATTTTGGCGAGCCGGTGGGTGAGGCTTGCGAGCATTGCGACAACTGTATCGATCCGCCCGCATTCTCGAAGAAGCCGCATCGCAGCGACAAGTCGGACGTCAGGGTCGGGTAAACGTGCATGCGGCAGGCCACCCCTGAAGAGTTGCATTATGTGTGCTCGGAAGCGCGCCAGGCCGCGGGGCGGGGTACTCCGGAGGTATTTACCGGTATCCCATACTCGATTACGCCGGCTGGGATAAAAATCGGCATTGCCGAGTGGGACTTTTGTCGATGCCGGGCGGCTTGCCGATGCTGAGTTGCTCAGTGAACTGCGTCAGCAAATGGCGTTGAACCATTCCGTTGCGTTATCTTCGGCGAAGCGGGTTGGACAACGTCATGCCTGGACGCCGCATGTTCCGGCTGCCCTCACTCGCAAAGCGCGTCAAGGAAACCGCAGGGAAGCAAGGGCTTAAACGGCCGGCCGTCTGGCTGGCGGAGCGCCTCCGGCGGTGCACCGTCGCTTCTCAACATCGGCCGACACATAAGGGGCGGGGGCAGACTCAAGACGGTGCGCGCCGCTTCCTGTACGCCGGAAAGACATACCAAAGCCAGCCGAATGCCAAGAACAGACTGGCGCCGATGACGACGCTCCCGGCCAAGTTGCGCAGTATCACGAAGGAGACGAGCGATACCTCGATTGCAAGTGCAGTGAGCAGCGGAGCCATGGCGATTGCAAGCAGGCGCGAAGCATAGTCAGCCAGATATCGGGAAAGCAAGCCGCGCTCTGCTTGGCGATGGTATGCGGCGGGCGCCATGATCAATGCGATCGCAAGGGCGGTCAGTATCACCGCGGCCAGGTGAAGTTCTTGCGCGGGATGGCGAAGGACATCGTCGAAACGCGGATTGAATACGGCGATCAACTGAAAACCAAAAAGCGCCTGGAGGCCCGGCAGTACCATGCGGGATTCCTCCAGTATGTGCTCAACCTCATCGTCGAGGCTCTCTTGTTTTATTTCGGTGTCGCGCATGCTCGAGGATCTTTTTCGATATGATGTAACCGCTGCCGGGTTTTATTTCCGGTCGGGCATACGCGAGCCGATGCGCGTTTCTACGGATGTCGGCTGCTCGCCCGGGGCGATACCGCTGTCGCGTTCTTGCTGACTACTCTTCTCGAATCCGCCTTCGGGCCTTGTCGCGTCCCGCTCGGCACGCTCCCGGGACGACTTTTCCGGGGCGGGTGCAGCGCGACGGCTCCCGGCAGCGGAGGCCGTAGCCGGCCCATGTTCACGGCGCTTGCTCATAACATCTCCCCCGACATTCCACGTCTCCACGAGCGCTGTTCGATCCCTATTGTTACAGAACCGTTGCAAAATCCAGGGTGCAGTCGGAGGGCAGCATCCGTCAGAAGTGGCCGCACGTAATGCAGGACCAATCCTACCGCCGGCGTGGACCGGGTCAGGCGCGCTCCACGCCCTGGGCGCAGCGCCGGGCCACCGCGCAAGTATTGCAGGCGCGAGGTGCCCGCGTGATCGTGACCGGGCACAACCAGTGACGGCCTGTCGGCGTACGCGATCATTGTAACCCTGGAAGAGTGGTTCATATTCGGGCACAAGCTCGAGGGGAAGATTACACCTCTCCTGCGCGCTGGATTCCAGACGAACGGCTTGGACGAGCAGCTGCGGATCCCCAGACGCCCTGGCGGAGATCACCGGCAAATAGAATGGGATGCACGCGAGGGGGGCGTCAATGTATGTCACCAGGTGCCATCTGAGGTTATCCGCGCTTTGCGATCGCGCGGTTTTCAACGAGAGCACCGTTAGTGATCAGCTCAGAGACGCCAATGGTCGTCCAAGCAGGGTTCAGTATCGGAGAATACTGACCGCATCTTTCCAAAGCCGTTCCAGGATTGATCGAGCGGATTCCGCGCGCGCTAATCCAGCGGATTGCCCGGCCCACGCCTGCATGCGCTGAAGATCTCCTGTCTTCGCAGCGGTGCCTCTCATTGCGGCCGTGAGACCGCGCTGGACTGGATACGGCGCGGGTTGTGGCGCATCAACAGAAATCGCGGCACGCACATAGTCGGTCGCCAGGCTTCGCCCCGCCCGGCCGCTGAAAACCCGGCTAACCAGCGTGTCTTCTGGTGCCGCTCTGGCCAGGGCATTGGCCCAGGCGGCATGGATTTTGGCTTCCGGCGCCCGCATAAAACCCGTGCCCACCTGCACGGCGCTTGCGCCTAGAGCGAGCGCGGCGGCGACCCCCCGGCCGTCTGCGATACCTCCAGTGGCGACGACCGGAACGCTGACGGCGTCGACTACTGCCGGAACGAGCGAAGCCAGTCCCACCATTTCGCGCTCGGCCTTGCTCGCATCAAAGCAACCGCGGTGGCCGCCTGCCTCCATTCCTTGGACCACAACTACGTCAGCGCCAGCCGCTTCGGCAGTTTTCGCCTCGGTCACCGTCGACGTATTGGCAAACCAAGAAATGCCAAGGGACTTAAGCCGAACCAGAAACTCCGGCGGGTACACGCCCATAACCGAGGAAACAATAGGTGGGTGCGCGTCAAGCAGAGCCTCGCACTGCGCACCGAAGTCTGGTGGCGTGGCGTCGCCCGCGTCCGGTGTGACCGTCGGTCCCCACGTTGCAAGAAATTCGCGCACCTGTGCTTCGTGGCCAGCATTGCGCACTGGGGCAGGATCGGGAATCCAGAGATTTATTTGGAATCTGCCGTTGCTCGCGGCTCGCACTTCGTTGGCCCAGGCGACGATATCGGGCGGAGTCATCAGAAGCGCGCCGCAGGCACCGAGTCCGCCTGCATTTGCGACCGCTATGGACAGCGCAGGGGCACTAGCACCAGCCATAGGGGCCAAGAGAATTGGAACGCGCAGACCGAACCGATCACAAAATGCGCTAGTACGATCGCGAATGCTCATGGCGGTATCCTGCGGTTCTCGGCGAACTTCACGCCGGTGACTTGAGGTCAGTATTGCGGTAGAGGGTTGATCGTGCCACCCGGAATTGCGCGAAAGGGCGCTGTAGGGGATGGTCTCCCGATTTGTCGGTACCACGGATGGTTGGTGACGGACTACTCGAGTAATCAACGAGTTGTGCCAGCTAGCCAGCGTTCGGTCGTCGCGATATTCAGTCAAAATATCATAATATTATTCAATAGGTGAGGCTACTTATGTAACGTGGCTGGGAGGAATCTTCGAGAATACTTGGTGACGGGAGACTGAGGCGACCAAGTCCCCGGACATATGGGTTATGGCGCTGACAACATGTTGTTGAGGGTGAGCACGGGACTCTTGATCTCCTCAAGACCTGCCAGTCGTTGAATCGTTTTCATGACATTCCCAGCGCGGTCGCCTCGGCTGCCGACGGGAGATATCCCTCGTGGGCGACCCCGGTTGCGAACCTTAAGCGCCTGAATCGCTTCCTCGATTCCCACTTTGTTCGCACCGGTGGCCAGCAAGACAACCGCGACTTGAGCGCTTTGCGTCTCGCGGGCCAGGAAGCTTTGAACCGCGCGCTTTGCTATCTCGCTAGTGGTGTTCAACCGACGAGCAATGACGAGTTCGAGCGCTGACATCACCTCGATGAAGGCTTGCCGATATTCGCCGAAATCGAGCGCCCGCGTCGCATTACCCAGAAGCTGTACGCGACCGACCTGGCTGTGTTGTTGGGAACTGACCAAGGTAAGGACATCGCTCGCTTGAATATTGTGGAGGACGTGGGTGTAACCCCAGACAGGTATTTGCGAGCGTGGGACAGCATTGGCCGCGCGTCCCCCATCGCTCTGACAGAGCAACAGTACGATAGGTTTCTCCAAGGAGAGAATCCGACAATCTCTATCGAGCCGAAGAGCCACGAGATCGAAATTTACGGGGCCGATCTAGAGCGCGAAGTGTAAATCCGGGGACGAATTGAAGACCAGATTCCGGCCGCGTCACGTTGTCCGTCAAGGGATCATAATCGGCGTGCATTTCTGCGTAGTAGCCGGCCAGAATCGACCCTGGCACGTCCAGTTCGGGAGGGAGGGACCCTGGACATCAACGGCCGAACTTGGACATCAACTTTTTGGACGGGACAACCGACATCTTCAGCTCGAAGACACAATCTTGTGCCAAACCAGGCTTTGCAAGTAATTGATTGTTAAGGGCCTCACGTGAGGAAAGTACGCTTTTAGTGGCGTCGGGTGCGGACGTAAAATTGTAACTTTGCGTGTCTCGGACGCAAAAGTGTCTTTCGCCTACTGAACTGCAGCCCCTATGTGTAGCGGCTTGCAATCGAAACACACTGGGCTCGCATTCAGCGCCAGTTTCCCGCTCAGATTATCTGCAACTGACGGACGTCGTAGGCTCACATTATCTGCAAGCGAGCTTGCATTTATTTGCGCCGGCCCGCATTCCATCCCGACCTGCTCACGCTATCTGCGACGTCCCCCCCTATTTCAGTAGGGGGGACGTCGGTTTCGCCCATCACTTCCACCCGCTACAGGGAAAGGATCTTTCATTCGTCACAGCGCACCACTGCCGAAAAGTTTGCTCCGGTGCGGGCGCCGGCACGCCGAATGCCAAAGCCATCGCGACCATCGCACGAATCACAGGTGGAAATTTTCGGCTGCTCCATCGCCTGCTCGTTCAGATCGAGCGAGTGCTGAAGATCAATAAGCTGACGGCCATCACCGTGGATGTCATCGATGCGGCTCGCAGTATGTTGGTCATCGGCGCCAATTAGCGTGAAAGAAAGCCCGCCATTTATCGTGAAAAGTCACAGCGTTCGCGCCAGATGATGGCAATTTAAGCTAAGCCCTTTGTTCAAATAGAGCCGATGTGCATCGTGACGCTGATAGCCGGTATCCAGATGAACCTCATCGCACCGCAGCTGGTTTGCTTGTTCTATTAGCCAATCCATCAAGAAGCCGCCGAGTCCAAGCCTCTTCTTTTCAGGAAGCGTAATTAAGTCGTCGATGTAGAAAACCTTGCCCCAGGCGAGAAAATGGGCCAGCCGATAACCTGCTGCCGCGACAACTTTGTCCTCCATCTCGATGTATACAATTTTGTAATTTTCCTCGGCCTGGACACATACCCTGGTGGTGAACTCAGCCTCATCTAATTTTGGCCGCAGAATCGAGAATATTGGAAAGCACTTCGCAACATCTCGACGATCCTCGGGATTCAAGTATTGAACTTTATATGCCATAGATCAGCAGCCGAAAAGAAAGAAGAATAATCCCATGAGGGGGCATTTATGGGAATGTGCTTTTTGGGCCTTTCCCGCAAGCTTCATCCACATTTCCGCCGGTAACGGGACGACCGCTTACTAATCTGGCTGGGGGGTTAGTTGGGCATCGCTTTGGAGTCTTTCCTGGAGAAACCTAGGCGTATCCAAAACGATAATTCGCAGGCTGCGCCTGCTGTGAACAATACCGCTCCGAAATCACTACGCGCATGCGCATATCC
>JALYHU010000197.1 GCA_030776345.1 Pseudomonadota bacterium | reverse complement strand
AGTAAAGAAGCAAGCGGCTATCGTAAAGCGCGTCACCCAACATCAGCAGGCCTCATCGAGGGATAAGCGCAGCTGCGCGAGACGTTGGCCCTGCGCTGACGCATAAAACTCGCCGAAGCGCGTCCCTTATATCCGCCAAGCCGGTGCGAATTTCCGAACGAACCGAGAGATGTTTCAACGAGCGGGGCATTGACTGCATCGACACTTTGCATTACAAAGTGCCCCGACTCTGTCACGCAAAGTACTTTTGCATCATTGTTTTGATTTCATTGCCAGGTGGCCGCGATTGTCGATGGTGAAGTCGGCGCAATCCTTCGCATGGGTTGCGCGACTTGCATCGACGCATCGGCCTTCCTGGGTAGACGTGCCATGCAATTTTCAGTCAAACATCGGATCACTGCCGGTCGCGCGGTCGTATTGGGTCTTCTATCGATTAGACCGGGTGCAGGATCGATTCGTGTGGCGCTCTATCGTGATACTCCTTCCTTCCGCCACGAAAGGCAGGACGTTGCGATGTTGTCGGGTTGTCCGATGTCGGCGCAGTGAAGGGGACCTACCAATCAAAGCTGATGATGTAAGGCTGCCGGCCAGAGGAATCCTCCTCACACACGTATCGAGAAATTAACATGACTTATCCACTCAAGAAGATGATCGTCAATGCCGGCGCCGGCTTTGCCCTGCTGATGGCACTGGGAAAGACCGTGCCAGTATGGGCCGACCCACCGAGCGATCAACAAAGCGAGGCGGCGATGCCAGACGATTCCGATGAGGGTCCGGGACTGCATGCGGCAGTGGCCGCCGGCATCGCCACGGTGCCCAAGTTTCCCGGCAGCGCGCACAACCGCACGCAAGGCATTCCTGCAATCACCTTGAGTTACGGACGATTCTCCTTGGGTCCCGGCGACGGCGGTCCGGCGCTCAAGTTTGCGGCGCTCGATGCGGCCGGCTTCAAAGCGGGGATCGAGGTCACGGGCAGCTTTCGCGATTTGCGGCGCGCAACCGACGATCCGCTGTTGAAAGGGCTGGGTGACGTCAAGGCGGCCGTGCGTACCGGCGTCTTTGCCAACTACGAATATGAATGGCTGTCCTTGAAATCAAGCGTGTTATGGGACGTGAACGGCACTCGACAAGGCTTGCTCGCCACGCTGGGTGCGACGGCCGAATACCACCCGACGCGGGCATGGCGGCTGACGGCCGGCCCCAGGTTGGTCTTCGGCAACGGCGAGTATGAGCGCACGGTGTTTGGTATCGATGCGCTACAGTCCCGCGACTCTGGCCGGCAAGAATATGTTCCCAAGGGCGGGTTGACCGAAGCGGGACTCGACTTCGGCGCCATGTACCAGTTCACCCCGCACTGGAACGCGGGCGCGGCCATCGGCCTGACGCGGCTCGAAGGGGATTCGGGCAAGAGCCCCATCGTCGAGAACAAGAACCAGCATGACGTCGTGGCATTCTTCGGGTACCGGTTCTAGGCCACCACGCATGCGTATCGTCCTGCTGATTCTGATGGCACTCGTGGGCATGGGAGGGTGCCCCCTGTGGGCCCCACTCGTGCACGCCAATGCGCCCTCCGCCTCGCAACGGTTGCAACTCGAGCGCTTCGTCGTCTTACCGCGTCACGGCGCGATCAACGTGTTGGACTACTTGACGCTCGACCAAGGTGACCTCTACGTCGGCGGCGCCTCCTCCGGCAGCGTTTACAAGGTCGCGCTGACCATTGCAAACGGCCAAGCGGCACGGGTCACCGAACTGACCGGGGCACCGTTCGTGCATGGAATTGCGCTATTGCCTGGCAAAGAGGTGGGTTTCGTCACACGGAGCGGGGAAAATACCGTCGACATCATCGACTCTCGTACGCTCAAGCTGCGTCGTCGAATACCCGTCGCACAAGATCCCGACGCCATATTATTCGTCTCCCCCGACAACCTGCTCTATGTCGCAAATGGCGAGGCGGGAGTCGCCACGCTCATAGATCCCTCGGGGGCCGCCGTCGGCACGATTCCGCTCGGCGGCAAGCCGGAGTTTGCCGTCTACAACCCCCACGACGGGTTGGTGTACCAGAATATCGAGGATAGGAACTCGATGCTCGCGCTCGACCTCAAACGACGAGAGGTTGTTGGCCGCTGGCCGCTCGAGCCATGCAAGTCGCCCAAGGGGCTCGCGCTCGATGCCGTGCGTCAACGGCTGTTCGCCGTGTGCGGGGGTAACGCGACACTGGTGGTCTTCGACATCGCCCAGCACCGCCTGGTCGCATCGCTCGCCATTGGCCGCATGACCGACTCCGTGGCCTACGATGCCTCCCTGCAGCGCATCTATTGCGCCGGCGGCCTCGGCACCATGACGGTCGTGCAGCAAGACGCGGATACCTACCGGGTGCTCGAGCAGGTGTCCACCCGCCTGGGGGCGCATACGCTTGCCGTCGACTC
>JALYHU010000196.1 GCA_030776345.1 Pseudomonadota bacterium | reverse complement strand
GCCGGAGCCGCCCCGCTGGTCGCCATCTTGGCAATCCAGTCGCCGCGCAGTTTCCGTATCATCAACTTGCCCATCGTGTAGTTCAGATACGCCGGATCGTAGGTTCCGCGGGCTGCCTGTTGGCGTGCATTGCCCGGATCTTGGAATCCCTGTTCCTTGAACATCTTTTCCGACTGCGCGACGGTCATACCTTCGGTGTGCATGCCGATGGCGGAAAGCAGCCGCACATCGCGCAGCAAGGCTTCCGTGATCTGGCCGATGTGCTTTTCCGGATCGCCCTTGCCTAGCCCCTTCTCGTACATCATTTCTTCGGTGTAGTGGGCCCAGCCTTCCGCAAAGGCATAACCCACCCACAGGGCCTCGAGCTTCGAAGGGTTGGCGTTGGTCTGCAGGAACTGCAGAAAATGTCCCGGCCACACTTCGTGCGCGGACGTGAACAACAGCGTCGCGACGCTCGGGAGGTACGCGGCCTGTTCGCCCTTGGACCACTTCGGATCGGGCGGCGCGATGTTGTAAATCGCCGCCACGCCGTGGTCATAAGGGCCCGGGACCTGGATGAAGGCGAAGTTTGCACGATTGTAGAGGGGGGCTTCCGCGACCAACGCTTCGTCGTCGCTCGGAATGCTGACCACATTGTTGTCTTGAATGAATTTCTTGAGTTCGACCAGCTGCGCCCGGGCGGCCTCGACGGGACTCTGTGGAAGTTTGTCGGCGGACATCTTCGCGACACATGCGGCCAGGGTGCCCTTTGGCAGGTAGGTGGCGCATTCCGCCTTGAGCGCCTGGGTATTGCGGTCCAGGTCCGCGCGCCCGGCGGCCTCGATCTGCTCGACCGGAACCTCGACGCTCTCGGTCTGCTTGACCATTTCGGCGAACAGATCCTTGCCCAACGGGAACTTGTCGTTTGCCGTCTTGCGCAGGCCGATCATGTAATTCTTCAAGTTGGCCATCGCATTCGATGCGTTCTTGTCCACGTCGGCGAGCTGTTTCTGCAATTCGGGATCGGCCACCGACGCAAACCTTGTGGCAACCTCTTTCGCAAAGAAGTCGGCGAATCCGCCGAACTGGGCGATACCCAGTTCGACGTAGGTCTTGGGCAGCGGGCCCTGCAGATTCGCCTGCATATCGGTCACCATTTTTGGAATGCCGCGCGCGTATTTGATATACGCCTTCATGCGAACATCGAGCGGCGCGTAGTTGCGGCTCAAGTACATGTCCGGATCGATATTCGCGATGTACCAATAGGGATTGGTGAACGGAAATCGTGCCTTCTCCAGCCAAAAGAGATCTCTATCGACGACACTGAGCAAGTATTCGCGGTCGAATCGCTCTCTCGGCTCCAACGGCGCCGGATCGACGGCGGCAATCGTTTGGCGTGCATCGTGCAATCGCGAAATTTCCCGTTTGAGGCCGTGCGCGCTCAAGTCCGGAAGCTGTCCATCGAACTCGTGCCGGCCCGACTGCGCGGCAAAGAACGGTTGAGCCCGCAAGTAGTCTTCGATGAAGCCGTTGGCCGTGTTTGCCCACTGTACACTGGCTCGCGACGGGGGCTTTTTGGCCGATGCGGATGGCTGAGGTGATTGATTGCACCCGGCCATCCCGACCAACAGCATCCCCGCCGCCACCGCGCCTATCTTGGATGATAGAGACATGTCTTCCTTCCCCTTATTTCTGAATATCCGTCGATTCAAACTGCCAGCCCAAGGACTCGATTCCTAGCACATCCGCCTCGCGATTGTTAGCGTATGTAAAAAGTCAAACTGCCTGCAATTTAGGCGCCGGTTCGTGGCATTCTTCGAGTATGAACGCATCCAGCAAACCTACCCTCAAATCCGCCCGCGACGAAGTGCGGATCATGACGCTGCAGGCTCACATTCTAGAGCAGCAGGCGCATTATCCACAGGCGTCCGGGACCTTCTCCTGGATACTTTCCGCCTTGTCGATTTCCGCAAAAATCATTGCGGACAAGGTGCGGCGCGCCCGCCTGGAAAACGTGTTGGGCAGCGTCGGCACCGAGAACGTGCAGGGGGAGGTGCAGCAAAAACTGGACGTGCTTGCCAATGAGGTCCTGTTGGGCACTCTCGGCGGCCGCGAGGGCGTAGCCATCGTGGCATCGGAAGAAAACGAGGAGCCGGTCATTCTGCGTGAGGACAGCGAAGGCATCCCTCGCTATTGCGTCCTGTTCGATCCTCTCGACGGCTCGTCGAACCTCGACATCTGCGGCGGCGTCGGCACCATTTTCAGCATACTTCAGCACAACGGGCGCGCTGCGCGGGCTCACGACTCCCTGCTCCAGCCCGGCACGCGGCAAGTGGCAGCCGGATATGTGCTATATGGCTCCTCCACGGTATTCGTCCTGACCATCGGCCAGGGCGTCGACATGTTCGTGCTCGATCCCGGTATCGGCGCCTTCATGCGCGTCGAACGCAATCTGCAGATTCCCGCCGGCAACAAGACCTATTCCGTGAACGAAGGCAACCGCAAGACCTTCCCGGAAGGCTATCAACGTTATCTGGATTGGGCCCAGAGCAATGACTATTCCGGCCGCTACGCCGGGGCCATGGTGGCCGACGTGCACCGAATTTTGCTGAAAGGCGGGGTGTTTCTCTACCCGCCGACGAAAAAAGCGCCTGATGGCAAGCTGCGGCTCATGTACGAGGCCAATCCGATGGCCATGATCATCGAACAAGCCGGCGGCAAGGTGTTCGCCGCACCCGGTCGGCGCGTCATGGA
>JALYHU010000195.1 GCA_030776345.1 Pseudomonadota bacterium | reverse complement strand
GAATAGCTGCGGCCCGTGCGCATCGTAGAATCACCAACCAGCAGCGATTTACCGAGGCAGCCTAAGCAGTGAAAGTCTCTCTTTCTGGCCAAGGCATTTTGTCCGGCTTGACATGAAGCGCGACATTCCTTGCCATAGTCAGCACTTTGCCTCATCACATATTCATAAACGTCATTCCTAATGAAGATGATGCAATGGAATGGGAATCCAGCCTTCCTCATATCACGCTCGAGCTTCCTGCCAGCGTCTATAAGACACCTGAGTACAGTCGCATCAACGACGTCAACTCCCTGGGTGCTCCGACGTCCCCCCACTTTCAGTAGCATAGGGCTTTAGAGTCTTCCGGCATTATTCCGAATCAACAAGAGCCAAAATCAGAGACCCCTACGGCGACCACTCGGTTCTCTTGAGATGAGAAACGCCAAACCCAAAAGCGAGAAATCCCGGAGACGAAGCCACCCAGAATGCCGCGAGCACACGGCACGAAAATTAGCAGTGCAATCAGTGTCAGCGTGATCATGACTATTCCCCTGTGGCGACTTCCATTCGAAGATTCAGGTCATGTCGTCGACCGGATCGACCGAAGCCTATCAGGGCCCCTCGGTCAGTCGATCACAGGGCGGCCCGGGGGAATTAAACTCGGCCGATGCCAGGGTGGGCGCCGGCAAAAAACTGTAAGAAATTGATATTTAAAATGATATTTACCCTCCTTGATCTATGCAAAGCGTTTCGTTTATTTCGTTTATTTCGTTTATGATTCCGCCTCGCAAAATGCCTCAGTTCGGAGACCACCATGACCAACACCGCTTTGTCCAACGTAACGCTTCCAGCCGAAAAGGAAGTCGAAGCGGCCGTTCAGGGCCAACGCGCATTGGCCGCATTTCTGGCCACTGGGTTTGAAACTCAGCGCATCCAGATTTTCGACGAGAAAAACCAAGCCCACCAGGTCGAGCTCCCGACCTCGGCGCTGCGTTTACTCGTGGACATCCTGTCCGAATTGTCGAACGGTAATGCCGTCCGAGTGGTACCGGTCCATGCCGAGCTGACCACGCAAGAAGCGGCTGACCTGCTCAATGTCTCGCGGCCGCACCTCGTGAAGCTGCTCGAGGATGGAGTGCTTCCATACCATAAGACCGGGAAGCACCGGCGAGTGCGCTTCGAACATCTGATGCACTTCAAAAGCGAACGCGACCGTGCCAGCGAAATCGCAATGGAAGAATTGGCGAAGCAGGCGCAGGAGCTGGAGATGGGCTATCAGTGAGGCATTCCTCGTTCACCGCGGTCTACGATGCCTGTGTGCTCTATCCGGCGCCGCTGCGCGACTTCCTCATCCGACTCGGCTTGTCGGGGCGCTTCCGTGCGCGGTGGAGCGCGCAGATTCACGACGAATGGAAGCGCCATTTGCTCTTAAACCGTAAGCGACCGGGTAATACACCTTGACAGTCGATTACGACGGACCTTCGGCTTCCATGGCGGCAACGCACCCGGGAAGTACCCGGCGTAGGAAGTCAGCCCATGCCTCGACGTGTTCCGGCTTCGAGTATCGCAACCAAATATCCTCGTTGGCCCGATAGGGCACAGATACTGGTTCAAATTTTTCCAGGTACCATTTGGTTACCTCGGAAGACACCTGTAGCGTAGGGTGCGTTCGAGGCGGCCGACTAAGGCCAGTTATTACCTGGTTTTGGAGCCGGCGCATCTCGGATCGTTGCTCATCGGTAAGCAGCTTGGCGATCCGAGTCCTAGTGTTTGGGTGCGCTCCCACCTCGGGGCTATCGGACCGCTGTAGCTCCACAACAAATTGCGAACCGGCATAGTCATCCCAGCCGTCGCGTGATACTTGGCACCACAGCACTGTGTATCGCTCGTTGTGCTGCCGAGCCCAACTCAGGAACGCCTTCTCTCGCCTGAAGCCCAACTGCTTGAGCATAGGTGCGACCGCACTGCGTATAGAGGCATATACCTCAGTTGATTTCATGCAGTGTAACCAGTCAGCGTGTAGCCTGCGCTGGTTCCCAGCGGTGAGGAAGAAGCTCTTCGATGCAGCTCGCAGGATGAGTCGGCAGACGCTCCAGGATGTCCTTGAGGTAGCGATAAGGATCGTGTCCATTGAGCTTGGCAGACTGGATCAGGCTCATGATGGTTGCGGCACGCTGACCGGCGCGAAGCGATCCAGCAAAGAGCCAGTTGGACCTGCCGAGGGCTACTGGCCGGATTCGGTTTTCGATATGGTTGTTGTCGATGGGTAACTCGCCGTCGTCGATGTAGCGGATCAACGCCGCCCAACGTCCGAGGCTGTAGTCGATGGCCTTCCGTGTAGCCGAGCCATCCGGGACCTGGCCGCGCTGGCGGGTGAGCCACAGTCGCAAGGCTTCGGCCACCGGCTTTGATCGTTGCTGTCGCAGCTGTCGCCGACCTGCGGCGTCCAGTTTCAGTTCGCGACCCTCGCGTTCGATCTCGTACAGCGCGGCGAAGTACCTCAGGCCTTCTTCGGCGATGTCGCTGCGATGATTGGCATAGAGGTCATGGAGTTTCCTTCGGCCGTGGGCGTTATCTTTGAAACAAGATAAGGCGCAGTATCCCGAGTCGGGATTTATCCAGTCAGAGAACACGATACGCCTGCATTGAAGGGCAATTTCGCATGGGGCTGGCGACATAAAAACACAGAGTGGTGACGGCTACAAGGATGACAAGAAGGCAAGAAGATCGGGTTTAGGCTTCCAGGGTGTCACACGCGCTGGGGTCAGGCCAGCCCGGCGCCAAAACAGTTCCAGTGCGTCGCGCTTCATCTGCAGATTGGTTGTGATGTATCGGCTTGTAGTGGCAACGCTCGCGTGCCCAAGGTAATCGCGGATTACGGTGACATCGGCGCCGGACTGCAACAAGGCGACCGCGCATCCATGTCGCATGACATGGGGAGTGATTTTTCGCCGACGCAACGCCGGTGCTTTCCGAGCCGCCAATGCGGTGTATTTGCGCAAGATGTAGGCGACGCCGTCACGGGTCAGCTCGTTGCCTCGAACGTTGCGGAAGATAATATCGCCGGGACGGGCTTCGCGAACACTCGGCAAGCGTCGAAGGTTGTCGGCAGTTTCGCGCCATAGAGGGCAGAAGCGATCTTTCGGGTTCTTTCCATGCAACCGCACTTGTCTGGGATGACCGAGACTGAGATCCTCATTGCGCACCCCGAGGGCTTCGCTGACGCGCGCGCCCGTATTGTACAAAAAGAGCAGCAAGGCATGATCGCGCTGACCTAGGATCGTTCCGCAGTCCGGTTGCTTAAGGATCAGGCGGGCGTCTTCGGGTTCCAGATAAGAGGCCGGCACCGTACGCGTCTTCTTGGACGGCAACGCCAGTACTTGCTGGTACTGTGCCGCATGAGTCAGATCATTGCGGACCAGATGCCTGAAGAAGCTACGGATCGCCGTCAAGCGATAATTTCGACTGGCGGGTGTGTTGGCCCGCTGCGATTCCAGATGAACCAGGAACGCCTTAATGGATTCGACGTGTAGATCGGTGAGCTGCAGATCAGCCACGGAGGAGTTCTTACGATCGGCGAGGAAGTTAAACAGAAGGCGCAGTGCATCACGATACGCCCGAACCGTGTGGGGGCTGGCACCGCACATCCGCTGCAAGTGTTCGCGGAAGAACGATTCGACCAGGGGTAGCAGCCGATCTTTTGTCGCGTAACTCATGGCGTTATCCGAGCCGATCGAAGCCGGCCGGCAAAGCGCAGGCTTGCCAGACGCAGCAGTTCCGGCGTGGCATGGAGATAGACCTCAGTTCCCAGGGCGTTGACGTGGCCCATGTAGGCGGAAAGCCACGGCAGTCGCGCATGGACATCCACCTTTTTTCGGTACCAGTCGGTGAGCCGATGAACGGCGAAGGCATGGCGCCAGTCATACGGACGTGGGCCGACCCGGCCACGAGCCGGTTTCATGACTGCATCACCGGCGCACTTGATCGACAGCGCCTGCCCGTTACGGCGGAGGAATAACGTCTTGGGGGCTTTCGTTCCTCGAACGGACACAATATGGTTTCTCTCGGCGAGCCATCGCTTGATTTCGCATGCCAAGTCATCGCCGAACGCGACCCAGCGACTTCGGCCCTTGCTTTCGCGGATAAAGAACACCCGATGTTCGAGATCCACATCCGACAACCGAAGTCGTACGGCCTCGCCAAAACGCAGACCGGTGCAGTAGAGTATGAGTAACAGAGTGCGCATCAGACCGGGATCGACGTTTCGGTGTCGATAGTTGTCCGCGGCGAGCAAGAGACGATGAACTTCCTGGCGCGAGAAGATGTGTGGCAAGAACGGCAGTTCGGTTTTCGGCGCCCAAGACCGTTCTGGTACGAAGCCGTGTGGATCGCGGCGGCGGCGGTGCAGACATAACTGGCGCACCACCGCGAACTCCTGCGCTACGGTATTTCCTTTGCGATTCTCCGTGCGCGACAGCCACGCCCGGGCCGTGTCCTCCAACGAGATTTTTGCTGGACGCTTTGAGCCGCAAGGTAACGGATTTCGAGCAAAGCGCTGCAGGCTTGCGAGCATGAGTTCCCCACGGACGTAAGAGTAACCCATGGCCCGCTTGAACTTGAGGAAGTCCTGGGCGTCGCGAGCCAGCTCGCCTAGCGTCAAAATGGTCATCGCGGCACCGGCAGCGCCATTTGCCGCAGACCCTCAACCGACACGCGCAAATAGGCTGACGTTGACTCCGGATCCCGGTGTCCTAGGATGTCCCCGATCAGCTTTGCGTGTGTGCCGAGTTCAAGCTGGCGGCAGGCATGCGTGTGTCGAAGCACATGTGTCCCAAGGAAGGGCGCCGAGACACCAGCGCGCTGTGCGTGGGTGTGCAGAATATGCCGGACCGTGACCGAACACGCCGGTGCCCCATGAGGCGCACGCAGGGTCACAAAGAGGTTACGTGTCTGAGCGTGGACTGGGCGACCGTGACGTAGATACGCGGCCAACGCACGTGCTATCGCCGGTAGCAGCGGCAACAAGAACTCAGCGCCGGTTTTTGGTCGGTGGACGCGTATCGTTGCCGCCTGCCAATCGATGTCATCCAGCATGAGACGGATGATTTCCCCGGCCCCCAGACCGTAGCTGCTCATCATCAACAAAAGCGCGTAATCGCGCCGCCCGCACCGGGTCGATCGATCCACGGCGTGCAAAATGCGCTGGACATCTTTCCACGGTAACGTCCGATGGGGACGCTCCGCGGGGCGCACGATCGGCCCCACAATCGAGGATGACAAATCGACCGTCATGCGACCGCTCACTACCATGAACCGCATGAAGCTGCGGACGCTAGAGCAGATATCAGCGGCGGTGGAACGCGCATATCGTTCGCGGCACTTGATCAGGAAAGCATCGATATCCGTCAGTCGCGCACGGTGCGGATGCCTTCGGCGAACACGGAGAAATGCCCGCAACTTCTTCACGTGTTCGACCTTTTTGTGGATGGTGCACGGTGGATTGCCACGGTGCTCTCGCAGATGCTCCGAGAACTGCCGCAACATGGGCGACAGTATGGCCAACGGAGAAGCCGCTGGCACCCACGGCGGCAACTCCTCGCCCAGGGTCTTGCGTGCAGTTGCCCACGTGCTCAATGCACTATGCGCGCTATCAAAGGTTTGCTTAAAATCGAGCTTGTGTGAACGCGCATACCATCGCGAAAAGGCCGTTACACCGGCGAGAGTCAGCTGCGTTTTCTCCGACAAATTCCGCGCGAGACAATAGTTTTGGAAGCGACAGACATTGTATCCATACAATTGGATCGAACTGGGCTTGAGACAACGATTCTCGCGCCATATTCGCTCGATCGAAAGATCCGCCCTGAACGTCGCTACCGGCATAGCTCCATCCTTAGCGACGCGTTGCACATATTCGTCGCCACAAAGAAGAAGAACGCGGAGGCGCAAATTCGGATGACAGTTGCGATAGAGAACCGGCGGCTGCGGCTCTCAATTATCCTGTCAGGGGAAACGATACAATGCTTGTCAATGCAGGCGTATCGTGTTCTCTGACCGGATAAATCCCGACTCGGGATACTGAGCCATACAGCCGATCTCGATCACACCTCGATCGAACAGCGCCTTGTAGCCCGCGTAGTCGTCGCAGACCAGCTTGCCAGTCCAGCTTCCGAGGAACTCGCGCGCGTGCACCCCAGCGCGGCCGTCGGCAAACTCGTAGACGACCGCCTGCAGCTCGTCGTATTCGCTCGTGCTGTAACTCCAGAGGTACGCCCGGTGCGTTTTTCCGAGGCCTGGCTTTAGCATCGGCACCGGCGTCTCATCCGCGTGCAGAACGGGCCGCGTCAAGAGCATCGTTCGCATCGCATCGGCGAGCGGCTGCAGCTTCACGCCGCAGGCGCCCACCCACTGCGCGAGCGTCGAGCGCGGCAGCGCCAGTCCGGCACGTGCAAAGATGCTTTCCTGGCGGTACAGGGGCGCATGGTCTAGGTATTTTGCGATCAGTACCTGTGCCAGCAGCCCCGTCGTCGGGATCCCCTTGTCGATGACGTGCGGCGGCACCGGCGCCTGCAACAACCGCTCGCACGACCGACAGACCCACTTACCGCGGATGTGTCGCTCGACCTCGAACACGCCGGGGATATAGTCGAGCTTCTCGCTTACATCCTCGCCGACGCGCTCCAGGGTGCAGCCGCAGTTACATTGAGTGGATTCTGGCTCATGGCGTATTTCCCGGCGTGGGAACGCCGCCGGCAGCGCCACCCGCCGCGGCTTCTCCTTCGGTGGCGAAGCAGGAGTATCCTTGAGCGCTTCGATCTCGAGACTGATTGCCTCGATGTCTGCATCAATGGTCTCGTCTAGGAGCGAGCGCTGCGTCGGGTCTATTTGCTCGCTGCGACGATCGAAGCGATAGCGCTTCAGGATTGCCATCTCGTGCGTGAGCTGGTCGATCTTCAGCTGCTTAGCTTTGAGTTCTTGATCGCGGCTGGCGAGTAGCGTCTCTCGGGCGCGGATCTCGGCATCACTCTGAAGGATTTTTGCGTCTCGTTCGGCCAGTTGCGCAAGGAGCGACGCGGTCAGATTTCGCAGCTCCGCTGCGTCCATCTTATCGAGCTGGCGCGACAACTCCATGGACCCAATGCTGCCATATTTGCAGAGATTTCAACATACTTTGCCGCGCTTTTTTTCTCATAAAACGCGGATCTTTGCGCGCTCATCGAGTCGTTCCCACGGCAACCCTACGACGATCGCCTGAAGTTGTTCGTGGCTCAGTTGCATGCCGCGATCATGCCTCACACCAGTGCGGATAAAGGTGCCTTCGTAAAGCTTGCGCGCACACAGCCAGAGGCCAAAGCCATCGTGCACCAGCACCTTCATACGGTTGGCGCGTTTGTTGACGAACAGGTACGCATGATGCGCTCGCGCTTCACCGAACACATCGACCACGCGGGCCAATGCTTTGTCAACGCCGGCACGCATGTCGAGCGGTTCGACTGCGAACCAAGCCGCATCGACGCGGATCATTTCATGAGCTCGCGCAGCAGCAGCGCGCACTCATGCGCCGCCGATGCCGGCCACTCCACGCTGACCGTGCCGCCTCGGCGCCGTACTTCAATGCGGATCGGGCCTTCGGCAGGACTCGGGGGAAGCGCCACCGGCACAAAGCTCTCGCCACCGTCAAGCGCGATGCTCGGCGCGGTCGGACGTATCGCAATGGGCCTTCCGCTCCGCTCGGCTTTCTTGACCCAGCGATGCAGCATGCTTGCGTTGAGTCCGCGTGCCAGGGCCACCGCGGCGATCGAGACACCGGGTTGCTGGCAGGCTCCAACGGCTTCTGCTTTGAAGAGGGCGCTATGGACTCGCCGCCGCCGCCGACCGGTCTCGATCACCTGCCCCTTAGTATTCACGTATACGCCTATCTCTTAAGCTAGGCCTATCCTTCCACCAAACCCGGCGTGCTTAAAGGTGACTTCGGCAGCCGCTTACCTTAAACCGGCCTGATCTGACGAAGGACCAGCTGATGCTTTAGAGGGGCAGGGCATCGAAAAACTGCGCGAGATGACACGCTGGTGGCTTGACGCCCTGTGCGAACCTTAGTGCTGGACGACTCGTGCCGGAGATGCTGGACTTGGGCGCCTAACCATTAAACACACCTGGGCGCCGCGGCCCTAGTCTCTCCCGAACCCATACTATGAAAGCGCCAAGAAGCCAAAAGTCTGGTATCACATGCACGCCGCCGGAGTGGTTGCAGAGCACTCCACGCTCCGTCAACAGCGTCGATGATGCGACGGAGGAGGATGCGCTGACGGGCGGAGGCTTCAGGAAGATTATTGGAACCCACGGTCTTACGGACCAGCAGATACATCGGGCAATTGAGCGGGGGGCAAAGTTCGTAGTTTTTCAATACTGCATCTCGGTGGTTTTCATGACTTTTAAGCGATCATCGGACGTCTATTTAATCCGGCCGGGTCATGCGGCACTCACTCCACGCATCGGATACTCCATCCTTTCACTGCTTCTTGGATGGTGGGGATTCCTTGGGGACCGATCTATACGATCCAAGCGTTTTGGAACAACGCCTTTGGCGGGCTCGATCTCACGCCCGAGGTCCTTCGCCATTCCACCGAGAACAAAGCGGGCAACACCGCTGGCTAGAACTCTCGATGGCCCTGAGAGTAGGAAGGGCTCGCGAAGTTTGCTAGCTACCTTCCGGCGCAACAATGACCTTGCGAAATTGGCTTCGGCACCGACCGCGTCAGCATGGCTGATGAACTGCCACTCGGCGAGCGGCAGCAATGAAGTTCTGGAACGAATCATGGACCGCGCGCGGCTTTCCCGTTGGCGACCGCCCGCACGGCCACGGCACCGTCCTTGTCGATTGCTCCGAATAGAAAACGCTCGATCTCTCGATCTCATCGTTGAGCGCACAGAAGAACAATGTCGTATAGAGGTCGTGGGACCAGACGCATTGCTTGGGTGGCGCACTTCCTAATCGCCGGCGGTTCACCACGGTCTCGCTCACCCGGCTGCGGATCCAAGTGCAAATAGAAAAGCCGTGGCGAATCCACGCTGACGAGGCCCTTCTGATACCAGACGGGTAAGTAGTGATTGCGACGAGTAGTCATGGAACGCAATTCTCTGTAAGAGGCGACGTTGGGTCGCTTGGCGAATTGCTGAGAACAGCACGACCTTCAAACCGTCCGTCCGATCGAAAATCGCTTACGGCTTCTTCGCCACGACTTTGCCGTTTTCCCACACATAGATCGGCGTGCCGTGCATTCGGGCCGCCTTCCTCGCATCCTTGGCCGCGAGTCGCAGGGCGCGCCCCACGCCGGCCGCGAAAGTCCCGGGCTTCTTGGATCGGATCGTCGCTTTCACGGGGCTTGCTCCAGAAGTTGTGGTGCCTCACCTGAATTCTCGTAGATAGCCCACGAGTCCGCCAGCAGTCGATAGATCATTTCAAAGTTCCTTAAGCCACGAGCGTATCTCCGTAGGACGTCGGCGCGAGGCACGTCGTGTCCACCTTGGCGCACGCGTGCGGCGACGCGGCGCAACGCAAGTTGAGGAGACTTTAGCTTCAAGTACACGATTTCAACACGATATCCCGCGCGTCGCCAGGACTCGAGGCGCCGAACGTAGGTCCGGCCGCTCAACGTGCTCTCAAAGGCGAAGTCCGCGCGTGCCTTGGCGAGACGGTCGATCTCCGCCAATACCGTGCGAGCTGCCGCAATGGACGCCAGTTCCGGCTTGAGCGGCGAGAGGCCAGCTGCGATGAGATCGGCATTCACGAAGTGAATGACGCGAGCGTTGTTCGGTAGATAGCGGCGCGCAAACGTCGTTTTGCCGGCACCGTTTGGGCCAGCGATAACGATGCATCGGGGTTGCCGCTTACGCCTGGCCATCGCGTTTCTTTTGGTATTGGTCGGTCACGGTGTTGCCGCGGTGGCGCCCGTTTTCAACGTATCGAGATAATCCGACCA
>JALYHU010000194.1 GCA_030776345.1 Pseudomonadota bacterium | reverse complement strand
CGCAGCTCGTGCTCGTGCCGTCGGTGGACAATAACGTGATCGGCACCTTGTTCGTTTGGCCCACGTTCTTGAAGTAGGCATTGAGATCGGCCAGATCCGTGCCGGCGTATTCCAATAACCCGAGAGTTTGCCCGGCCCCCGTAAGAGCCGTGCCGCCGTAATAAGCGGCGCGCATATCGCTGCCGAGGTACGAGGACGACGGACCTGAACCTGTGGTGGCGTTGGCCGTGACGGCGTCCGGCTCGATGCCGGTCCGAGCGGCATAGTCGTTCTTCTTGACGAACCGTGGATGCGGCGTGGAATAGTTGTCGAGGCCGGATACATGCCATAGCGAAAAAGGCAGATCGACCGAGGGTTCGCGATCAGGGGCGTAAAACGTGCGATTTTCGGTCGGGTGCGCATACGTCCGGACGGTAAGGTGAAATGCCGCTTCCACGGCGGCCACGGACCCCTTGACCTGCACGTCCATGCCGTCGCGACTACCGCCGGTGACGGCCAACCCGCTCGCCTTGGCAAAGGCGAGCAATGCGTCGTAGTCCTCCTGCGAGGGACCGAACTTAGCCGTGAATTCGGCTACGGTGAGAAATTGCCGGTAGGATGCGCTCGAGGGGTCGTACGCGTCGCTCAGGAACCGGTCCAAGGCCGCCCGATTGCGCAGCGGCAGAACCAAGTCGAGAGTCAGCATGTGTGCCGCGGGGAGCTTTCCGGTCGGCTGCAGCTCGCCGCTTTGCACCGCCTCTCGCACATGATGCGTCAACGCGGATTGCGCCCAGGCATCCTTCGGTTGCGCCAGACCCAAGACGACGAGCATCCACAAGACCGCGACCGTATTTCCTTTCACGAAACGCTCCTCTAAATCTGCACGTCAAGATGGGCACGCGGGCTTTCCCAGCGATGCGCGATGCCACGCAGTGTAGCGCGGCGGTCATCACTCGCAACATTTCCGGACCCGGTTGTCCGTAGGGTGGGGACCGATGCTAGGTCCTCGCGAACGCAACGCATTGGATATGACCGACAGTCGTGAGCGGCTTCACGGTCCGCCGACGGAATCATGCACGTCAAAGATCGCCGGAGGGAACCATGTTAGGCATATCCATGTTCATATTCAGGTGATACATGATCCAGAGCGATCCGGCAATCACGACGCCGACGATCAGGACGCCGAAGGCGAGGGCGAGCGCGTTGTTGAGGTTATCCGGGCCCGTGGTGATGTGTAAGAAAAAGGCTAAATGCACGCCCATCTGGCCAATTGCCAACGCTGCGAGCGCCATCACGACACCGGGTGGATAGATGAGGCTCGTCCCACTCGCAACCCAGAACGAGGCGACTGTAAGCCCGGCCGCAAGGGCGAGCCCAACGAGATAACCGCGAACACCTTTTGCGATGTCGTGGGCATCTTCTCGGTCTCCCGGCGCGGCGTCGTGCCCATGGCCCGCTCCCTCTCCTGGCTTCATCATGGACTTATCCCGAGCAAATAAACATTGGTGAAAATGCCCACCCATATGATGTCGAGCGCGTGCCAAAAAAGTCCGAAGCACAGCCCGCGGCGCAGGATGTCGGCGCGGAAGCCCTTCGCCCAAAATTGCATCATCATGGTGCCGAGCCATAAAAGGCCGATAGCCACGTGCAACCCATGAAGCCCGACCAAAGCAAAAAAAGCCGATAAGAAAGCGCTTCGCCCAGGCCCCGCGCCCCCCTGGAGCATAGCGGAAAACTCATCCGCCTCGAGAACCAGAAACGCGACCCCGAGGAGGCCCGTGACGGCATATCCTATTTGAGTCCAGCGCAAATTTCGCACGTTGGTCGCGAGCGTCGCCATCCCGCACGAAAAACTGGAAAGCAGTAAGAACGCCGTTTCCATCATCAGGGAATTGCGGTGGAAGAGTGCCGAGGGCGTGGGGCCGCCGGCGGTGGCGTGCGCGAGGACCGCGTACGCCGCGTAAAACCCCGCGAAGAGTATAAAATCGGAAAGCAAGAAGACCCAGAACCCATAACCGGTAACGATCCGTTTCGGGGCAGGGCCCCTGTACCCGCCATCCGGCTGCGCTGGGGCGCCGAGCACATGGGGGTCCGGGGGATTGGCCGTTGCGGACCCTAGCGCATTTTGCGGTTCGCGGCCCTCGAGGAGACGAGTTTGGGCGGCCCTCCGCTCGCTATCGATCCGCGCGACCTCCGCGCCGGGCAGCTCGTACTCCGACCGATCGCGCCAAGCGAATGCCACGAAGGTGGCGAACGCACCGAGCAGGCCCGTGACGACCACCCACCAGATGTGCCATATCAACGCAAAACCTGTCACCACCGAGAAAAAGGCGACGACAAATCCGGTTGGACTATTGCGCGGCATCTCGATGGATTTGTAGTGGGGCGGGGGAGTAATCCGTCGCTGCTCGATCACAGCTTGTTTGATGCCCCAATAAGCTTCCTCGCCGGTGATCGTCGGTAACACGGCAAAATTAAATGGGGGTGGTGGCGACAGGGTACTCCACTCGAGAGTACGCCCATCCCACGGATCCCCGCTGAGATCGCGCAGCGTTTCACGTCGACGGATCGAGACGATCAGCTGCACGATCTGAAATACAATTCCCGCGAGGATGATGAGGGCGCCAAGTGCGGCGACCAGCAGCCAGGGCTGCCACTGCGCGACATCGTAGTGATGCATCCTCCGCGTCATCCCGTCCAGACCGAGAATATACAGCGGCATGAACGCAACGTAGAAACCCACCGTCCAACACCAGAATGCCGCCAATCCGGTCCTGCGGTCCAAATGGAACCCAAACGCCTTGGGAAACCAGTAGTTGTACCCCGCGAACGCACCGAACAATACCCCCCCGATGACGACGTTATGGAAGTGGGCTACCAAAAACAGCGAATTGTGCAGCACAAAATCCGCAGGAGGCACCGCCAAGAGCACCCCCGTCATGCCGCCTATAGCGAAGGTTACGATGAACGAAAGGGCCCACAGCATCGGCGGTTCGAACCGGATGCGGCCACCCCACATGGTGAAGAGCCAATTGAAAATCTTCACGCCCGTGGGCACGGCAATGATCATCGACATGATGCCGAAAAAACCGTTGACGTCCGCACCGGCGCCCATGGTGAAGAAATGATGGAGCCAGACCATGAACGCTAGAATACAGATTGCCATGGTCGCGATAATCATGGAGCGATAGCCGAAGAGGGGCTTCCCCGAAAAGGTCGAGATCACCTCCGAAAAAATACCAAACGCGGGTAGAACCAGAATGTAGACCTCCGGATGCCCCCACGCCCATATCAAATTCATGTACAGCATCGAATTGCCGCCGGCGGAATCCGTGAAGAAATGAAAGCCCAGGTATCGATCGAGAAGCAGCATCGCGAAGGTAGCGGTCAGGATGGGAAATGCAGCGACCATCAAGAGACTCGATGCGAGTGATGTCCAGCAAAATATCGGCATGCGCGTCAGAAGCATTCCGGGTGCGCGAATTTTAAGGATTGTCGTGACGAAATTGATGCCGGTGAGGAGGGTGCCTATGCCGGAAATTTGTAGGGCCCAAAGGTAGTAATCGATGCCCACGCCCGGCGAATATTTGAGTTCCGATAGCGGCGGGAACGACAACCAGCCAGCTCTGCCAAACTCGCCGATGACGAGCGACATATTGATCAGTAGGACGGCCGCGGCGTTGAGCCACAGACTTACCGAATTTAGAGTCGGAAACGCGACATCCCGGGTGCCCAGCTGCAACGGCACGATGAAGTTCATCAGGCCTATCATGAAAGCCATCGCGACGAAGAAGATCATGATCGTGCCGTGCGCGGAGAAGATTTGATTGAAATGTTCGGGCGGCAGATACCCTGGGGCATTGAACGCAATGGCCTGTTGTGCGCGCATCATCATCGCATCGGTGAAGCCCCGAATGAGCATCACGAGTGCGAGCCCGCAATACATCACCCCCACACGCTTATGGTCGACCGACGTGATCCATTCATCCCAAAGGTATCGCCAGTGGCGTTTAAAAGTGATCCATACGAGGGTTGCAAGGATCGCCACCCCGACCAGCAACGACGCGGCGATGGGTATCGGTTGGTCGAAGGGAATGGCGGACCATCGAAGTTTTCCCAGCATGATGCCTAGGGCCTTTAGACCGCGCAGCTGGCTGATGTCATGGTTTCAAGGCTTCCCGGGGGATTCTGTCGCAGATCCACCGATGATCGAGGTGAACAAGGTAGAGTCGTTGACCCTGTAAACCGTTGGCGTCGTCGTATCTCGAGTTCGGGCCAGCCTTGCGTAGGCCGCTTTGTCCAGCGACACATCCGAGCGTTTCGAGCTCGTAACCCATTGGCGGTAGTCGGCAGTGGCGAGTGCGCGCGTCTCGAAGTGCATGTCAGCGAATTTCTCACCGCTGAACATTCCTGAAATGCCGTGGAACACGCCTGGCGAATCGGCTTGGAGATTCAGCTGCGTGACCATTCCGGCCATCGAATAAATCATGGTACCCAGCTGCGGCACGAAAAAAGCATTCCAAACGCTTGCAGACGTAATCCGAAAATGGACCGGCGTACCGGTAGGAATCACCAGCTGGTTGGTAGCGGCAATGCCTTCATCGGGATAAATGAATAGCCACTTCCAGTCGAGCGATACGACTTGGATTTCCACCGTTTTGTTCTTTGAGCCGAGCGGCCGATATGGATCGAGAGCGTGCGATCCAAACCAGGCGATACCGCCTAGGAAGATAATGACCAAGGTGGGAATCGCCCAAACGATCAGTTCGAGGCTTCCCGAGAATGCCCAATCGGGGCGGTATCGGGCCTTGGGATTGGTGGCACGGAACCACCACGAAAAGGCGAAAGTAGCCAAGATGACGGGTATGACAATGGCTAGCATAACCGCGAGAGAATCGAAAAGAATCTGCTTCTCGGACGCCGCTATGGGACCT
>JALYHU010000193.1 GCA_030776345.1 Pseudomonadota bacterium | reverse complement strand
GGAATTCCCCGGCGGCAAGCTCGAGGCCGGGGAGGCGCGGGCGCTCGGGCTGGCGCGGGAATTGCGCGAAGAGCTGGGCATCACCATTCGCGAGCCGCGGCCGCTCATCCGCGTGCGGCACACTTATACATACGGCGAAGTGCTCATCGACATGTGGGTGGTCACCCGCTACCGGGGTGAGCCGCGGGGGCTGGATGGGCAGGCGCTGCGCTGGTGCGGCCCGGACGAGCTGGCGGCGGCGGATCTGCTGCCCGCGGATAAGCCCATCGTGCGGGCACTGCGGCTACCGGAGCGCTTGACGGAGGCTACTACGCCTTACTACAGCGTGGGTGGCTTGAATGGGTTGCCGACGGCAGCCGGCAGCGGAGAAGCGGGCGGATTGCCGCGCTCCGACGGCAGGCTGACGGGGGTATGGTGTTCGAGTCGCGAAGAGGCTGTCGCCGCAGCGGACGGCGAAGCGCCTCCGCAAGGTCCCGTCGATTTCCTGGTCATGCGGCGCGCCCTCCCAGACGCTGAGCTTGCCGCATTGTGCCGGGCGGTATCCGTGCCGGTGTACGCACGGGGCCTGGAGCTCGAGGAGGCGTGGGCGCTCGGAGCCACTGGACTCAATGGTTCGTAGCGTCGTCTTGCACTGACGCGTGGCTTATTTCGCCCGCTTGCTCGCCGACTGCGTCTTGCGCTTCGCATGGGCCGTGAGAAGAGCACTGATGCGCGCGCTACAGCGAGGCGTGCCATTCCCAAGCTGGGACGGGCCGCAGCTCCTGTTCAAATAGCCCGCGCGCGCGCTGTGCCAGCAGATCCCCATGCCGCTGTAGACGAGACTTTAATCCGAATTGGACGGTGGTATAATCCGAATTGGACGAGCGTATAATCCGGATTGGACGGCATTAAGTAATTGATAATAAAGCGTTTTTGTTTGGAAAACGTCACCGTTGCGCTAAAAGATACGCCAGCGGTGATCGTGATTGGTCCGCGCCAGTCCGGCAAGACTACACTGGTGCGTGACCTCATCGCCGGGAAGCGCACTTACCTGACGCTGGATAACAAGACCACGCTGCTGGCCGCGCGCACCGACCCAACGGGATTGGTACGTGATCTCGACCGCGCCATCATCGACGAAGTTCAGCTGGCGCCTGATCTGTTGCGCGCCATCAAGGAGTCGATTGATACCGATCGGCGTCCGGGGCGTTTCTTGCTGACGGGTTCGGCCAATATTCTGACGCTGCCCAAGATCTCGGAAAGTCTGGCTGGACGTATGGAAATCGTGACCCTCCTGCCGCTCTCCCGCGCCGAGATCATGGGCCGCCGCTCGACGTTTCTGAAGAGCGCTTTTGCGGGCAAGCTCGTCAAACCGTTGGAGAAACTGGTGGGCGCCGAACTGGTTCGAGCGGCACTCATCGGCGGGTATCCTGAAATGCTTGGGCGCGCGCAACCGAACCGCCGAGGTGCGTGGGCCCGCTCATACATACGAGCCATCGTGCAACGGGACGTGCGCGAGATAGTACAGATCGAGAAGTTGGATCGGGTGCCTCGCTTGCTACGAGTGTTGGCCCATCACTCCGGCCAGCTCACGAATTTCACACAGATCGGCGGTCAGCTCGGTCTGGACGACAAGACCACACGTAGCTACGTAGGTATTTTGGAACAGTTGTTTCTGGTCCGGCGCGTAGAGCCCTGGTTCCGGAATCGATTGAGTCGGCTGCTGAAAACACCCAAGATCCATTTTCTCGATTCGGGCTTGCTTGCGGTGTTGCTAGGCGCGAATGCAGAACGTATCGCAGCGAACCGCTCACTCTTCGGACCACTATTGGAGACTTTCGTCTTTTCCGAAATCCTGAAACAGGAAACGTGGTTGGAAGAAAACTGCGTCCTGTCCTTCTACCGAGACAAGGACCAGGACGAAGTGGATTTCGTCGTGGAGAACGAGTTGGGCGAGATCGTCGGTATCGAAGTCAAAGCAAGCGCCACCGTCGGCGGCGGGGACTTCAAGGGATTGAAAAAGCTCGCCGCCGCCGCCGGCAAGGACTTCAAGCTCGGGGTAGTGCTTTATGACGGCGAACAGTCCCTCCCCTTTGGAGACGGGCTGTACGCGGCTCCGATATCTTGCCTATGGGGCGCGTGAGGCGTGGACCTGGGGGCTGGCGGGTTGGCGGCGGTGGGGAGGCACCGGCGTATATGTGATAACATTTCGTAATCACATCAGTGGATGTTTACAGATGAAAAACTGCCGCAAAAGCTTATCGACTCGCGTATTTCGGGCCGGAAACAGTCAGGCGGTCCGTATCCCCAAGGCATTCGAATTGCCGGAAGGCGAGGTGCTCATCGAACGGCGGCCGGGCGGACTGTTCGTGAAACAGAAGCGGGGCGGTTGGGAAGAATTTTTCTCCAAACAGCCGCTGAACCTCGACTTAGACCCGGCGGAATTGCGTGCAACCGGTCCTGATCGGCCAGTGGAATTCGACCTCGCTTCCCACAAGGCCACGCCCAGCCGACGCCGCAAATGATCCTGTTGGATACGAACATCTGCATAGCAGCGCTCAAGAACGAGCACCGCGTCCTTTCGCATCTGATCCGACATACAGGCCAAATCTACCTGCCATTCATGGTCTCGGCCGAGCTATGGTTCGGGCTCGAGAAAAACGCACTGCTGGGGCGCGAAGTAGAAGCGGATCGCAGTCGCGTCGAAGAGTTCCACGATCGGGTTGACGGCATCCTCTATGTGACCGATGAGGTCATCCAGGAATACGCCCGTTTGAGGGCATGGCTGGAAGTGAAAGGAACGCCTATAAGCCCCAACGATACCTGGATTGCCGCGCAGGCGCTGACAGAGGATGCTCGCCTGGTATCCGCCAATACCCGCGAGTTCAAGCGGGTGCCGAACCTACGCTTGGAGAATTGGTTGAAATGACTACACGCTATGGCTGCAGGTTCTCGTCGAAGAATCGCTTGATCGTGGTGTAGGCGTGCCGTCCGTCATGCTGGCGGATGAGGCCATGCTTGCCGCCCGGGTACACCATGACGTCGAAGGGCTTGCCGAGATCTTGCAGCTTGCGAAACAGCTTGGTGCTGTTGAGGAATAGCACGTTGTCGTCCGACATGCCGTGCACGACCAGGAGCCTGCCTTTGAGCCCGTCGGCGTAGGGGAGCACCGAGCTTGCGGTGTAGCCGGCAGCATTGTCCTGCGGCCGCTCGAGATAGCGCTCGGTGTAGTGGGTGTCGTACAGGGTCCAGTCCGTGACCGGCGCGCCGGCCACGCCCGCGCGAAACAGTTCGGGGGCTTTGAACATCAGCATCAGCGTCATGTAGCCGCCATAGCTCCAGCCCCAGACGCCCACACGCGCAGGGTCGACGAAGCTTTGCGCGCCCAGCCATCGGGCCCCGAGTATCTGGTCGGCTACTTCCACTTCACCCAACTTGCCGTGAATGGGGGCTTGAAATGCGGTACCGCGAAACGCACTCCCCCGATTGTCGAGCTGGAACACCAGATAGCCGGCGCGCGTCAGTATTTGCGTGAAGGAGCTGCCGGTCCAGCTGTTCGTGACGCGTTGCACCCCCGGGCCGCCGTACACCTCGACGATGGCGGGATAGCGCTTGGCAGGGTCGAAGTTCGAGGGTTTGAAGAGCCGATAGTGCAACGTTTGGCCGTCGGCCGCGGTGAGAACGCCGAATTCGGGCACGGAATTCTGGGCGAGATACGGCGCATCCGGATGGTGCTCGTTCAATGCATTCTCGAGCAGATAGGTGATGAGCTTGCCGTCCGCGCCATGCAGACGCACTTGGGGCGGCTGGTCGATGCTGTTGAAATTATCGACGTAAAATTTCGCGTCGGGCGACATGGCAATGCCGTGCAAGCCCGGCTCCGCAGATATTTGTTCGACCTGCCCGGGGTCTTCCGTATCGAGGGAGGCGTTGTAGAGTTGCCGTTCGAGCGGACTTTTTTCGGTGGCGGTAAAGTAGATGCGCCGGTGTCGTTCATCGATGGCTTTGATGGCGCGGCCGCGAAAATCGTCGACCATCCAGGGGCCGGCCGTCAGGCGCCGCACGAGATGGCCGTCGTAGTCGTACAGATAGAGGTGCTGGAAGCCGTCCCGGGCCGACGCCCAGATGAACTCGGGCGATTGGTGAAGGAAGGAGATCTCATCGTGGAGTTCGATCCACGTGTCGCTGGTTTCGGTCAGTACCACGCGGCTCTGGCCGGTATCGATATCCGCAAACAAGAGATCCAGCCGGCGCTGGTCGCGGCTTTCGCGCTGGATCGCCAGCGTCTTGCCGTCGGGCAGCCAGTTCACCCGGGCGAGATAGATGTCGTGCTCCGATCCCAAGTCGATGAATGTCGTGGTGCCGGTGGCGAGGTCGGTGACCCCGAGGCGTACCAGCACGTTGGGTCCGCCCGCCGTGGGATAGCGCTGCGCGAACGTCGCGACATTGTCGGCGGCAATCTCGAATCTCTGGGTGACGGGGACCGGAGTCTCATCGACGCGGACGAAGGCGATATGACGATCATCGGGTGCCCACCAATAGCCCGTACTGCGGTCCATTTCCTCTTGCGCAACGAATTCCGCCATGCCGTTCTTGATGGGACCGCCGCCATCGACGGTCAACGCCTTTTCGGTGTGGGCACCCAAGTCGTAAGCGAAGAGATTCTGGTCTTTGACGTAGGCCACGTAACGGCCCGCGGGAGAGATCGCCGCGTCGGTGGCGAAGCCTTTTGATTGCTTGACCTCGACCAGAGCGATTTTCGCCGGCTTGGCGAGATCATAGTAAAAAAGCCTGCCCTCCAGCGGGAACAGCAAGGCACGGCCCGAGGGCGCGTACGAATATTCCAAAATTCCCGACAAGGCCGCCGTGCGCTGCCGCTCCCGTCGCGCGAGTTCCTCATCCGACAGGTGTCCTGCCGTCGGCGCCAACACCTTCGAATCGACCAAGATCCGCGCCTGGCGGTCGTGGATGTTGTATTCCCAGAGATCCAGCCGATCTTTGTCGTCTTTCTTGCCTTGCAGGTAAGTGACCCGCGAGCCGTCCGGGGATACTTTCAATCCTGCGATGGTCGGACCCGCCAGGGCCGGTGCATCGAATAAGCGATCGATGGTCAGCTCTGCGCCGTGAGCGGATTCGGCGCCGTGGGCAGAGGCCACCGCGCAGGCAACCAGGGCGGGGGCGAGATATCGCCCGGGATTGCGTGGTTGGGTCACCGTGCAAATATAACATCACGCGTGATAATTGCATGGTCGGCCGAGCTTGGCGCGGTCTCCCCCATTCCGGCATACTTGTTCCATGAAACCTGAAGATCTGCCAGTTGCTCTTGACCGCCAGGCGATTGCGGTCTCAATAAACACATTGAATCCGATGTACAGCGCGAAGCGCTGACGGTGTATGAGCAAGCATGATCCGAAGGCGACGTAAAACCGCGGCGTTGTCTCAGAGCGACGTCGCTTTGGAAAACCACTCGCGAAACATCGGGTCGTCGAAGGCATAGTGGCCGCGGGTACCCGACGGCTTGGTTAGCACATGCAGGTCTACGAGAGCGCGCAGGGCGTCACCCACCGATCCGGAGGGCACCACTTTCTTATGGAGCGCCAGGGCATATCCTTTCCGGGCATCCGCGGAGGTAAGATCCGAGGCGACGTTCAAGCGTTGACACACTAGACGTTGAAGCAGAGTCATTCGATCCAAGATCGGCTGGAAACTTGAATCCGATATGATTCGATCGACATGCCGATCGAGCGCTTCCTTGAAGGATGCCGTATCTCCTGATGCGAAGACGAACACAAGATCAATGAGTAAGCGGGGCTGATGCTGGAAGCGTTCGAACGCCAGGGCAACCTCGCTCACGAGCACAGGCCGACGCAAATTCTCGCGTATTCGGTCCGCAACAAATTTAGAAAATTCGTCGCCGAGAGCAGGGAACGACAACATGCTGGCGCCCTCATACAGCGCCGCACGAGAGCGGCTGAATAACTCGCGCAGCCGATCCTGATTGGATCCGGTAAAGATCACTCGAACAGAGCCCTTGCTCTTCGTGATGGCTGATCGTAGGGCCGAGACGATGCTTTCCCCGTCCTTCACAATCGCCAGTTCTTGGATCTCATCGAGTAACAAAAGGATCGGTTTCTTGGCCGTCCTTATGAGCGACTTGAGCAAAAAATCGACCAACAAGAAAGGAGACTCCGGTCGATGACGCGTGGGCTCATCGCCGAAATCGATCGACCCTCCGCCGATACCGACCTTGTTGACCTTGGTCTTGAGCCGCTTGCCCAACGTCGATCCAGGCACTTCAATGTTGTCGATAGCTTCTTGAAGGCCATAGTTGATGGCGGCCATGGGATCCGATCGATGCTGCCAGACATCCACGTAGACTGGCAGGTAGCCTGCTTTTATTGCCGCGGGAGCGACCTCGGTCAGGAGAAAGGTGGTTTTCCCCAGACGGCGCGGCGCGTGGAGGCATATCGGATCACCCGATCCGTCGTGCAACAGCGTCAGATAGGACCGCGCTAATTTGGGTCTCTGAAAGTGCCATTGTTCGTAAATGAGTTCGTTCATTTGATAGGCAGAATAGCCGAAGGCCCGACATTTAGGCAAATGTCCGATTCGCCTTATCTCACTCGGGTCAGCGAGGTCTGTGCCGACTACGTCAGGCGCGTCAGCCTGTAGCAGACCTCGTGCAGTTCAGTGACACCGCGGCTGCGCATTCGGGGTTCGTCTGCCAGGGCGTCATGACGAGAAAGCTCGCGAATCCTGTAGCGGCTTCCAT
>JALYHU010000192.1 GCA_030776345.1 Pseudomonadota bacterium | reverse complement strand
GAGGCGGCGGCCAGCTATAGCCTGGGCGTGACCTTCGGCGGACAGCTGCACCACGGCGGTCTCAAAGACGGCATATCGATCGAGGCCCTCACCAAGGGAATCCGCGACGGCCTCGACGGCCGCACCGTGACCGAGGCAGACAAGCAGCGTGTTGCGCTGCTGCTGCGATCGGCAAAAAGCGTGGTGAGCGCAAAGAACAAAGCGGCTGCGCGCGAATTCCTGGTCAAAAATGCGCAGGCTGACGGGGTCACCACGACCCGGTCCGGGCTGCAGTACAAGGTACTCGAGCCCGGAGATTCGGCGGCCGAGTCGCCGAAGCCCACCGACCAGGTCACCGTGCAATACCGCGGGCGGCTGTTGAACGGCACCGAGTTCGACAGCTCCTACGCACGGGGCCAGGCCGCCTCCTTCCGAGTGAATTCGGTAATCAAGGGATGGCAGGAGGCGCTACCGTTGATGAAGCCCGGAGCAAAGTGGCAATTGTTCGTTCCGCCCGAACTCGCCTACGACACCACGACCCCGGCCACGATTCCGCCCGGATCGCTCCTCGTGTTCGATATCCAATTGGTCAAAATCAGCGCTTCTGCCTCGAGCAGCGACCCGGCCGCGATCCCGCCGGCCAAGGCCGCGACTCCCGCATCATAGGCCGAGTGCCAGGCTGGGCGGGCACCGCATCCTCGAGGTTGCGTGCGGGTGGCCCCCGGGAGTCAAGGGACGAGCCAGTCTCCGTCGGTCTCGATGTGAGGGCCGGCGGGGTCGGCGAAATGCACGAGGTAGCCGCCTTTCGATGCGAAGCGTTGATTCGGAGCGAGCGCCAGCCGCGGGTAGTAGCCGGTGATGATGCGGTGTTCGAGCATGCCTTCCACGCGCTCGATAAGGAAATCGCGAATGAACGAGTCCGCCATGTGGTTCACCGTTTCCGCCACCAAGCTGCACGCCAGAAAAGTATCGGTCTGTACCTGCTCATCGACCACCCGGATCTGCCGAATGCGAAACCACCCGAGCGGGTAGTTCATGCGGATGCGGCGCTGGTCGGGCGTGTCGAAGGGGTAGGTCATACGCGTCACCGAACGCCACGCCGCCGGCACCGGCGCATCGCCAAGGCCGCCCATCAACCCTGACATCAATACCGTGCTCGGGACGACCGGGGCTCCGGCCAATGCCGCTATGTCCTTGGACCGCAGCCAGAGAACCAGCCTGTCGTGCAGGCCCAGATCGCGAAGCGCCGCGAGAAGAGTCTGTCCGGCGGCACCGGCGCCGATGGGCCGGTCCACCAGTGCGACGCCGGCCGCGGCCATTTTGGATTTGAGCGCGTGGGCGGCCACTTCACCCACGCCGTCCGTGCGATAGATCTGCACCACACGCCCGCCGACCGCCGCATGGTTGTCGTCGGTGAGCCACCGCGACATGAGATCCCCTTCCAGCAAAACTCCTTTGGAGAAATACAGCGTGTAAAAGTCTTGCTCTGCCACCACCGGCACTTCGACATTTGGAAACAGGCAAGGAAGCGCGGCCCATTCGCAAAAGTGATGTACCGGCGCCCAGTTCTTACCCCCCAGCCCGGAGATCGCCAGGAACACCGGTTCCTTTGCCAGGTGTCGGCGCAGCTGCTCCTCCCACGTTTGGGGCGGCCCGCTGAGTTCCCACACGTGCAGCGCCCAACGCCGGTTGGCCTTGAACATCATGCGATGCGAGGAGTTCAGGCGCGGGCTCTCCGCGCGCGCGAATGCGTTCTTGTCGTCGAAAAAATGCTGCAGCACGTCCAGCATTCCGGCGCGCTTCGTGGGATCGGCATCCGGAGTGATGATGGTCGCAAAATGCAATACCGATTTCGTGACGCCGGGGACCTTCGAGGGCGTCATCCCTTTGAGATATTCGGTCAACGCGGCCAAATCGGCATCGTCGATCGTGTAATGCGGCATCAAATAATTGAGGGGCCGACCATCGGCGCCGATACCCTCACGGATGGCGCGTGCCAACGTGACATCGGTGTACGGATCACGGTCGGCACGCATCGTGTCCACATACGGCAAATCGTAGTTGTCGCCATCCTTGGCCTTGGGATGGAATAAGTAAATGCCGCTGATCGGCGGAATACTGTAGCGCCCTTCGACCTCGCCCAGTCCGCTGCGGCGATGGCAGTTGATGCACGCCGCGTCCGAACCGGCAATTTTCAGATCCGGCTCACGCAGACCCGTCAGTGGTCTACCCGACGGGAGGATGCCGCGGCGATAGATGGATTCGCCGCGCGGCGACGGCGCAGCCTGCGCATGGACTTGGATGGCGACGTGCGCCGCCAGCAATGCACCAAGCAACCCGCCGCCGACCGCTCTCAGGCGGCCTCCGCCCAGGCGGCCTCCGCCCAGGCGGCCTCCGCTTAGGCGGCCTCCCCCTTCCATGGCCGTTATCCGGGCTTGGCGAAGTGGGAATCCGGTAACTTCGGGTTCACCACGACGGCATCGATATTGATCTTTTCCGTCGCACTCACGCCCTCGACGGCGGTTTCATAGAGCATGGGCATGACCAATCCGGAGACGGTTTTATAGTCGCGCAGATATACCGACACTAGGTGCATCCTGCCGTCCAACCGACGCGGCGTGCCGTCCATTTTCACTTCGAGAAAGGTCTTCGCGTCGATCCAAACATGCTGGACCTGCTTGTCTTTCATCGTCAGCTTGAGCTTGTACGCGGGCTGGCCGCCCACCATGTCGCTGCCCTCGAGTGCGACCGACGTGCCCTTGGCAGCGTAGTCGATGAGCGGTCCATCCAATTCCGCTTGCGCGGCGGCGGCCTGCAACTCCTGCGGCGTATATTGTTCGACTTCGTGCCGGTTGAGGAAGGGCCGCACCTTCCAGCCTTGCGTGCCGTCGTAAACCTGTACCGCGGTCTGCCCGGCGAATTGGATCTCGAGGCGCAGCTTGCGTGGCCGTTCCAGTTCCATGATGAACGGCACTTGAACCTGTTCCGTCGGACGCGGCGGCGGCATGGGGGTCTTGGATTTCGGTGCCGGCATGGCCAAGGTCTGTCGATTGTTGCCGCCCACATCCATCTTGCCGGTCCAAGAAAGAGTCTTCACGGCGCGCCAGCCGCTCGAGCCGCCGCGCGCCGCAATGTTCCGCTCCACGATTTGTGCCGCAGACATCGACGCGGTCGGCGCACCGGAGACCGCCGCCAGCCCCACCAGAGACGGCGCGCACAAACAGCAGCTCAAGAGTATTGTTCTGTACATCGATTGACCCTCAGATTCTCGTGACGCAGATTCCCGTGACTATTCGACTGCCAATCCGTTGGCTCGAAAGCCACCGATGACGATGCCCACACGGTGACCGCGTTTGACGAGATCGCCCTTGTTTGAAAAAACCATCCAATATGTCTTGCCGTTTTCGGGCACGCCGGACTGCCGCAGCTGGCCGATCTTGTCCATGGTGGGCACTACCAGCGATACATGACTCTTCTCGTCGAATAATTCAGGCTTGGCTTCCTTGACGCCCAGTGCCGCGGCCTTGGTCGCGTCGACGACGCGGTAGCTGAAACGAATGACCTGGTCGGACGGCACCGAGCGCACTTCCAGCGAGTCCACGCCCCAATGCAGCAGATAATAGTTACTCGCGCGCGCGCTGTTCTCGGCGGCCACATAGGGCGACGTTTTCGCAACCGCGCGCGTGGCCGGCTTCGAGGACACCGGCTGTGCCCACGCCGCCCCCGCCAGGGCCATGCTCAGGCAGAACAGGGAAAGATCACGAAAACCAGGCATGCGGCTACCGGCTCGTGACCAAGAATCCACTGCAGGTCTTGGCCGCCTCTTCCTTCGTCGCCTTGTCGAGCGAGTCGGACGCTGCGTCGTACGCATCCCTGTATTCCAAACTGGCGCGCGCCTCCGCCAAGCTCTTCTCAGGAACATCGTTCACCAGCATCTTGTCGCGTGCTTCGAACAGCGGCGCGCTCTTCGGGTCTGCCTTGGCGCAAAACTTCAGAACGCTTTCGATCTTGCCGAACGCATCTTTCGGGAATGGCAAGTCGGCGAACGCGAATTGCGGCACCACCAGGGCCAGACAGCAGGACAGCAACAGTCGGATCCTCATGACGATCAACTCCCGATAAATCACGGCCAGGATACGGCAAACTCGCGCTCTTCCATCCATACTTTACCTCGTTGCCGTACCCGTCAAGGCCGAAGACTGCGTTCCCGCCAGATCCGTCACGGACAGTGTTGCATTGCGCACACTGTTCACCGGATCACTTCCTTGCGGCACGAAGCCCACGAACACCACGCAACTGGATCCGGGTGCCAACATGGTCGCACCCATGAACCCCGGTCCGCAGCCGGAAAACAGGATGGAGTAGTCCGCCGGGCTGGTGCCGCCGAGCACCGGTGTGGCGATACCCGTGAGCGGTACGTTACCGGTATTCGTCAACGTGAACATCTGCAGCCCGGCGAGTCCACGACCGCGTCTGCCGCTCGGCGACCAGGTCGGCGGCAATAGGCTGGCGCTGATGACCGGCGCGACGCCCGTGCCCGTCAACGACACCGGCGATCCGCTCACGGCCACGCTGCCGGTGATGGTCACGGCGCCGGCCACGGGTCCCGCCGAGGTCGGTGCGAACGCCACATTGATGGTGCACGTGGAACCCGCCGTCAACGTCGCGCCGCAGGTCCCGCCCGCCGCACGGGAGAACTGGCCCGTGAACGCTAGCGTGAGGCTCGTGAAGCTGGCACCTCCGGTGTTGCTCAAGGTGAGGGCTTGAGCCGGGCTGGTGCTGCCGGTGCTCACGTTGCCAAAAGCCAGCGATCCCGGCGTCACGTTGGCCACCGCCACCGCGGGTCCCACGAACTCCACGGCGCCCGCGTCGACCGCGCGGTTGGTCTTCCTCGGCGTGCCGAAGAAGTCCACCGACGGTGCCTGCTCGAAATTCGTCGTGCCGCGGGGAATGAAATTGATGGCCGGCGACGTCGCCGTCAGTCCGTAGTTACCGTTGCCGGTTCCGGGGATGACCGCCGTCGGTGCCGTTGTCGACTCCGGCAGCAGCGTCGCATTCGCCAGGCTCAACGGGCCGTAGGTCATGTTGATCCAGTTATTGCCTTCGTCCACCGTCGCCGCCGGCTGCAGATTGAAGATGGGATTCGGCGTCGTCGCGTCGGCAATACCCGGCGGTACCGCAAAGCCGAAGCCTCCGTTCTCCGGCGGCACATGCGAGCCGTTGCAGTACTGGCTGACCACGTTCGGATTGCTCGATTTGTTATTCGCTGCGGGCGCGCCATAGCCGGAAGCCGCCGTGGTATCGGTCAATATCGAATAGGTCGGCGCCAGCGTGAATCCCGAATTGTGGTTATCCGGACCCGTGTCGCCGCGCACACCGATATCCCAGTACGAGGCACCGCTGGTGCACGCGCCGGTGGCCGCCTGATTCAACTGGGGTATCAGCGTCACCAGGTTCTGTTGGCTCAGTGTGCCGGTGCCCAGACCACCCACCTTAATGTGGAACACGCGGTTCTGCCAAAACACATCGTTCTCGATGCGCGGCACGGAGAGAGTCCTGCACGCGCCGTTCAGCGTGCGGCTCGGATGGCCTGCCGGGCACAACACACCCGAATTGCCCGTGGCCTTCGGCAAGGCCGCGGTCAAGTTCGCCGTGTTTTGCATGGTCACCAATCCAGCCGGCTGGATCGTCGATGTCGTCACTTCGGAGCCCGTGCACGTGGGATTCGTCGAAGGGTCGCAGCCCGGAGGCGGCGTGCTGGCGCCAGGCGCACCCAAGGTATTGAACAGCACTCCGGCGGATGCCGTCGTGTCGTTGGACATGATGGTGTTGTTGATGATCTCCACTTTCAGCGCATCCTGCAAGGAGATGCCGCCGCCGTCCCAGCCCGCCACATTGTTCGCGATGATGTTGTTGGTGATGTCCACCTGATACCACTGGCCCGGATCCATGGGGAACCGCTGCACCTCGGTGCCGTTCACCGTCTGCAGACGGATGCCGCCGCCGCTGCCGCTCTCGGCCGTGTTGCCCATGATGAGGTTGCTGTCGATCACGAGACCCGGCCCGGTGCCGTCGCTCAGTGCCGGTGCACAATCCGCATCGGTAATGGTGTTGCCGCATTCGACACCGGTCGCCGTCATACCGTCCGGGGAGGCGCCCAACACCGAGATACCGCCGCCGTTGGTCGACAGAGTGATGTTGTTGCTCTGATTGAACAGGATCCAGTTGTGCGAAATGTTGCCGTTATAGCTGAATCCCTCGTGAGAGATGCCGCCGCCATCGCCCGTGCTCAGGTTGCCGCACACCCAGTTGTAATTGAACTGGTAGTAGTCTGCACCCGTGCAGAAGGTCACGCCGCCGGCGGCCGAGGGAGAGGCGGAGAACAATTCGTCGCCATACGAAGAATTCGCGGTGATGGAGTTGTTGTGGATGCGCACGTTCTTGTAGAACAGGAACGGTTGCTGCACACCGCGCGCGTCGAGGATCGCGTCCGGAGATTCGCCCTGACCCAGGTTGATGCCGCCGGACAGCGTGCCCGCGTTGCCGTGGATGCGGTTGTTCGCGATCTCCAGATAGTGATTCCACGCGTGCACGTAGATACCGCCGCCGCCTTGCGAGCTATTGGTCAGCGTCAAGCCGTCGATGCGCGACGGATTGCACAGATAGTTGCTGGGGAACTTCGCGCAATCCGCGTTGCTGCTGGTCAGCGTACGCGAGTTGGCTGGGAAATCACCTTCGCTGGTCGCGCTGCCATCGATGCTCAGGGTCTCGCCCTTGCCGAGCACCGTGATCGCCGCGCCTTCGTAGGCTCCCATCAATGAGGGTTCCTGCAATAGCTGCGCCAGATTGCCGTTCAACGTGGTGTCCCAACCGATGATGCCCTCGAGCGGCAGGGGGTCGACCTTGCCTTGCATGGACAAGGGATCGGTCGGCTTCAGACCCGGGCACAGATTCGAATACACGCCGGTGGGATCGTAGGCGTTCCCCATGGCAAGTAGGCTGCCGTTCAGCGCCAGGCCGAACAGGCAATTCACCTGTCTGCGCCAGGGATCCATCTTGCCGGACGGATGGGTATTGGCGTTGATGGTCGTCGAGGCGGCGCCCACACCCTGCAAGCGAACCGGCTTCCACATCAACAACATTTCGTTGTAGGTGCCGGGGCCGAGAATGATGAGATCACCCGGCAGCGCAATGTCGATGGCGTGTTGGACCGCATTGCCGGTGGCGTTCTCCGCCGTCACGTACGTCGGCCCCTTGCCGCCGACGGTGACGGTCACCGCATCGATGGATTGCTTGCCGTTGGCCGCCGTTATCACCAGCTGGCCGCATTTCTCTTTGGACGTGCCGGTCGGCGTGTTCCGCTGCAACGGCGATCCGTCGACCGAGCATGACGGCACACCGTTCGGCACCGTGACCGTGATCGTCGTGTCGCTCCAACCTCCGGTGGTCACCGGCGCGTTGATGCCGCCGATGGTCACCGTGCCCTGGGTGCCGCCGAAGCCATAATGCCTATTGATGAATTTCTGGTTGAACGGCGCCGTCGTCGCCTGCGGTCCGGAATACGCTGGATTTTGCACTTGAGCATTGCCCAATGCGGTGATGGTCAAGGTTTTACCCGCCGCGCTCACCCACGGCCCGATGCCGTCGCCCGCCACCGATGCGATCGCCGGCGTCGCATCCGGGTAGGCGCAATCAGGTGGGTTGTAACCTTCCGCGAAGGCCGCGGTCGGCACGACCGGCGTGTCCATGTACTGGGTCTGGCCGGGCATATAGGGAATTTCGTAGCAGAACTGGCTGTACGAGGGATTGAAGTTCGGGTCGGGCGTCGCGCCGTTCCCCGGATCGTTCATGCAAGCCACCATCATCGTCGGCGCATAGCCGGTGGGATTGGGCGGGTTGACCTCCCAGGTGGAATAGTTCAAGCCGTTGTACACGCCCCATTGGTCGGTGTACGTACGCAGCACTTCGTTGCCCGCGAAATCCTTGATGGACACGGGCAGGTTGGGCACGGCGAACTTCTCGCCGAATTGCGGCGAGAAGGGATCGAACTCGGATGACAAATCATCGAGAATGAAGCCGCTGAAGTGCGCGGCCACGTGGGTCGAGCTGAAGAGCCAGAACTTGGCCAGCGCCCCGGTCTGATCCTCGACCATGACTTCCTTGCGGTCGCACAGGGGACGCCGCGCTCCGGCGAAGGGCGCCACCTCCTTGGAATTGGGGAACAGGCTGATGAAGTCGGGCACGATGCGCATTTCACCGACGCAGGGCCACTTGGATTCGACGCTGCCGGTGTCGCCCTCGTGGATGGGCAGCACCGCCTGGCCGAGATTCGTGGTCGAGTTCTGCGCGTTGTTCGCGTTGTATTGCGCATTCACCGCGGCCTGGTCGGGCAGGATGAATACGTTGCCGATGCCGGCAAACTGCTGAGTCACAGGCGCGATGTAGTTGTCGCCGATGAGGATGTTCTTGTCCTCTTCCTTGACGAGTTCATAGCCGGGCGGCACTACCACTTCGACCACGTACTTGCCGGCGGGCAGCATGAAAGTGCCATCGCCCGAAGGATTCGAGACGCAAATCGAGCAATTCGTGCCGTTGTTGACGGGAGTGCCGTTGGTGGCCGTGGCGTTGGGCACCGTGAGCCCGGTCACCGGATCGAGCCTGAAGGTCGGTTTGCCCGACGACGGATTGATGGCCGTGACGCTCGGAAATTTGTACATGCCATCGTAGGGCGCCGGCTGCACTTGGTTGAAGTTGTGCAGGCCATCGTAGCACTTGAACTGCGAATCCTTCGGCAGTGCTTTGGTCGGATTCAGGCCTTGCGGCGTATCCTTCAGCGTGTAGAAGAAGAGGTCATGCGCCGCATCGGCCTGACCCGGGCAGTTCATGTTGGGGATTCCATCGCTGCGGAAGCCCTGGGCCCAATCGTCCCAGCTGGTCGTGACCGTCGAGTCCACCTTGGTGAGGGTCGGCGTGCCGTCGGCCGCCACGCCCTCCTGGTACAGGTTGATGGTCACGCCCGGTACGTCCGGCGTCCACGTGGTGTGAATGAGCAGCGCCGGATCGTCGAAGGGACGGGTCGAGGCATAAATCACTTCACCGTGAATGCCGCCGTTCTCGCCCTTGATGTACGGCGTCTTGCCGAACTCGAGAAACTCGTACGAGCCGATGAAACCCTGCCAGCCCTCGGTGGTGGCCCACGGCGGGTCGATGCGTCCCGTGGATGTGGATGCCTGAGTTGCGCTCGAGGCTGGACCATTTTTGATGGAGTAATTGGTGCAGTCGCCATTGTCGCAGTACACGGCGCCGGGCACGCGCAGCAGCGGCGGCACCGGATTTTTCTCGACCGTGTTGGCCAGGTTGGCGGCTATGGTGGAACTACCCGAGCTGCCGTCGGTCGTGGTGCCGTCCGCCGGGCCGCCGGCATCGTACACGACGTGCACGCCGGTCTGCTTGTAGCGGGTGGTATCGGATTCGATCACGTACCAATTGAACAGCGGAAAGATCTCGTTGAAGGCCGCGTGCCCGTTCAGGTCCGTGTTGTTGAGATTGGAATAGCTCCCGTCCCGATAGCGGTTGTTGGTCGATGCCAACAGCAGGCCCGGATCATCGGCGTCCCGAACGCCATTTTGATTCAAGTCGAGGAAGGTGCTGGTCATCACGTCGGTGTGCCATTGCTGCCGCGGCAGTTCTCCGAAGTTGTAGCCGCTACCGGTCAACTGCACCGGCGTGGACAAGCCGTCGACGATCTGGTCATTCCATTGGTCGAACACCGTGACCCGCCAGTTGCCATTGGGAATATTGTCCAGTTCGAAATTGCCATTGGCATCGCACTTGGTGAATGCGATGTCCATGCCGTCCGGATCGCCCAAGCTCACGTAGCATTGAGTAAAGCTCAGCGCAGCGTTGTTGCCGCTGCTGTACAGCCGCTGGTCCGGGCCGCGGCTCTGGCGCTCCATGGTAATTGTGCCCGTGACTTTATTCTTGCAATCCGTGGTCGCGAGATTCGAGCATTCCAATCCCTTGCCGTCGCCGGGTGCGCCGAGGCGGCCGTTGATGATGGCCGGATTCGCGAAGCCGATCACCACGTGAAAGCCTGCCGGGCCGAACTCCTGGAAGTACGCCGGGCCGCCCACCTTGATGAAGGAGTCGTGAGCTTTTTGCCCGTCCAAGGTATTGGTCTGCAGCCATTCTTCGCCGCGGGCCGCTCGATCCGCGCCCGGATCGGCCTGCACGCCATATCGGCCGGGCATCATATTGGCGATCACCGCCTGGCCGGCGAGCGGTGAGAGAATCGGGTTTCCGGAAGAATCCTTGCCGCTCTCGTACGTCGGGCAGGTCACGATTCTGCCGACCAGGCCGTCCTTGGATGTCGGGGAGATCGGGCAGGCGTCGAAGCCGGTGCTCGGATCGATGGTGCCCGCCAGACTATTGGACAGAGGCATGTTGAACATGTCGTGGGTGAGCTGCCCCGTGGCGTCGCCCGGACCACCCGCATCATCCCACAGCCTGACCTCGAAGCCGCCGAGGCCGGGCTCGAAGGGAGCCAACACGTCGACACCGCCGCCGGCATCGTTCTCGCCGTTGAGCGGATAATCGTCCTCGAACACGAACACCGAAATCTTCGACGGCAGAAATGGCGTTTCTTGAACCAGCACGTTGACCGGTTGGCCGGCGTTCAAACTCGCGCTGATCGGCGCCCCGCCCATGCTGTGGCCGCACACGCCGGTGCCCGGAGCCCACTTCGACGATTTCGGATCATAGACGCCGCAGTCCTTGGCGATGTCGAATTGCCGTGTGGTGGGATTACCGTTCGCATCCGTGGTGGGGACCGGCGCACCGGCCGCGCTGGTGAAGGAATTGCCTGCATCGCCCGGTAGAATGGAAATGTAGTAGCGCTTGGCCGGATCGAGGTGCACCTGGCTGGGGTCTACCGGGGTTTGTTGACCCACGAGTTGGGTGCCGGCGGCCGTGGTTCGGCACACGCCGTTGCCGACGTCGCACACCGCCGGCGAGTGATTGCCCGTGGAGTCCAATACGGTCTGTCCGGACTCGCAAGCCAGCGTGCCGACGCAGCCGGCGGCGACCACCGGCATATAGCTGGTATGGAAATTGGTTCCAAGACTCGGCGTCGGCGCGCCCGTGTTCACCTGGTTGGCATCGATTTGGAAGGTGCGGTCTTCCTCGATGATCCACCGATAATCGTTGAGCTTGGTCTTGGCGGGACTCGCGCCCGGCTGCATGCTGGG
>JALYHU010000191.1 GCA_030776345.1 Pseudomonadota bacterium | reverse complement strand
AGGTCTTCATCGCGGCAATCGAGCGCAAGGGCTGGAAGCACGGTACGGATCTTTTCAAGCTCATGGATGCCGCGGAGGATCTCGTTCGCCCGATCCAAGACCGGCCGGTACGAGTTGACCGTGAAACTCTGAGCCTGGGCTATGCTGGCGTTTATTCCTCGTTTCTGCGCCACGCCGAGAAGGCCAGCGCCGACTATGGCCTGGATACCCGCGCGATTTTGGTCGAGATCGGCCGCCGCCGGCTGGTGGGCGGTCAAGAGGACATGATCGTCGACGTAGCACTCGACTTGCTCCGCGCTCGGTCCGCATGAGCAACGGTTAGCGCGACCGGGCTTTCGCGCACGCCGAGCCCCGTTGGGCGCGAACGAACCGCCGCGGGCTGGGCGGGCCCTCGGCGGGATATCGCGATCACGGCGCCATGGGGGGGCGTCGAGAATCCGCGGCTCGCGAGACGATATAGGTATGGGCGAACGTTGTAAAGCAGTCCTGAAGGTCGACCGAGACATGCTGCCCCTTCGTACCCTGGAATAGCGACCCCCTGCGGCACCCGGAACATTTGGTCAATCGCCACAGCGTTCATTCGGGCACAATAGCGGGCTCGGCCTGCAGGGCGACTGGTTGCGCTTCGCGCGTTTCTTCATCGATGCTTGAACTTTGCAGCGAGTGCAATGGTCTTTGAGAAGCGCGCGGCCTCTCGCTTCGTCTCCTGTCCGGCTCTTTAGGATATTGCACGCCGACGCAAGCCGGCGCCCGCACGTCGTGGCGAGCATGCTCACGGGCGATCCGGGTGGAACAATGAACGATGTCTTGAGACAGTTAAATTAACGGGGAATCATGATCAATCTGCAATTTGCTCCGCTCCGTCGCTGTTGGCTCAGCTTTGGCGTCCATCGCACTCACAGTCCGTCATTGCCGCGTGCGGTTTGAATTGCGCGCGGGGTTGTTGGTCGCTTGGGCCATTCAACCCTTCTATTCGATAGTACATGCCGCTGCTCCGGCGGAATCCTTCACCATCGGCGACATTCGGGTCGAGGGACTCCAACGCATTTCCGAAGGTACGGTATTCAACTATCTGCCCGTGAACATCGGCGATCGGTTGGACGGCCAGCGGATCGGTGAGGCCATGCGGGCGCTGTATGCCACCGGATTTTTCCGCGACGTGGAACTGCGCCGCGACGGCAACACGTTGCTGGTGGTGGTGATCGAACGCCCGTCGATCGCGAAGTTCGAGATCAAAGGCAACAAGGACATCAAGACGGAGGATTTGCAGAAGAGTCTGCGCAATGTCGGTCTGGCCACCGGCAAGACCTTCGATCGGTCGGTGCTCGATGAGGTCAAGCAGTATCTCACCGACCAATACTTCAGCCGCGGCAAATATGCGGTGCGCGTCGATACCAAGATCACCGATCTGCCCGGCAACAAGGTGGACGTGGTGGTCGACATCAAGGAAGGCAAACGCGCCAAGATCGAACAGATCAACCTGGTGGGCAACACCAAGTTCAAGGAAAAGGACATCCTCGGCAGTTTCGAGCTGAAGACGCCGAATTGGCTGTCCTGGTACAAGCAAGACGATCGCTACTCGCGCGAATCCTTGACCGGGGACTTGGAGAAGCTGCGTTCATATTACATGGATCGCGGCTACGCGAATTTTCAGATCGAGTCGACGCAGGTGGCCATAGCGCCTGAAAAAGACGACATGTACATCACGGTGAACGTCAACGAAGGCGACGTTTTCAAGGTATCCGAGATCAAGCTGGCTGGCACCATGGTGGTCCCCGAAGCCCAGCTGCGCGCGCTGCTGCTCATCAAGCCGGGCGACATTTTCTCGCGCAAGGCGGTGACCAGCTCCCAGGAACTGATGAGTTACCGGCTGGGCGCCGACGGCTATGCGTTCGCGAAGATCGATCCGGTGCCGACGCCCGACAACGAGAAGAAAACCGTATCGCTCACGTTCTTCATCGAACCGAACAATCGGGTCTACGTGCGGCACATCAATTTCAACAACGTCAGTGCCATCAACGACGAGACCTTGCGCCGCGAAATGCGCCAGCTCGAGGGCGGCTGGTTGTCGAACTCTGCGGTCGAGCGCTCGAAAGAGCGTCTGCAGCGTCTGCCTTACGTGGAAAAGGTGGAGTTCGAGACCAAGCCGGTGGCCGGCAGCCCGGACCTCGTGGACGTGGATTACAACATCAAGGAAGGCTTGCCGGGGCAATTCGGCGGCGGCATCGGCTACTCGCAATCGCAGGG
>JALYHU010000190.1 GCA_030776345.1 Pseudomonadota bacterium | reverse complement strand
GCGTAAATTTCTTGGCCAATATAGGCTATGCGGACCAGAGCGTACCGCGGCCGCGGGGTCCGCGTTTGGACTTTGCCAATGTCGTGGAGTTGATCTAAGCCACCGCGCGATGCCTCGCCGATTCCGCGGTCATCACAACGCGGGCGGTGGCACTATTTACCTATTGTTGATCTCGGCGAGCGCGCGGCTCAGGATCCCGGCAACGCGCGATTGTTCCGCGGCGGGTGCGTCAATGACGTCGAACAACGCCGCCTTGAGATCGCGACGGACCTCGTCCAGACCGCCCTCGGATACGCCGTTTTCGGCATCGTAAGCGCGTTGCGCCCGCTGCATCTTCTGCGCGACGCGGGTCAACTCGTTGAACAGCGCCGCGATGCGCTCGCGATTTTGCTCGACATGGGTCCTGCCTGCGTCGGTGAGGCTGTACAACTTTCTCGAACCTTCGGCCGCGACATTCGCATAACCGAGTTCCTCCAGGTAGGTCAGTGACGGATAGACCATACCGGCACTCGGGGTGTAGTAGCCGTTCGAGCGTTCCTGAACAGCCTTGATGATTTCGTAGCCATGGCTCGGCCGCTCGGCCAGAAAGGCCAGGATGATGAGTTGCAGGTCGCCAGCCGATGCCATTCGTCCGCCACGCAAGCCTCGAACTCCCGTGCCGCGATGGCGCCCATGCCCGCATGCCACACCGCCCGAGTGACCATGCTGGCCAGCCTCTCTTCGATTAAACATGGTATATCTCCTATTACTTTAAAATAGATTATAAGATATATCTTATTGTCCACAAACACAAGCGAAAGGTGGGTTAAGGGGGGAGATGTCCGTGTAGCCCGCCCGCATTAGGTTGGGCGCAGAACTTAAATTGCATCTGAAGATGTAGCTCATGCAGGCCTGATGGCGTGGGTGGTGGATCATGCGCGGGCACATGGTCGAGCGACCCAGGGTAAAGTGCGGTGATATCCCCACCTTGACGGCAGGTCAATGACCGAATCGATCGAATGCGTTGTCGTTGGAGCGGGTGTGGTGGGTTTGGCGGTGGCGCGGGCCATGGCGCTGCGTGGTCGCGAGACGTTGATTCTGGAAGCAGAGTCCGCGATCGGTACCGAAACGAGCTCGCGCAATAGCGGAGTGATCCATGCAGGCATCTACTACCCTGCCGGATCCCTGAAGGCTCGCCTTTGCGTGGCGGGCAAACGGCTTCTGTACGAGTTCTGCGAAGCTCGCGGCGTCCCGTATCGACGCTGCGGCAAGCTGATCGTGGCTGCCGACGACGGGCAGATCCCCGAACTCGAAGCCATCGCGGGTAGGGCCCTCGCCAACGGAGTCGCCGATCTCAACTGGCTTACGGCCGACCAAGTACACGCCATCGAGCCGGAGCTGAATGCAGTTGCCGCGCTGTCTTCGCCGTCGACCGGCATCGTCGACAGCCACGGTTTCATGCTGGCGCTGCAGGCAGACTTCGAAAACGCCGGCGGAGTGATTGCGTTTCGCTCCGCGGTACGGCGCGGGCAATGCAATGGCACCGCCATTGACTTGCAGGCCGGCCCTGAAGAGTTGACGGGTCTGGCCGCACGCATCGTCATCAACTGCGCCGGCCTGCACGCCCAGGAGGTGTCGCGCCGCCTCGGGCTGCCGCCGTCGAGCATTCCTCCGGCTCATTTCGCCAAGGGGAATTACTATGTGCTGCGGACCAGGACACCCTTCCGGCGGCTGGTGTATCCCGTCCCGGAGCCCGGCGGCTTGGGAGTTCACCTCACGCTCGATCTGGCCGGCCAGGGGCGGTTCGGGCCCGATGTGGAATGGGTGGAGCGGTTGGATTACACGGTCGATCCGGCACGAGCGGAGCGCTTCTATGCGGCAATTCGCCGGTACTGGCCGGGGTTGCCCGATGGGTCTCTTCAAGCCGGATACGCGGGCATTCGACCCAAACTTCATGGGCCGAATAACCCCGCGGCGGACTTCGTGATTCAGGGTGCCGATGTACACGGCGTGCAGGGGCTTGTGAACCTTTACGGTATCGAGTCGCCTGGGCTGACCTCTGCGCTCGCAATCGCCGAACACGTTGCCGATGTCGTGCAGGGCTGATGAGGATTTGCTCTCGACCCGGCAATGCTAGGCGGCCACGAACCCCGTCTGCTGTGCCGTCCAAAACGCTGCGTATCGGCCATGTTGTCGGAGCAAGGACGCGTGCGTCCCCCGCTCCACCACCCTTCCGGTCTCGAGCACGAGGATCTCATCCGCATGTTCGACCGTCGACAGCCTGTGGGTGATCACCAGGGTGGTGATGGACCGGGATATTTCCCGCAGGTTTTGGACGATTGCCAGTTCGGTCGCCGGATCCAGCGCCGATGTGGCTTCATCGAACACATAAATCCGCGGGCGCTTGATCGTTGCCCTGGCGATCGACAGCCGTTGCCGTTCGCCGCCTGAAAGCTTGAGTCCTCGCTCCCCGACGTTGGTATCGTAGGCATCGGGCAAGCCGGAGATGAAATCATGAAGATGCGCCCGTGCCGCCGCCTGCTCGATCTCCTCCTGCGTGCAATCTACCTTGCCAAAAGCAATGTTGTCGCGGAGCGAGGCGTTGAAGAACACGGTGTCTTGCGGGACGACGGCAATCGCTCGACGCAAGGTCGCCAACGAGAGATCGGCGATCGGCACGCCATCGAGCAAAATTCTTCCGCCGTCCGGTTCGACCAGACGCATCAGTAGCCGGACGAGCGTCGACTTCCCCGAGCCGCTCGTCCCGACGATGCCCACGGTCTTGCCCGCCGGGATCTTGAAGCTCACACGCTGCAGCGCCGCCCGGTGTGGACCGTAGGACAGCGTCACATCTTCAAATTCCAATTGTCCGGGTCCTCCATGAGGGAAAGCCGCCCCCGGTCCCTGCGGTTCCCCTTTCTCGTGGAACAATGCAAGCATTTTCTCCAACATGGCCGCGCCCTGTGAGATTCCCTGCACCGCATAGCCGAGCGCCTCCACAGGTCGAATGACTTGCAGCATATACGTCATGATCAGGACAAAATCCCCCACGCTCAAACGGGCAACCTCGACTTCCCGCACGGCATACAGCGTAGCGACCGCAAGGAAGGCTGCGAAGATGGCGGAGATGCAAACTCCATTGACGGCGTACCGCCGATAGAAGCTCACCCAGTGCGTTTCGGTGCGCGACAGCGCACGGCCTATTCGCTCCTGAACGACGGCCTCCGCCGCAAAGTCCTTCACCAGTTCCACATTCAAAATGGCGTCGGTCATCTGCGCGGCTGCGTCTACATGGGCGGCAGATGCGCTCTTGGCCAATCGGGCAATGCCCTTTGCACCATAGGTGAAGGCTACCGCGTAGCACAGCAGCGCAGCGCAGAACAAGCCCACGAGGGCCGGGTGTGCGAGACGCACGAGCACGAGAATAATGGTCCCCAATTCGGCGGCGACCGGAAGGAACGTAAAAATGAGGTGATGCCAGATCATTTGGTAGCCCTGTAGACCGTTCTCCAAAGACTGACTGATCCCGCCGGTCCTTCGCTCCCAATGAAAGCGCAAGGGCAGCCGCAGGATGTGTGCGAAGAGACGGCCGCTTAGGGAGCAGCACATGCGCCTCTCCGCGCGCGCATACACGAGACCGCGGACTTCGCCCACCGCTCGCGCCAGAAATTGGCTGAGGACGTATGCGCTGACCAAAATGGATGACGAAGACCATAGAGAGTTTCCCATCGGCTGCCCCGTGAAGCCATCCACCAGGCGCTTCAGAGCCAGCGGTCCCAGCGCCGTCAACACGGAGGCAGCGATGACGAGCAGCACGACAGCCCCCAGACGGCGCCTTACCAAGCGGTCCGAATCGCTCCAGATGATGCCCACGAGCTCACGAATGTTTCCCCGAGTGCGGTTCATCCGTCACCGCCGCGTCCGGCGCCGATAATCGATTCGGGCCTTGCTCCGAACATCTCTTGAAACAGCGCTTGATAATACCGTCGCCTGCGTGCAGCTACCGATCGTGGAGCGCAGTCGAAGAAGCGCGCCGCCTGCACCGGGCTTGCCACGTGATGCTCGATGAGGCACGACACGCTCAAGGCTCGCACCATCGGCAGCGGGCGCCTGCGCGATCTCGAGCGCACGTTTTCGTAGGTCACCAGACGCCTCCAGGCAACGGCTTGGCGCCGTGATAGTCGCTCATCGCATAGGGCGTGAAATTGCTCGATTACCTGCATCGTGAGGGCTGGAATGGCTGTGTCCAGATTCTGCGGCCGACGCCCTCGGTCCGGCAGCCGCCGACCGGCGGCACGCCATACGTCAGCGATGAACTGTGCATCGCCCAACAGCCGTGGATCCTGGGCCGAACCATGCCCGATCAACCTGAGCTGATCCGGCTCCGGTGCACGGTCGACCATTCTTCGATACGCTTCTACTTGAATCCGTCGGCTGTAGGCTCCGCGGGACAGCATGCGCAGGACCACGTTGGTGGTTATCCAATCATGCTTGATGTTCCCGCGGTACGCCTCATCGCTGCTCCAGCAAAGGCCCGCGGGATGACTGCCGGGTGCCTCGCGCAACGGTATTCGGTGAACGAAGTGCACCAGTGGTACCAGCCAGCGTTGGTGCTGGAACAACAGCACCCGATGATGCGGCCGGAACAGCGGACCGCGCGCATCGTGCCTTAGATTGAACAGCCGTGCGTACTCATGTTGAAAGCCGCCGGTGATCGCGCTCAGCGGCACTTCGCCCGCTTGAAGCACCAGATGGATCTCTCGCTCGGCAACGCAGCCCGCATGGAGTCGCGCGCCTCGCTCGCGCAGCGCTGCCCGCAGCAGTTCCAGCACCGTTGCGAGCTCCGCAGGACTTGTGACAATGGTTCGGTCGGCCGCACCATGCAACGCGACGTAGTACCACCCAAATGGAATCGACGGCAGTCGTGCGAGACGTGGCATCACGGTATCTCATTGCATAGCCATCCAACTCCGCGCATTCGAGAGTGCCCCGGATATCACGCCGCGTAAAGCGACGATTTGTACCAGTTTGCGTGACCTATAGTCACGCAAGACTTCATACGGAACCGGTGGCGTGCCCACCGAGGGCTTCGGGTGCGCGCTTCGGCGACGACGGGTCGTAGTTATGGCGCGTCGCGGGTGTCAGGCAACGGGCATTTGGCGGAGCTTCATCGACACACGACGCTTTTAATGTCCCATCGCGGTGTCGGGCATGTGCATGTTTCGAACTTTTTACATCCATTGGACCGCGGAACGCATAGTTGCCGAATCGTGCGCTTGAAGCGCCCGGCGGCGCACTTTTCGTCGGCGCCCCAGTCTCCGCAATTCTGCAAAGCCCCATTCTGGTCGCGATGATTTATATCTGTGCGGTATTTTTTGTTGACATTTCATTTCGGCGGTAGTCATGGTCTTCATGCCACCGAATCGGTGGTGGATGCCACCAATCAGTAACTCAAGGAGAACGTCATGATCGTCGAACTCGGAAACATTGCGACAGCGACCAAGCACAATTTGATCCCGTATGTCAGCGACTCAACCTTTAACGGCAAGATGCAGTAGAGCCATCGGGCTGGCACGTAGCGAATCTGCGTGCCAGACCTTTGATTCCCGGCCCCTGTTGTGTCCCCCGGCTCTTCCTGTGGCTGACATGTACTATTTCGCGAATAATGCAGCGGGGTGCGAGACCCCGGAGGGCGCGATCTTTCTGGATTTTCGTACCGGAAAATATCTGGGCACCCCCGCAGACCATCTCGGCGCATTCCGGCAGTGCATCAGCGAATGGCCTGTTTCCCCAAATGCGCCGCAGGCCATATCGGTCCCCCTATCCGCCGCGGACACCTCCATACTGGTCGAACTCTGGCGAAAGCGACTGCTGACTCGGTCGCCACCCGAGTCGCCGGCCCTTCGGCCGAAGGACGTACCCGCACCCACGGAAACATTGCCGCACGAGGTCCACGGCACCATCTCGGTTACATTTGGATTATGGATGGACATTACGCTGATTCTATCCATCGCTTACATTTGGGCGAATCTGAAGCTCAACAGGCTGGAGAGCATCATTCGGAGCATCCAGTCCCTGAGACGGGGCGCGGATCCTCACCGGCTAGCACCGGAGCCCGTCCACCTTGGAACGCTCGTGTCGCGTTTTCGTCGCGTCAGTCTTTGGCTATATTCTCGGAGGAATGAATGTTTGTTCGACTCGTTGGTGCTGACGCGCTATCTCTACTGGCACGGCATAGCGCCGACATTGGTGTTTGGCGTGAGCACGAAACCGTTTTCTGCGCACGCTTGGGTGCAAGTCTCGAATGTGATGTTGGTTGATTCTCCCGAAACGGCACTTTTGACCATCCCCATCTTTGCCGCATAGCCGAAACGGTATGGTCCGATATATCGCCATGGTTTGGGATCCTACGACCGAACGAACCGATACTCCGCGCATGGTCCGGGAACGCATCAGCGAGTCGCTTCCCGCCTTTCAATGCTGTTTCGCCCAGCCTGGCCTGTCTGTTTGGATGCATCACACGGAAATCGAACAGCGCTCGATGCCGCTGCCCAACCATGGCGGCGTCATACTGGGCCAGATGTTCTTGCGAGGCGACCCACTCGCCCCCGTCGCCGGCGGCAAGTGCAGCGGCGCGTTCACATCGAACATTGCTCGCACCCACGGGCGAAATCTCATCGAGGATTGCTGGGGTTCATATGTTGCATTTCTTTACTCGAGCAGCCATTCAAGCACGGTCTTGCGGTCCCCCATGAGCAGCGTGCCGTGCTTCCAATCGCGTGTGAGTGGCGTACATGTCTTCTTTTCTTCGGCCGATGACTTTTCCTCACTGCATCTGACGCGGCTTACCATTGATTGGGACCTGGTGGCCGCTCAGGCCACCAATGGCGACTATCTTACGTCCTCCACCGGAATCAGAGAGATTACGGAGGTCCAAGCCGGTGATGCTGTTTCTGTCGACAGTCGGGGTAGCACCACATCGCGGTATTGGGACCCCCGGGAGATATCCCGCCGGGTGCAAGTCCAAGACTTCGAGGCTGCTTCACGACTTCTCCGCGAGGCAACACAGGAAAACATCGATGGCTGGGCCTCACGTTATCCCACTGCAGTGCTGTTGTTGTCCGGCGGTTTGGACTCATCCATCGTCCTCGGGTGCATGGCGCAGTCCCCGAGCCGGCCGGCCATTACCTGCGCGACCTACTATTCTGACCAACTGGGGGATGAGCGCCGGTACGCTCGTGCCGTCGCGACGAAACTCGGCGTGAAGCTCCTCGAGTTGGAAAGATCGAAGGACGCGTCGCTCGAGATGATATTGAGTTGCCGGCGAACCTCGAGGCCGCTCCTATCCTTCAGTGCCTTCGATCGCTATGCTCGCGATCTCGCGCTTGCAAGATCCCATGGCGCATCCGCCGTCTTTGACGGGGAACTGGGCGACAATGTTTTCGGGGGCGGAACCGGCCACGAGGTAGCCGACTATCTTCAGATCCACCGCCTGAATTTAGGGGCATTCCGGGTTGCCGCGGACTATGCGCTTCTCGAGAAGATTTCGGGTTGGAAGGCGCTGCGGATTGGGTTCCGGGAGCGTCGCGAAAAGAACCAACAGGCTTATTGGAGTATTCTCAAATACATCGAGGCGGCCGGATACGACGCGTCAGCGAATGGTCTCATTTCCAGCGACGCACTCGCGAGCTATAGGTCAGTGGCATCCCGGTATATTCATCCCTGGTTCTTGGAGAGCGAAGGCGTCCCTTTAGGGCGCTTTGCCATCATATACGGCTTGTTCACGATGACATCGGGGTTCGCCGAGATCCCGTTCGCATTCGGCGCGCCGGGTGATCCCGCTTTGATATCGCCGCTCTCGAGCCAGCCCTTGGTGGAGCTGTCGCTACAAATCGCAAGCTTCCTGCACATTCGCGACGGCAGGGAGAGAGCTGTCGCGCGCCATGCCTTTTCCAAGGTATTACCAGCGTCCGTGATAAACCGCGTGGGCAAGGGCACCAATTCGCAGTGGCTGCATGCGCTCGTCAACCATCACGCGTCTTTCCTTCGCGAGACGCTGTGGGATGGCCTGTTGGTGCGGGCCGGCATTCTAGACAGGCACAAGCTGGAGAGCGCATTGTCTCTGTCGATCAGCAATACCACGGTCGGCGTTCTCGACGTCATCCGCATGTTGTACATCGAGGCGTGGCTACGACGATGGGAGCCAGGTGCGCTGCGTGCGGCCCCCGAGTCGATGCGCGAGCTCAGGGAGGATCATGCTCGAAACGAGCGCGCCAATCCGTTCTAGCGGTCCGCCAGCGCCCATACTGCGATGCCGCGTCCGAATCTTGCCGCTCCTCGTCCCGTAACCAGAACAGAAACCAGTCAGCGTTTCTCTGAGCGGTGTCGCGTTGAATCATCGGATCGGTGGGGTTGTGGCCGGTTAGCGGATAAGTGACACTTTCTGTCGGCAGCCCGCTGGCCGCCGACGCCTTACCGAGACCCAACATTTCGAGCAGCCCCTGCTCCGACCCGCTCTCGAACAAGTTGGCCGACCGCACCTTGCCGAAGTGCAAGTCCGGTGATAGTTCCAAATATCGGCCGGGAGCGTCGTAGAGGTCCGCACCTAGAAAAGGCACGATAATTTCTCGCAGATGCCTCCCATTGAGAAGCTCGTAAGCCTCGACGGCATTGCCCATCCCTTCCGCGAAGGAACAGGCTCGAAACATCGGAAACCGCGTCAACACCATGGGTCCCAGCCATCCGCCGTGGCTATGGCCCGAGAGTCCGAGCCTGGATCTGTCTGCGATTCCAGCATTTACCAGAGACTTCACCCCCGTGATCACGTCATCGATGGGTTCCCCATCGAGTTGCTTCGGCTTCTGGAAGGTACGGCCGAAGGTCGCGGATCCTCGGTAGTTCGGGAAAAATGTGGCAATTCCATGGGCAGCGTACACATCGAAGGGATACGGCCAACGCGCCCAATTCGCCGCAAAGTTGTTGGTGATCGGACCGCCCGGACCGCCATGCAAATAGGTTACTACGGGCCAGGGCTTCGCCCAAGAAGTGGCCGGCGCCAGGAGCCACCCTTGGACGGTGGTGCCATCGGTGCTGGTCCAGGTTATTTCTGAAATGGAGGCGGTCATCTTGGCCGCGATTTGCTGATTGACGAAAGACAAGCGCCGGACGCCGCTCCTGGGATATCCGCTCCTGTAAAGGTAAATTTCCGGCGGCCTAATCATGCTCTCGCTCACGAAAGCCACCATCATGTTGTTGCGAGCAAATGAAAACTTCGAGGTGGTGCCATCGAATTCCGCGACCATGTCGGATCGCCGGACACCCTTGTTACTCCACTCGTACAGAGAGGGGACGGCCCGTATGCTGTCTTCGACGAGCACGTGACGCGGCGTGATCGGATGAATCTTTGCCTCTGAGTCGGAATCCACTGCGTGCCATCTGAGATCCCGTTGATCATCCAAGGGCTGAGTGGTGGCTACTGCCCACTCCGGATAGTCCCAGTTCCAAAAACCCTTGAGGAGTCTCCGTTTGACCACGAGTCTGTGTTGTCCCGGAATCCAGTCCCCACCGCTGAAAATCTGTCCGGCGGACACCCCCTTGGCATCCAAGGCAGCGGCGATGATATGGAACTTCCCCGCCGTCACCGAGAGCACACCGAGGCTGGGTCTTTCCAGGCGGGTCGAACCTTGCGCGACATCGTCTCCTATGTAGACCACCGAGATCATGGAGTCATCGTCGGACCAATGCATCTCGCTGGCGTAGGACCCCGGATCTCCAGGCACGTCGATGCGCTTCGGCCGCCCACCGAATTGGGACACCCACAACGTCGCGTTTGGCTCGTAGACCTTGCTCGCGAAGTGAGGATCTATCACCTCAAAGACGTTGACCGTATCGGTGTCGATCAGAATGCCGGGGCCCCGTCGACGAAGACTGGTGTACAGGGACGCTGTCTCTTCGGATTTTGGCCTTGTCACATACGCCAGCGCCTTGCCAGAATTCGACAGTTCAAATGCAACCACTGGATCCGCACTGGCGGATATCCGCGATACTTTGCGCTGCTCCCGGTCGTAGAGGTACACCTGGGCCAGGTTATGATCGTCCGCCAGAAATGCAATCGAGTGAGAATTGCCCGCCCAGCGAATCGCGCGAGCGGTCTCCGGTAAGTCGAGACGGAGGGGCTTTGCCCCTTCGGTGGTGGCAAGAACGAACACTTCCGGATCGTCGCCAGAATCCCCCCTCAGCAAATGTCGGGTCGTGTAGAGGACGAAATCGCCGTCCGGCGATAAGTGCAGGTCTTCGAATACGCGCACTTGCGCGTAGTCTTCGACTTTAAATCCTGACGCACCAGAAATCTCCGATGCAGCCTCTGCCGAGATCTTCGGCGTTCCGGGCTCGGTGGGTCCCTCGGCGGCGGCCGCTCGTACTGTAGTTCCTCTGCCGGCAAGAAGCCCTGCGCCCCATGCCGCGACGAGTAGCGCTCGACGTAGTTGTCTCAACCTAGTCTCCTGGCCCGCCGCGCGTGAGTGCGCCGTTTTCCCATTATTCACTTTGGCTACCAACTCTTTTGCAACTGCAGCGTGACGAACCGTCCCAGGGGAGTCACATTGGCCAAGTCAAGGTTGAATCCGGTTCGATACGCATTGAATTGGAGATAGGGAGGATTCCGATTCATCAGATTGATCACCGTCAAACTGGCGCGAAACCCCGCCAGTAGCTCCCCTTGCGGCACGACATAGGCTAGCTGCGCATCGATGGTGGTCCACGATGCAACCCGTGGCGATCCGGTTACCAAAATATTCGATTCGCGTCCGGTGTAGTTCACCGTGCCCGTAGCCGACCAGCCGCGCCGCGTTGCCGTTGCGCCCCCTCGTGCACGCACTCGAGGCGGATAAAAGACAGTGCCGGCTAACTCTTGCTCTGGCGCCAAATGAGTAATTTGGTTCCGCAGCTGCAGGTAGGTGCCGTTGAAGAATTCATCGACATCGAACGAAGACAGGTGGGTTTTCTTGTTGAGTAGAAGATCGACGCCTTCGATACTTTGGCGGGCGATATTGACGTTGCGAAAATCGATGACGGCTGCGACGGCGGCGGGGTCGTAGGGCGCGCCCGTGTAATTAACCAGTGCGCCGCCTTCCTCGCCTATGAGTTCTTGCTGCAGCGCCGGCGACGGATAGCGCGTCACAAAGGACGCATCGAGGGGATTGCTGAGGGAGTACAAAGCGTCCGACAGCTGCCATATCCGTTCGCGATAAGCGATATTGAAGTACGTTGCGACCAATCGACTTTCAGGGAGCCATTGAGGACTGTAGTCCGCGCCCACAGTCCACGTCGCCGCCCGTTCCGGACGAAGCCCCAGATTACCGCCCGACCGAACGAGGACGGAAGACACGCCCGAAGCCGAGTTGGGATCCGGAAACGTCTCCAAGGCGATGGCAGGAGACTGATAGACCTGATAAAGCGTCGGGGCATGGAATGATTTCCCCCAATCTCCCCGGACCGTGAGGTTCGTCGTCAAATAGTAGCGTAGACCCAGCTTCGGCATCGCGGCTCGGCCGAAGTCGGAGTAATGTTCGACACGGCCGCTGACATTGAGATCGAGTCTGCCAGTACGACCCTCGCCCCGTGCCGACACGAGGGGCGCCGCAAGCTCGCCGAAGGCGTAGGCGACGCTCCGGTGACCGCCATCCACACTATCCGGCGAACCCGGGATGAGAAATGCATCCTCGAAACTCTCGCGGCGATGGCCGCCCCCGACTGCCAGCCTGGCGGTGCCGCCCGGCGCCTTGAACAGTGGACCGTCCGCCGCTATCTCGACGGTACGCATGCCCCCCGTATCGTCTTCTTCGTAAAGGTACGTGGAACCCGGTCCGGGAACGTTCCCTTGGTAAGCAGGCTCGCGCGTTCGCTGGTGGCCGAACGTCCCTTCCATCGAGACCACCCAGTCCGACGGCAGCGCGGCACGCAATGCGCCCGTCCCTCCATAGCTCTTAACGGTGGACGCGACATTGTAAACGGCGCCCGGAGACTCTGTGGAAAAGAACTGTGCCCCGCGCGAGGTGTAAAATCCCTCGAAGGAAGCCGTCAAACTTGAAGCAAGGCTCTGCTTGGCGGACAAAAAATACGAGTTGCGGTTGGTCGACGGGAGCAAGGTATAGGGCGCATACACCGTTGAAGTAAAATCGCGTTGCGATGCAAGCACGCCGTCTTGCGACTCATGCTCGTAATTGACCAGTATCCCACCACTGTCCCAGCTCCTGCCTGCCAAGAGGCTCGCGCGTTTATCCAACCCGCCTCCCTCCGTGGCGTAGCCCGACGATACACTCGCTTTCACTGCGTCCGAGGGTGCCCGCAAAATGATATTCACGACGCCTGCCACGGCATCCGAACCATACGCTGCCGATGCGCCATCGGTGATGACTTCCACTCTCTCGATGGCGTCGAGCGGGATTGGGGTGATGTCCACCGCGCCGGTCAGGGTATCTTGAGCAAGCCGGTGACCATCGATCAAGGTCAGCGTGGAGCTGGCGCCGAGGCCTCGCAGATTGGGCGCCGACCCTCCGCCAAAACTGGTGTTGTTAGCGGGTCCCGCTGAGCCCGTCGAAGTCTGGGGACTGCTTCCCCCCGCGAAGTTCTGGGGCAGACTGCGCACGACATCGGCCACCGAGACATAACCGGAGCGATCTATCTCTTCTCTCGCGATTTGAATCACGGGAGACGATGGCGTGACCCCTCGTATGTGCGTCCCCGTAACCACGACTTCCTGCAGCTCATTTGGGGGAGCCCCATCGCTTTTGCTCTCTGAGTTCGCCGCGTTATTCGGCACGGATGCAGCCCGCGCCGAGGAATCTTCCACCCTATTCATGGCGAGCGCGATGGCCGGCTCCGGAGTGGCGGACGCTTCCGTCCGCCACGGCTTGCCGCGGGAGACCGATGCCGAGGAGTCCGTCGCGCCAATCAGGATGGTATGGTTATCCAGGTGCCTCGGCCGCAACCCGGTCCCCGCCAGCACTCGCGTCAACGCCCCGTCAACGGTGAGGTCGGCCTTCAATGAAGGCGCGATGAGTCCCGCGACTCGATCCGCGCTGAAACCGATGTCGGTATGCGTCGCTGTCCCGATCGCGTTGAGGGACCGCGCCAAGGGCTGCGCGGGTAAATCGAAGTGGACGAGGGCCTGCGCCTTCGCCGTCGAACACCAGACTGCGGCTGCGGCGAGGCACGCAATCCAAACACAGTGAATGTGACCCGAAATCCTTTGCACTGGCACCTCCCGTTCCTGTCGTA
>JALYHU010000189.1 GCA_030776345.1 Pseudomonadota bacterium | reverse complement strand
CTTCAGTGATCGACGTTTCGACGCGCAGACCGGCCCGGTACCGTTTGGCGTGGTTGACCAGCCATGCGGCTTGGCCTCGGAGGTATTTACCAATCGCATGCAACGCGTGCCACAGCTTGCGTGACGCCACGCCCTTTGCGCCCTGGCTGTGCTCGCCTTTGAAGACATGCATGACCTTGCGGATCCGCTTGATGCTGCGCTGGGCATTCTTCGCCTTGCCTGTTCCGCGACACCTCTGATGGCCGGTCGTATTGCCTCATTCAGAAATGCTCCCGTGCGAGCCGGGCATTGCCTCACCTAAATGCTCCCGAGCGCCCCTCGCTTTGTCAACCCGAATATCGGCAGGAAGTTGCCACGGCCCGGCACGAGGTTGCTTCACTCCGGTCTCTATGGTGGCACCACGGAGGGGACGACATACGTTGCTCACGGGTGACCGATAAAGAGCTTGGCTGGTCCCGGCAGCCGGTCGTCGCAAGACCGCAAGCTTTCCTGTTCGATTGGAGAGCCTGCTTTCCCACCCCGACCTGGCGCCGCCGTGGCTGCGGCGCGCAGCGCAGGGGATGGGAGGAGCGGAGCCACCCGGAGCCACGCGCAGAGCGCCTTTGGCGCGCGAGCATGGCGAGGATGGCGAGAACCGGACCTTCCCCGAAGCGAGCACCGCGGCACACTGATCCCAGTCGGCAACCTGGCATATGAGCGATCTAGCGTTACGTCACGGATTGCAGTGGGGGTTGCTCGGGCTCACCGCCCGGAGGATTAGCGCCGAATACCAGTTGATGTGCGTTTTCCCGCCGCCATACTTTGACACGGCGCTGCAGCGTTCGGAGCAATTTAATCGGATAAGCATCTGGCTGCTGCGCCTGAAGCCGTTCCAGCAGTTCTCGAGACGTCCGCCAGGGCTCGGCGTCGAACCATTCACGCATTTGCGCCGCCACCGTCAGGAATGGATCCGGGCATCGGCGCAAATTTTTACTGACTTTCTTCTTCGGCTTACTTGTGGGACGCACCTCACCCTCCTGCCATGACGTGCGGAGGCCTTCGAGGAACTGTGCCAACGTCGGCTCAGTGACCCGAGCTGCCTCGCCCGTTACTGGCCGATCGGCGATTTCGACAAGCTGCTTCTGGGCAACACGGATCTCGCTCAACAGCCGCACCGGATCCAGGGTCGCCTGGATAGCACCGAGACGTGCTCGTATCGGCACGCTCGTCCGAGGATCGGCCAGCAGTCGCTGATACGGCGTAGCCGGCGGATGGTAGCGCTTCGTCACCTTCGCCCCATCGCGAGCCTTACTGGCCAACTTGAAAGACGGCTGAAAGAAATTCACATACAATCGGACCGACATATACAGTCGACCTAGCGCCGCCGCGGCCTCCAGCCCGACAAAACGCCGGTAACCCACAATACGGCGAACGACGGCGCCGTTCTTCTGCTCTACCCATGCTTGGTCGTTCTTGCGATATGGCCGACAGCGCGTGAATTCTACGCTGGCCTCCTTGCAATAGGACTGTACAGTCTCATTCATGAACACGCTGTCGTTGTCTGTATCAAACCCCAGCAGAGGGAACGGCATCCGCCTGCGGATCTCGCTCAGCACCGCAACCAACACCGTCTGCTCGCGGACCAGCAAGGGCGCGCATTCCGTCCAGCCGGTCGCGATGTCAGTCATCGTCAGCGTCTGTATGAAGCTGCCCTCTGCCACCGGCCCACTATGCGCGACCAGATCCGCCTCCATGAACCCGGGCGCCGGATCATTCCAGCCATCGAAAGTGCGAATCGGCACGCTGCGCCGGACCCCGGGCGAGGACGCAGAACGCCGGCGAGGGCCTCCGCTCGCCTGCTCCTTTACCTTGGACAATGCCCGATCAATGGTTGCAGCGCTCATCGTCACCAAGCCGGCACGCACTTCCGCTGCAAGCTGGAGATGACCATGCCGTTCCATCGCTTCCATCAGGATCGGCACTAATGGCCGCAACCGCTTGCCGCACACGCGATCCGCTGCTTCCCAGATGACGATCAACGCCTCTCGGACCGCCTCGTTATAGAGTCGCCGCGTAGGTCGGGGGCCGGCGCCCGGGCCCGACCGCCCGGCGCGCAGAAGCCGCATCGCATGCTTGCGGTGGAACCCGCTCACCGCAACGAATTCGTCCAGAATACAGCCTCGATGCTTTCGGCTGCTTGATGCGTAGCGTCCGGCTAGCGCAACCACCAACTCATCCCGTGTCGCCATGCTCATGTGCCCCATATCCGCTCCCGCCGATGCAGCACCGGCTGCACCGCAGGGGAGCAATTCGAATGAGGCAACACTCCGGAACGTGGGAGCATTTCAGGTGAGGCAATGCGCCTGGAAACGCCGCTCGTCGCGGTTCCGTGCGCGGCTGAACAGGGTGCCCATGTATTTCTCGAACATGGCGAGCGTCGCGTCGGCGAGCCGGGTTTCGAGGCTCACGGCCTGAACAACGAGGATCGCCGTCCGCCGCGCGGGTTCGAGCTCGGCGATATGAGGAACGGACAAGATAGCTCCTTCGTCGACCAACCGGGCGAGACGAGCGGCATGAATTCGTCCGGCGCGCGCTGCGTCGATTCCTAACCCGCGCGCATATTCAAGA
>JALYHU010000188.1 GCA_030776345.1 Pseudomonadota bacterium | reverse complement strand
CCTGTCCCTGCGGGCCGGGGGTGATTTCGACCCCGGGCTTGACCGGCGATGTGTAGCCTGTGAGGCGCAAAAGCCCATCCAGCAGCATGGAGCCATGGCCATTGGACAGTACGAAGCGGTCGCGATCGGGCCAGCTCGGATCGGCCGGATCGTGTTTCAAGAATTGCCGCCAAAGAACTTCGGCAATGCGGGTCCTGCCCTTGGGCACACCCGGGCAGTGCTCTACGGCATCGGCAACGGCGCTTTCGCTCAACTCTGCCGTTTGTACCATGGGGGTCCCACGTCGATTCGGGTGAAAGGACTTTACGAACAGCGTTCGCTTTTGGACAGTCATATATAGTTACCGCATCATTCACCATTCCTTAAGAGGGATGCGCGATGCGCGGCGCTCGCCCGCGGCGGGCTCATTTCTTCAAGTACTGATGAACGATGTCGATCAATTCCTCCGCCGCAGCCGCCTGTGGCGAATCACGCGGCTCGCGGGGATCGATCATATGCTCGCGGATGTGGTCCTCGATGACCTCTGCGATAAAGCCATCCAGGGCGCCGCGGCACGCGGTTGCCTGCTGCAGGACCGTCGCGCACTCGTTGTCTGCCTCGACGGCGCGCTCGATTGCCTCGATCTGACCGCGCATGCGTTTGAGTCGATTCAGCAGCTTGGTTTTTTCTTTTGCGACGTGACCCATGTCTGGTTGGATTCCTGTTGCCTTGGTATACGGGGGTAGGGTATTGTTCAGTCCGCAACGGCCTGCTTGCGAAACGCTCGACCAGCCGATTCGACCGGAGATTTTACACGTCCGGGACAACAACCCGCGCGCGCGTGCGCACGAACCCCATTCGAAGGGATTTATTATGGTTTCCACGATCGCTTCGACGGCGCCCGCATTGCGTGCCCTTTTCAGCCACGCCCTGCAGAGGTGCGCCGGACTACTGCTCGCCGCTGTGCTTTTGGTCTGCGGCAAATCCGCGGCGGCGGCCGATGCCGGCGTCCCTGACTCCGCGCCCGCGGCGCCGACGCAAGCCTGGGCCATCCACGCGCAATTTACTTATGTGGAGCAAGAAGTTTCCGACTTCAACGCGCCATACGCCGGAGCCAACAGCCTCACGCCGCACCGGGCGAAGGAGACCACTGATCTGACTCTCTACTGGGGTGAACGCCTGTGGCGGGGCGCGGAATTGTGGTTCAACCCTGAAATCGACCAGGGATTCGGACTCAACAACACGTTGGGCGTCGCCGGATTTCCCAGTGGTGAGGCCTACAAAGTCGGCAGGAACCAGCCGTATCTGCGGTTGCCGCGGATTTTTGTGAGGCAAGCCCTGAATCTGCCGGGCCAGCGCGAAGCCGTCGAGGCGGCAGCCAATCAGCTTGGCGGCGACCGAGGTCTCAATCGGTGGGTGTTCACGGTGGGCAAGTTTGGAGTCGCGGATCTATTCGATGTAAATCAATACGCCCACGATCCCCGGGGCGACTTCTTGAATTGGGCAGCTGTCGATGCCGGCGCATTCGATTACGCTGCGGACGCGTGGGGTTATACGGCGGGCGCCGCCGCCGAATGGTATCAAGGCAACTGGACTACTCGCTTGGGAGTCTTCGATCTATCGAACGTGCCCAACAGCGTGCATCTCGAGCCAGGTTTTCACGAGTTTCAGATGGTGGCGGAACTCGAGAAGCGATACACGGTGGACGATCGCCCGGGCAAAGTCATGCTCACGCTGTATGACAGCCGTGGGAGGATGGGACTGCTGACTTCTGCAATCCAACGTGCGGTGTCTACCGGGCAGCCGCTCGATATCGCCGCCGTGCGCCAATACCGCAGCCGCTTGGGGATGAGCCTCAACCTCGAGCAGCAACTCGTGAAAGATCTCGGTCTTTTTGCCCGCATTGGCAAAGCGGCGGGGAACGTCGAAGCCTACGAGTTCACCGATATCGACCGCTCGGTAGCCGCGGGCCTCTCCTGGAAGGGAACCCTATGGCATCGCGACCACGATACGGTGGGGCTCGCAGGTCTCGTGAACAATATTTCAGCCGATCGGCAGCGTTTTTTTAACGCCGGCGGCCTTGGGATCCTCGTGGGCGATGGACAGCTTGCGCACGCGGGGCCCGAGCAAATTCTCGAGACTTACTACAGTGCGCAACTCTTTTTGCACACCCAGCTGAGCTTCGATTATCAGTGGGTCGATCATCCCGGCTACAACCGCGATCGCGGACCCGCATCGATCGTTGCGGTGCGGTTTCACGCGCAGTTTTAACCGCCAGTCGCAGACTCTATTTTGCGGTTGTGCGGAATGAGTCGACGCCAAAGCCCTGTTTTTCCGCCAATCTGACTTCGGGTCCGGTAACTGCCGTGGCTGGCCGCTCAAGTTTTCGGCCAACCGGCCGAGACAGGAAGAAGTCATGCATTGTAGAAGAGCGCGGGGGCGCGCGGAGCGTCCATGAAATGCGATCAGAGAACGTGGACGCGGCAATGCGGGTGGATACCCGAGTCTGCCGGGCCCCTGGCGCGGAGTGCCCAACTCGTGCTCGTGTTTGGTGCCACGACGGCTTTGCAGGACCCCGGTGTGGCGGAATCGATCCGGACCGACTATCCCGTGGCGCACATCCTCGGCTGTTCGACCGCAGGGGAGATCTGCGGTGCTGAGGTACACGACGATTCGGTGGTCGCCACCGCGATTCATTTCGAGCATACGCAAGTGCGCATGGCCCACGTTGACCGGGACGCAGGCTCCGACAGTCGACAGGCGGGTGAATTGCTGGCGCACACCTTGCCGCACTCGATCGGCGCCGAAGGAACCGATACCGAACTAAGGCTCGCTCATGTCCTGGTACTGTCGGATGGCCTGAGCGTCAACGCCAGCGACCTGGTTCGCGGCCTGACTCAGAGCCTACCCGCCGGGGTTGCAGTGACCGGCGGCTTGGCTGGGGACGGCGCGCGCTTCAGCGAGACGTTGGTATTCAGGGGCGGCGTGCCCGAGAAGGGCGCCATCGCCGCCGTCGGCCTGTACGGAAGTCGGCTGATAGTCGGCTTCGGGTCGCTGGGCGGTGGGCTTGCTTTCGGCCCTGAACGGTTGGTCACGCGCGCCACCGGAAATGTTCTGTTCGAATTGGATGGTCGCCCCGCCCTGGGCTTGTACAAACAGTATCTGGGTGAGCATGCCAAGGGTCTACCGGCGACGGGACTGCTGTTTCCTCTCAGTGTGAGGGCCAAGCCAGGCGACACGCCCCTGGTGCGCACGGTCCTCGCGGTCGACGAGCAGCAGCAGAGCATGACCTTTGCGGGAGACATTCCCCAGGGTGCCCACGCACGTCTCACTCGAACCAACGTCGAGCGGCTGGTCAATGGCGCCATCGGCGCCGCGCGGACCAGCTGCCCGGCAGGCGCCGTTTCTTCGGAGCTGGCCATTCTCATCAGTTGCGTCGGCCGCAAGCTCGTTCTCAAGCAGCGCGTTGAAGAGGAAGTGGAAGGCGTCCGCAGCATATTGGGGGAGCAGGCCGTCCTGGCCGGGTTCTATTCCTATGGCGAGATCGCTCCTTTTTCACTCGGCGAACGCAGCGCACTGCATAACCAGACGATGACCGTTACTACTTTTGCCGAGAGCTCATGATGATCCCGACGCAAAGCCTGTTGAAGCGTCAGCTGAAGCGATTCTTCGGCAACGACTTCGGCATTCCCGCCGAATGGGAAGGCTTCGTCGCCGCGGTCGACAGCGCGTATGCGGAATTCGAGTTCGATCGCGAGTTGACGGAGCGCTCGATGGAACTCAGTTCGCAGGAACTCCTGGAGGCGAATTCGGAAATCCGCGCGATCTTCCAGGCGATTCCCGATCTCGTGTTTCGCCTCGATCATGCAGGCACCATCCTCTCCGTCAAGGCCGGAGCGGGCGGGGAAATGCCGCAGCAAGAGCTGGCGGGACGACGTATCCAGGAGTGCTGGCTCAAGTCTGGTGACGACTTTCTCAAAGTTTTGCGGCGGGTGATCGACGACAAGTCGATGGTCAGCATCGAGCATTCGGAGGGCACCAAAGGCCTGGAGTCCTTCTACGAACTGCGGCTAGTGCCGTTGCTGGGGGACCAGGTCGTCGCCATCGCGCGCAATATCACCGAGCGCAAGAGCGCCGAAGCCAAACTGGAGCAGATGCACAAGCAGCTCACCGACGCCTCGCGTCAGGCCGGCATGGCGCAGATCGCCAACAACGTGCTGCACAACGTCGGCAATGTCCTCAACAGCGTCAACGTGTCGGCGGGCCTGATCGGCGACACGATGCGCAACTCCAAAGCCCAGGGTCTGGCCAAGGCGGTCGACTTGATGAAGGAGCATTCGACCGACCTCGGCGATTTTCTGAGCCGCGACGACAAGGGCAAAAGACTGCCCGGCTACCTGGAGAAGCTGGCGGCAGCGCTTGCGGCCGAGAAGCAAAGCATCGGCGAAGAGCTCGCATCATTGACCAAGAGCATCGACCATATCAAGGAGATCGTTGCCAACCAGCAGTCCTATTCCGGCGCAGCGAGTCTGGCGGAGCCGGTGCACATCAACGAGTTGATGGACGATGCGCTGCGCATGGTTGCCGCATCCATGGCGCGTCACCAGATTCGGGTCGTCAAGGAATTCGACGAAGTGCCTTTGCTGCTCTTGGATAGACATCTGCTGCTGCAAGTCCTGATAAATCTCATCGGCAATGCCAAGCAGGCGATGGACGGCACGGCCGGTCGATCGCACAGTATTACGCTACGCACGCGGATCGCCGACTGCGCTGCCGGGCCCCGGTTGACCATACGCATCGAGGATGATGGTGAAGGCATTGCGCCGGAGCACATGGGGCGGCTTTTTACCCACGGCTTCACCACCCGCAAGAATGGCCATGGATTCGGCTTGCACAGTTGTGCGCTGGCGGCCAAAGAGATGGCCGGCACCATCACCGCCCACAGCGATGGGCCGGGCAAAGGCGCGGCGTTTACGCTCGAACTACCGGTCAACCCGGCCGAGAGGATACGATGAGTACGCCACAGAACCGGCGCATCCTGCTGGTTGACGATCTGCCGAGCATCCACGAGGATTTCCGCAAAATTCTCAACCCGCCGCTGGCCGCGACGGATCTGGATGCCGAGGAGGCGATACTTTTCGGTCCGCGATCGGCCCCGACGGTCTCGGCCCGCTTCGAAATGGATTCCGCCTATCAGGGTGCCGAAGCGCTCGGGATGGTCCGTGCGTCGCGGTTGGCGGGCCGCCCGTACGCCATGGCATTCGTCGACATGCGCATGCCGCCGGGTTGGGATGGGATAGAGACGGTGGAACGGCTGTGGATGGAAGAGCCGCGGCTGCAGATCGTGCTCTGCACCGCCTACTCCGATTACTCTTGGACGGAAGTGCTGATCCGGCTGGACGTGCGCGATCGGCTGCTGATTCTCAAAAAGCCCTTCGACGCCATCGAGGTGTACCAATTTGCCAACGCGCTGACGGCGAAGTGGCAGATGACCGAGGACGCCGCGTTCAAAATGAACAGCCTGGAGGAAGCAGTGGAGGCGCGCACCCGAGAGCTATCCAACGCCAACATCATCGTCCAGAACAGTCCCGTGATCCTTTACCGTCTCCGCGGCGAACCCTCGTTTCCGCTCATTTATGTCTCGCAGAACATCACCAAGTTGGGGCACGACCCGCAAACTCTGCTGGACTCGCCCAACTGGGCGCAAAGCCTCATCCATCCGGATGATCAGGCCAAGATCGGGGAGGCGATGGCCCGCGTCTTGGAGAACGGCGCGGCCGGTGCCTCCATCGAGTTTCGCCTGTGCACCGGCGATGGCGGTGTACGCTGGGTAGAGAACCGCTACGTGCCGGTGCGCGACAAGGAGGGGCGCCTCGTCGAAGTGGAAGGAATCATCATCGACACCACCGAACGCAAGGCGGCGGAGGAGAAGATTACCCTGCTTGCCCGCACCGATGGTCTCACGGGTCTGGCGAACCGCGCGACGTTCACCGAGCGCCTCAATCAGGCATACGCCGCAGCCCAACGCGGCGCGCTTGGATTTGCGATTTTGTATCTCGATCTCGACAAGTTCAAACCGGTCAATGACACCTATGGCCATCCCATCGGGGATTTACTGCTGCAGCAGGTCGCGCAGAGGCTCAAGAACTGCACGCGAGAAAGCGATCTGATCGCGCGGCTCGGCGGCGATGAGTTTGCGGTACTGCAGGGGGAGATGCGTGAGCCTGCGAATGCCGGCGTACTGGCCGCCAAGATCCAACACTCGCTCCTCCTTCCCTACGTCATCAACGGCAATGAAATCGACATTTCCGTGAGCATCGGGATCAGCCCCTATGTTCGCGGCAATGCCGGAGCGGATGCCATGCTGGTGCAGGCCGATCTGGCACTCTACCGCTCCAAGGAAAAGGGCCGCAACCAGTATCACTTTCACTCCGCCGAACTCGATCGGGAGGTGCTCGATCGCATGACTCTCGCGGGCGAGATAAGAAAGGCCATCGATTACGGTGAATTCGAGCTTCAATACCAGCCGCAGGTCGAATTGTCCTCGCAAAATATTGTCGGCATGGAAGCCCTGGTGCGCTGGAATCATCCCACGCGCGGCCTGCTGGCCCCGGGGCTGTTCATTCCGATTGCCGAAAAGACCGGTACGATCATCGCCCTGGGACGCTGGATCCTCGACCAGGCCTGCCGTCAAATGAAACTTTGGCGCGACGAGGGACTGATTTTGCCGGTGATCGCGGTCAACATTTCCTTGGTCCAGCTCACCAGCGGTCAAGAACTGGTGCGCGACGTCACGGAGACCATCGCGAAGTGGGGGTTGGCGCCGTCCGATCTCGAGTTCGATGTCACCGAGGGGACTTTGGCCCAGTTGACCTGGACGCAAAACGACGTGCTCCCGCAGCTGCGTGAACTCGGCGTGAAAGTGGCCATCGACGATTTCGGCAGCGAGTACTCCTCGTTCGACTATGTCAGAGCTTACCGCGTGAACCATCTGAAGATCGCCCAATCCTTCATCAGCCGGTCCACCAGCGATCCGGAAAGCGCGGCAACGATCCGCGCGATCGTCAACTTTGCGCATGATGTCGGCATCGTCGTCATCGCCCAGGGCGTGGAGACCGAGCAACAACGCGATCTGCTCACCTCGACCGATGCTCTGACGCAAGCACAAGGCTTCCATTTCAGCAAAGCGGTGGGAGCCGATCGCGCCGGCGAGTTCCTGCGGCAACGCCGCATCTCGGCCGCCGGGCCTTCTCTAGCGTTTGCGCCGATGCGGCGCCGCCACCATAGCGGTCAACAACCGTTCGGTGTTTTCCCGGAGAATTCGCTTGATGAGGTCGACGCGCTTAGCCGAGAACCCGTCCCACCCCAGCGAAGTGAGCAGCGAGCGGCGAAGAAACAGGAACGCGAAGAATTGTCCGTTCAATGTCATGGACCGGACACGGGTCTCGGTCGCGCGGGCTGACGTGCCCGAGAGCCGAGCGACGATCGCCGAATTTATGGCCAGCAACCTCGCGCTAATTCCCTTGTGCATGATCTGGAATCCTGCATCGGGACCGAGCCCCGCCTGTTCGCGCACGACGATCAGAACCCAGTCCCATGGGTGCCCGAAGGAAAACATGAAATCCACCATTCGTTCTTGGATGGCGCAGTAAGCCTCGATCAGTTCCACGGTGCCGGCATCTGCGGCTAGCAATCCTCGAGCGTGCGCGACCGCATCGCCGACGTACAGCCGCAGCCGGGCGACCATGCGCTCGACGCAAGCGAGATACAGACCCTCCTTGCTGGCGAAGTAGTACTGAAGCGAAGGCGCGTTGACCCCCGCGTCTATTGCAATATCGCGAGTCGATGCCCCGTCGAAGCCGTGTTGCCCGAACAATCTGAGAGCGGACGAGATGACCCGGTCGCGCGTGTCATCGCCGCGCGAATAGCCGCCGGTGGTCGTGCGCCGGTTCTTCGTCATTGTCTTCATTTCCTGTCGGATAATTCCTGTAAAGATAAATTATACCACTTGACAATAGTTTCCTAGATGAATAATTATTCCACTTGGAAATATTTCGAGGCGCCGCCGCTTCATCGCGTTCGCGCGCCTGGCCTGTCAACCCCGAGAACACTGAACCATGTCGATAGACGATGACGATCCCGGACAAAGCGCCCGGGATGACAAGAACGGCAAGGAGGGCGATGGGCCCCAACCCCGCGGCAGCAAGAAGCCGCTGATTATTCTGGCGGGCGTGGTGTTCGTCGCCGCGATCGTCGCCTTCTTCGTCTGGTTCGCGAGGCGCAACCAGGTGACGACCGACGATGCATATACGGACGGCAATGTCATCACCATTGCCCCGAAGATTGCGGGGTACGTCCTCAATCTCTACATCGACGACAACGTGCACGTCCACAAGGGCGACTTACTGCTGCGAATCGAGCAGAGCGACTATCTTGCCGCTCGGGTACAAGCTCAGGCGCAGCTTGCCTCGGCTCGCGCACAATTGGAGATGGCCCGTGTTTCATATGAAATCGCGCGCGTGCAATATCCGGCGCAACTTGCCGCGGCAAAGGCACAGCAGCGGGCGGCGGAAGTGAGCTTCGAGAAGGCCCGCTCGGCTTACGAGCGGCAACACGCGGTCGACCGTCGGGCCACCACGCAGGAAACCATCGACATGTCGGATAGCCAAGCCATGAACAACGCGTCGAACGTGCAAAGCGCGAAGTCTCAGGTGGCGGTCGCCGAACTCGTCACCGAACAGATACGGCAGGCGGCAGCGACCGTCCAGCAGCGGGCCGCCGGGGTCGATCAAGCCGAGGCGCAACTGAAACAGGCGGATCTGAACCTCGGCTATGCGGAGATCCGTGCGCCCTCGGATGGCTTCATCACGAAGCGCAATGTCCAGCTCGGCAGCTATGTGGTACCGGGAGCAATGATGTTTCTCCTCGTGACGCCGGATGTCTGGATCACCGCGAACTTCAAAGAGTCGCAGCTCGGCCGGATGCGCCCCGGTGACGCCGTTGACGTGGGCGTGGATGCCTATTCGGGACTCGAATTGCATGGACACGTGCAAAGCATCCAATATGG
>JALYHU010000187.1 GCA_030776345.1 Pseudomonadota bacterium | reverse complement strand
CGAGATTTCGCATCTTGAACGGGCCACGACTTCATTTTGCCTCCTAATCTGACTAGTTATCAGACTAGTCTTTTTCGGGGTAGCGCGTCAAGCGGCAGACGGAACGCGATGCGCACAATACGCCAAGGGAGGAGGACACGAAGTCGGGTCAGCGTGTGAACAGGCGCCGGACATTGACCATCTTTGCCAGACGTCGCACGCAAAGAATCAATAGCTGCGAGGTGCTCGACGGTTCTACATTGCGAGATCTATCATCGTAAAGATCAATCAAGGACGTGGTAGAAAAGGCAGGGATCACAAGAATGACCTTACGCCTGTCAGTCTCGGTGTCATGGCACGCCAGCGCACGCGCCCAGAGATATTTAAGAGACGAAAACCGGGGCGGGCCGCCGCGACCGAACGAGAATTGGCGCTTGCGAATGCGATGCGCGCGTTCCACTCCTGCAAGCGTAACGGCTGCGGTGCGAAAGGACTTCGAGCCAAGCATCAGCACCCAGCGGCGTTTGATCGCTCGATGGTCCTGCTCGACGATGTTGTTGAGATACCGGCGGCTGCGTACCTCGACTGAGCGCCACTCGGGATTCTCTTGCCCTAACCGGTCTTTCGCCACTGGGCGAAAGACCGGCTAACACTCGCAGCGCCCTATGGCTTGCCGCATTGCCGTCGAGATTCACCTTACGCGGCCGCCGAGGCTGGTGGGTCTCAATGCCCTTGCTAAAGAAGGCTGGCAGCCGACCTGCTGCGATCCGTACACAGCAGAGAATCGACGGTCTTGCCGTGCTTCTCGACGGCCCGGTAGAGTAGTGGGAACTGCCCCGCACCGGAACCGCAGTCTCGTCCATCCTCCAGGATGAATGCACGGGCCGGGCATAGCGATCCCAACGCTTCTGGAATTCGGGTACATACCGCTGCACCCAACGCGGAATGGTCGAGTGGGATACGGTAACGCCGCGCTCGGCCATCATCTCGACGAGATCTCGATAGCTGAGCCGATACGTGAGTACCAGCGCACGCACAACTCTATGATTTCGGGCGCGAACCTACGACGCCAATAGAGGGGGTCTCGAGCAATGAGTTTGGTCATGGGGCATCCTCAGAAAAGGCCCAATCCTAGGCCGTTCCCTAATGCACCAGAACCCAGTTATGCCCCCAAAAGGGGCTGGCTGTCAAGAAACGACTTTGGACGTTGGCGGACGAAAAGTGCCGTAAATTACCGTTTTTTTCGTTGTTCTGCGGATGTCCATGGACGTGCTTGGAAGTAGTATTGGTACCGCAAAGAGGATTACTCGTCGCTGCGCTCCTCGCCCCTTCGGGGCCGCCCTGCGGGCGTTCAACTTCTCCTTCGGCGAAGTTGTCGAACCGGCTTGTTGTCTGTCAGGGGTTCGAATTACGTGCCGGGATACGACTCGAGCCAGCTGATGGGCCTTGAAAATTTGAGAGTATTGGTGCCGCAAAGAGGATTCAAATTCGCAACGTAATTCATTGATTGGTCGCGGTAGGGACGGCTCTTCGTCCGAAGACTTGAGCCGCCCCCCGCACGGATCCCAGCGGGCGGAGTTACCGCACTGGGCTCTTATGTCGGGTTCGAACGTCAAAGCGTTGCTCCGGCCAGGGATGAACAATGCGGGCCGCAGGAAGCCATCTTACCGCCAATCGGTGCATACGTGCCCAGTTGAGACGTCGGCGCTGGCTACGACGCCGAAGCGAACGTCGCCAATACTGAGTCACCTCCTGCCGGAACGCACCGAGCGCCGTGATGTTGGTTGGCACGCCATAGTACGCGTAGTGTCCGCGCAAGACGGCACCCAGCCATTCACCTTGGTCGGCGATCGAGTCGTGTAGGCGACGGCGGAGTTCGAGTTTTATGTCTCGAAGCTTTGCCGTTAGACGCGTACGCATCGTGTGTCGCTGTAGCAAAAACTTCCCTTGCCTCGAGCGGCTGCAACAGTGCGTCAGCCCGAGGAAGTTGAAGGTCGGCGGCGCACCTGATTCACCCCGTTCTTTGCACTGCGCGGAAGCAAACCTTCCGAAGCGCAGCAGCCGGGTTTTCTCAGGATGCAATTCCAGCTTGAACCCCGCAAGTCGTTCGCGAAGCTCCTTCAGGAATCGTTGCGCGTCGAGATGATGCTCGAAGCCAAGCACGAAGTCGTCAGCGTAGCGCACGATGATGATGTCACCATGTCCATTTCGCCGTCTCCACTGCTCAACCCACAAGTCGAGCGCGTAATGCAGACAAATGTTGGCCAACAACGGCGACACCGTTGCCCCTTGCGGGGAGCCGATTTTCGTTGCCACGCGCTTACCCTGTTCCATCACCCCGGCTCTCAGCCATTTTTGGATGAGCCGCAGAACCCTCCGATCCGCAATGCGGTGCTCGATGAACTTGATTAGCCACCCGTGGTCGATGGTATCGAAGAACCCACGGATATCCGCATCGAGCACCCCGTTCACCTTCTTGCGCAGGATGCCGGTTGCCAGTGCGTCCAGCGCATCATGCGCCTCGCGTCCAGGCCGGAAGCCGTACGAGAAGCCGCGAAAGTCACACTCGTAGATGCAGTTCATCACCCCAACCACGGCGCCTTGCAGGATTTTATCCTCCATTGCCGCGAGGCTCAATGATCCTTGAGCGCCGACGTCGGTGCGGACCTTTCGTCGCAGCACTCGTACCGGATCATGATTTTCCTTACGCGCCTTGTGCAGCCACCTTTCCAAGGTCGATACGCCGAACCGCACCGGCAGCCCCGTGATTGGATGCGGCCAGTCGCGCGATGCAAGTTGCTCGATCTGCCCGCGCAGCTCGCCCTTCGGCGGTGGCGCGGCCAACAGTTGGCCGACCACGGCGAAGCGCAGGTGGGCCCAGCGCTCGTGGTGGGATCGATGATCGGTTCTCGTCACGGGTTGCACTCCCTTTCAGTTGGTGAGCGCGCACCGTAAAACGAGTCTCGTTACCTGGCGATCTGCTTCTTTTGCGGGCCGGTAGCCTCCGTCAGATTGCCTGCAAGGTCCCGCGCCCCGTGGTGATCGGGGTAAGGAAGCGCAGCAGCGATATCAGTTGCTGTTCGATTGCGCCGGCAAAGGATTCGAGCAGCGAGGCCGGCAGGTCAGCATCTCTTGCCGTCGGCGCAAGACCCCGGTGAGCACGCCAGAACGGACTCGTCGTGAACACCGTGCGCCACCAGTCACGCCAGCGCAGCACCGTGCGTCGGCTCACGCCGACCAGCTCCTTCAGGCGCTTCATGCGGTCAGCGTTTAGGCCACTCTGCATTGCCGAGATCAGCACCACCATGGCGCCCAAGTACACCTTGCGGCCGAGGAACCGCAGCGACCCCGGCGTTTCCCGTTTGCGGCAACCGTCCGCCGCACAGCACAGACTGAAGCGCAACCGATGCTCAACACCCAGCCCGACCGGTCCGCCGCGTGGCTTGCGTTCCCACGACCCCCAGTGCAGCGCCGCTCCGCACTTCCGGCATCGGCCCGCATGCGCGACGTCCGCAATCTGGCGGTCAAAGCCCAGCAACAACTCGTAAAATCGCGCATTCCTCAAGATCGCCTCGATCGTCTGCTCCACGTCATCGCTCCGGCTTGGTAAAATCTGGGCCACCATGACCAAAGCCAAGATCGGACGCAACGATCCGTGCCACTGCGGCAGCGGACAAAAGTACAAGCGCTGCTGCCTCGAGAAGGATCAGCGGACCGAAAGCGCCGTCCTCGCCCAGGCCGCCGCCGAGCGACTCGCCGCCAGCACCCATCACCATCACCACGACGGCGCGCACTGCGACTTCTGCGGTGACACGTTTGGCGACGCTGAAGCCGATGAACTCACCGCCGCATCGAACGCGATCGTCGATATGGTCCACGATGGCAAACTCGACGAAGCGGAACAGGCCGCACGCGATTTCCTCGTTCGCTTCCCCGAGGTCCACGATGGCTACGATCGATTAGGGAGGGTCTACGAGGCACGCGGGGACAAGAAGCAAGCCGCGCATTACTACCGTCAGGTCATCGACTTCGTCCGCGCTCACCCAGATCAGTACGAGCCTGCATTCGAAAGCACCTTCCAAAGGTTGGTCCATACTCTCGATCCGCCCTCAACCGATTGACGGCTTCGTGATTGGTGTCCGTGGTACAACGTGCCTTGAGGTGCCCAGGTACATGCGCAATTTCATCGTTCTTGTAGCGTTCTCACTCCTGATTGCTGGTTGTAGGGACCGCGGACGGGAACCGCGCCTCGAGCCCCTGGCGCGCGGTTTATCTGAGGCAATGCAGCCTGCCTACGCCGATTTCGCGCTTGAGATTCGCGCGATAGACAATGGTAGTCGTGTAAGTCTGCACTGCGTGCTTCGGAACGTTTCCATCGTCGGAACTGCGATCACTGTCGATGCATCCACCTTGCCTTGGCGCAATTCAGACATCTTCGACATCAATGCTGTCGCCGCAAATGGTACGGTCGTGCGCCGAAGTCCGCCACCCCCCGTCCTAGCTCGCATCTCGGGCGTTCCGACGCCACTCATCATCGAGTCCGGCAAGTCAATCGAAGGAGACATCGACCTGGCCGAAACACCTATCAAAGAAGTTCCAAGGAACGAGGACCTGCTTCTTCTATGGGGTGCCTCAATGGCAGAAATCAAGCCCGACAGTCCTTGGGTATCGATGACGGGCGTGACGTTCTTGAAGGCTCGCTCAAACCTGTAGGTTGCTTTGCGCCGATATGCAGGTTGTGCGAGGCGACTTACCCCGTACACCTCACGTATCCCGATCAGGATGGGCCAGTTTTCCCATCAATTGTCCCGCGCAGGGTCA
>JALYHU010000186.1 GCA_030776345.1 Pseudomonadota bacterium | reverse complement strand
TGGGCACGTTGACGATTGCGTTGGTACCGGGCTACGAGGCCATCGGATTCTTCGCTCCGCTCATCGTGGTGCTCGGCCGCCTGTGCCAGGGCTTCTCGGCCGGCGTCGAGCTGGGCGGCGTCTCGGTGTATCTGTCGGAAATCGCCACTCCGGGGCACAAGGGCTTCTATGTCTCTTGGCAGTCGGGCAGCCAGCAGGTCGCGGTGGTCTTCGCAGGCGTGCTCGGCTACGCGCTGGCCCATACCTTGGCGCCCGCCGATCTGCAGGCGTGGGGCTGGCGCATTCCGCTCATCATCGGCTGCCTCATCATCCCCTTCATCTACATGATTCGGCGCACGCTGCAGGAAACCGAGGAGTTCGCGGCGCGCAAACACCACCCCACCCCCTCGCAAATCTACGCCAGCATGCTCCTGCATTGGCGCATCGTGCTCACCGGCGTGGCCATGGTCCTCATGACCACCGTGTCCTTCTACACCATCACCGCCTACACCCCCACCTTCGGCAAGGAAGTACTCAAGCTCTCGCAGAGCGATGCGCTGCTGGTCACGCTGTGCGTGGGCTTGTCCAATTTGTTCTGGCTGCCCCTCATGGGTTCCCTGTCCGATAGGCTCGGGCGGCGCCCGCTGTTGGTGACCTTTGCCGTCCTCGCCCTTCTCACCGCCTATCCGGCCATGGCATGGCTGGTGGACGCACCGAGCTTCGCCAGGCTCCTGACGGTCGAATTATGGCTGTCGTTCCTCTACGCCAGCTACAACGGCGCGATGGTCGTTCACCTCACCGAAATCGTCCCGGCAACGGTGCGCACCGCCGGCTTCTCCCTCGCCTACAGCCTGGCAACCACCGTCGGTGGATCGACCCCCGCCATCGTGACCTACCTGATCCACGCCACCGGCAATCGCGCCATGCCGGGCGCTTGGCTCTCAGTCGCCGCCGCCATCGCACTCCTCGGCGCCTGGGCCAGCAAACCCGCCGCCGTCGGCGCCTCGGTAGCCGAGAATCCTGTGCTCACCTAGTACGTTCATGGCACGAATCATGCTCGTCGAGGACGATCCCGCGCTGTCGCGCGGCATCCTCGCCCTTCTCAAGGCTGCCGGCCATGCGGCAGATGCCGCCAAAGACGGCGAGACAACCCTGTTTCTGATGGATTCGGAACCCTGCGGTCTGCTCATTCTCGACATCGGATTGCCCGGGATATCCGGATTCGAGGTTATCAAAAGACTGCGCGCCCGAGGATGCAAGACTCCCATTTTGGTTCTGACCGCACGGGATCAAGTATCCGATCGGGTGAAAGGGCTCGATCTCGGAGCGGACGATTACTTGTTGAAACCATTCAATGCCAGTGAATTGGGGGCCCGCGTCCGGGCGCTGCTGCGACGCGACCATGGCGACCCCAGCCCGGTGGTGGTGGTTGGCAACCTGACCATCGACCGAACTCACGCGGTGGCTGCCGTCTGTGGCCGACCCCTGCAGCTGCGGCCCCGCGAGTGGGCGGTACTCGATCGCTTGATCGCAAAAACCGGCGAAGTGGTCTCGAAGGAACGTTTGATCGCCGAGATCTTCAGCTATGACGATGCCGTGGGTCCAAACGCCCTGGAAGTGCACATCGCGCGACTGCGAAAGAAGCTCGAGCCGGACGGACCGGCGATCCGCACGATGCGCGGCCTCGGATATATGCTGAAGGCGTCCTGACCGCACACGATGTTCAGATCGTCGATAACGAAATTCCTGATCGCGTCGTTGGGAATTCTGATGACCGGCCTGTTCATCGCAGCACTGATCCTTGCCGTGGAGGCCTGGAGCAATTATGCGCTGGCCGGGCGCATCGCGCGCCTGACCAGTACCGACAAAACGCTGTTCGACGCGTTGGTCACCGTTCGCGCCCAGGTTCCGAAGGACAGTACCGCGCTGATTGCCGACGAGGACCCGCGTCCGGTGATCGGCGCTACGTACGCGGATGCGTCCAGAGCCGTGACCACCGCACTCGGCGCGCTCGAATCCACCGACATCGTCAATCGTGCACAATTGGCGGCGGCCATCCGCGACGCCTGGCAGAAGGTGGAGGCTCTGCGGTCCAGCGTCGACAGAGAGGCTTACCGTGTCCGGATCGAACGCAATCTGCATGCCATCGACGACTGGCGCGCAGCGATTCATGCGATGCTCGAGACCGTCAGCAACGCCTCCGTGGCAGTCGGCAATACGGTGCGGTTGAGCGACTCGTTGATCGCCGAGATGGTGCAGATCCGCCGCACCGCGTGGACGATTCGCGATCGCTATGGCTTGCAGTGTTCCATGCTGCGGCCCAACGTGGATACCAGCCAGCCGCTCGACGCGGGGCAACTCGACAACTGGCTGGAAAATCGAGCGGTGTACGAGTTTTCGTGGCACACGCTCGATGAAATCCTGCTGCGCTCCGGCGTATCGAGCGCCGTGCGCAAACGGGTCGACCGCGCACGGCGGAATACGCAAGAAGCACAGGCCCGAGTGGATGCCATCGTCAGCCGCTTCGACCGCTCCGGCAAGCCGGCGCTCGACAGCGCCCGATGGACCACCCTGTGTGACGGTCCGTTCGATTCGATTCTGGCGATCGCCCAACAGGCGCAGGACGAGGCCGACGCGCATGCCGAGGCCATTCGTGCATCGTCGTTTCGAATTCTTCTGGTGGCCGGAATCGATCTAACCGCGGTTGTCGCTTTTGGCGCTTTCGCCGTCGTCAATGTGCAACGGCGTCTGGCCCGACCGATGAAGATTTTGACTGCCGCCATCGCACGCCTCAGCCGCCGGGACTTCGACGAACCGGTGTCCTCGACGGGTAGTCCCGATGAACTCGGCAGCATGGCGCACGCGCTCGAATCGTTGCGCGCCGGTGCGCTCGAGGCAGAGCGTCTTCAACAGGCCATGAACCGCTTCACGGCGGACGCGTCGCACCAGATGCGCACGCCGCTGACCATCCTTCGTACGCATATTTCCGTGCTCGGCGCCCTGATCCCGGCGAATCACGAAGCGTATTCGTCGTTCAAGGATATTCAGGAAGCGGCCGATCGGCTGCAACGTCTACTCATCCAGCTGCTCAAACTCGCGCGCGCCGAGAGCAGCCAGGCTGCGGACCCGGAATCGGGCATGATCGATCTTCGTGACGTCGTCCAGGAAATCGCTGCGCAACATGTCCCGCAAGGGCTCGAGGCGGGCATCGAGCTGCATTTCGAAGCGGAGCAGCGGCCGTTTCCGGCGCAAGCCAACCCGATCATGATCCACGAGATATTCGCCAATCTGATCGACAACGCGATTCGCTACAACCATGCCGGCGGCAGTGTCGTGGTCCGACTGTTCGATGAGGGCGGAAAGCACGTCGTTGAGGTCGAAGATGACGGTCCGGGGATCCCCGAGGCCGAAAAGGACAAAGTATTCACGCGATTCTATCGCTTGAGCCGGGATCAGAGTCAGGTGGGAAGCGGCTTGGGGCTGGCCATCGTCCGCTCCCTCGCGGCGACGCTGAATGCCGCGATCAGCATGAGTGCGGGCGGCAATGGGCGCGGCTTGCGCGTCCGCGTCTCCTGGGTGTAACGCTGCGACTCGGCCGAATTGGACGATTCGCCCGCCCTGACAGCTTCCTGAAAGCTATCGACGCCCATCATGGATGCACTGATACCAGGGCCGACCGCGCCCTGAGCATCGGACGCCTAATAACTCGATGGGGAGCACAATGAAAACGCAACGCCTTGATGGTGGAACCACGCACGCTTCGCGGCTCCTGGGAAAACCGATGATCGGGATCGCGACGATGCTTCTGAGCCTAAGCGCAGCCTTGGCAGGATTGACCTCCTCTGCGGCCCTGGCGAATGCCGCCTCGGCCGATTCGAATGACAAGGGCGAGAGCATCGAAGCCATCGTCGTGACGGGCTCGAGAATTTCGCGGCGCGACTACGAGTCCGACAGCCCCATCGTGACCATCGACCAATCCATGCTGGCGGCCGCGGGTCAACCCACCCTGGACCGAGCGATCGGGGAAATGCCTCAGTTTGCCGCGGCCCAGGGCATGAGCGAAGTGGGAGACGTACAGGGTGCGACCGGGTTCTCGGGCGGCCAGGCCTACGGCGACCTGCGCGGCCTTGGCCCGAATCGAGCGCTGATCCTGATGGATGGGCGGCGGCTCATGCCATCGAATCCGAATGGCTCCATCGATCTGAACACCATTCCCATGTCGATGATCGAAAACGTCGAGATCATTACCGGCGGAGCTTCCTCGACCTACGGCTCCGATGCGATTGCAGGGGTCTTGAACTTCAAGCTGCGGCAGACCTTCAGCGGCGCCGAGATCAGCGTGACGCACGGCGCCACCACGCACGGCGATGGCGCCGACCAGCACGTCAGCGCACTGCTCGGCGGCAACTTTGCCGACAACCGCGGCAACTCCGTCCTGGCATTCGAGTATTCCGAGCGCGACGTCGTCCACGGCGCAGACCGTCCATTCTTCGCGAACATACGCGAACTCGCACGGCCGCCGGAGGGCATCATGCCGGCCGGTACCTTCGGCGCGGCGCCGACCATCGATGCGGTGAACGCCGTGCTTGCCGGGTACCCCGGGACGACGCCCATCGCCGGCACGGGCCTGTACACCGGGGCGCTCGGAGTTAACACCGACGGCACGTTATTCACCGATCTCGCGGGGTCCAACTGCGTCCAGAACTACAAGGGCGTCGGGACGGTGAAGGGAGTCAACATCAGCAGCAACTGCAGACAAGTGCAAGTCGCCCTGGGCAAGTATTTCGCGATCCAGGTGCCGCTCACCAAGTACAACGTGCTGGCACGCACCACGTACAAGCTGAACGACAACGTGTCGGCTTACACCCAATTCAATTTCATGGAGTCCTCGTCGCGCGACGAGACGGCGGGAGGCTCCACCGGCCCGGGCAAGGAACTCTCGGTGCCCTTGAACAATCCCTTCGTGGTCAACAACGCTGCGCTGCAGACCATCCTGGCATCGCGCACGCCGGATCCGGCGAACCCCGGATTGCTCACGCAGCCGCTCGTGGTGACCAAACTCCTGACGGCCAGCGGGAATCGGATACAGGACTTCAAGTACGATGTGTTTCAGGCGCTCGGCGGCTTGAAGGGTGATATTGCGGGCACCGATCTGAGCTGGGATGTCTATGCTTCCTATGGTCGAACTCTGTTCAACAATCTCCAACAGAACGACTCCAGCAAGGTGGCATACGCCGCGATACTCAACGGCACCGCGAATTATCAAGGTTCCACCGGTTCCTGCGTAGGCTACGCCTGGAACCCGTTCGGTACGAACCCCTTGAGCGCCGGCTGCAAGGAATACGCGACGCGCGAGAACAACAACGTCAACACCATGGTGCAGAAGAATGTGGAAGGCACCCTGCAGGGCAAGCTGTTGAACCTGCCCGCCGGGGAACTGCGGTTCGCGCTGGGGGCCGATTACCGCGGCGGCAGCTTCGACTCCCGTCCCGACCAAGGGCTCATCGCCAACGATAGCTTCTCCTACGACACGACCGTTCCCGCATCCGGCACGCAGAATGTGCGCGAAGTGTTCGGTGAGCTGCTGGTGCCCGTTCTCAAAGACCTACCGCTCATACAGGAGTTGTCCCTCGATCTGGGCGCGCGACGCTCCCAGTACGACCTCTTTGGCGGCGTCAACACATGGAAAGCCGATCTGAACTGGAAACCGGTATCGACCGTCACGGTACGCGGCGGCTATGCCAAGGCGATACGCGCTCCGAGCGTGGGCGAACTGTTTGCGCCCACGGTCACGGGAAATTTGAACATTGGAGCCGGTCCGAGCGCGGGTGACCCCTGCTCGACGGGCAGCGTCTACCGTACGGGCGCGAACGCCGCCGCAGTGGCGGCGCTCTGCCAGGCGCAAGGCATTCCCGCGGCGCTATACCCGACCTATACCTACGGCGCCGACTCGGTACACGGCACCTCCGGCGGCAATCCGAAACTCACCCCGGAGAGGGCGAACACCTTCTCCGTCGGCACCGTCTGGAACCCGCATTTCGAGAGTGCCCTCATGCACAAGTTCCAAGTGTCCGTCGACTACTACAACATCGGCATTTCCAACGCCGTCGGCTCACTGGCGCTGACCGACATCCTGCCGCGCTGCTTCAATTCCGACGGAATCAGCAATCCCAACTATGCGGCAAGCAACATTTACTGCCAACAGGTCTCGCGTGACCCCAATACGGGCGACATCGTCCTCGGCCACGAAGGCCTGTTGAACCTCGCAAGCTACAAGACGGATGGCGTGGACACGCAGGTCGACTGGAGCTTCGGGCTCGACGCACTGGGATTGCCGGACAATGCCGGCACGTTCCGGTTGAACTCGCTGGTCGCCTACATCCACACGTTCAAAGTGTCGTCGCTCCCGGGCTCGCCGGTTCTCGACTACGCCGGCAGCATCGGCAACGCCGAAGTGAGTCCTGAAATCTCTCATCCGCACTGGAAAGCCAACACCGCATTCGGCTACGCCATTGGACCCGTCTCGGCCGCCTTGCATTGGCGCTATATTGCCGCGATGAAGCATCAGGATCTGGTCGTGGATCCTGCCGCCACCACGCCGGGGGTGGGAACCTATAACTACTTCGATATCGATGCGCACTGGAATGTCATGCAGCACCTCGAGCTGACGGCGGGTCTCACGAACATCGCCGACAAGGCTCCGCCCTTCGTGAGCGGTCAGCCTCTCACCACGGACACGGCGACCTACGACATCATCGGCCGCACGTACTACGTCGGCTTCAAGGCCAAGTTCTGATAGGCCCCCCCTCGTGCCGCGGGGCGCGAGGGGGCTTCCTCGCCGCTGCCCCGTCCCTGCCGGTTCGGCATAAATTTTCGTATAGCTAGTGTCATATTTTAGTCATATGTGAGCGTCAGGCTCCCAATTCTCAGGTCGCCTCAATCCGAGAGGCAACCTCCATGCTCATTGGGAGACCTCGGTGTTCAAGAAATCGTCTGCGGTTGCAGGGCTATTGGTATTTTCAATCCTAGGCGTGTCCGCGATTGCGCTCGGCGCCGAGAACGAAGGTGATTTGAAAGGCCGCGTCGTGCGCACCCGCGATTCACTGCCGCTGGCGAATATTTCCGTGCAAATCGCCGAGACCGGAGCGAAGACCATCACCAGCGCACAAGGATCGTATTCCTTCGAGGATCTGATGCCCGGCGTTTACACGGTAGTAGTCACTCCCAATACCGCATCGGAAATGCGGCACAAGGTGACCATCGGCGCCGGGAAAACCACGCATGACGATTTTTCCGTGGCCGAAATGAGCGCGCTCGAGAGCATTGTGGTCATGGCGCAACGCACGCCCATAGCCGTCGCCCGCGCCGCCCAGATGGAAGCGCCCAATCTCGTCAACATCACCACTTACGAGGAAATCCGCAAATTACCGGATATCAGCGTAGCGGAGGCGGTGCGCCGCATTCCCGGTATTTCGCTGGAGACCGATGAGGGCGAGGGACGGTACATCAACTGCCGCGGACTCGATGCAGACTTGAACAGCACGACGTTCGGGGGTCTGCGCCTGCCCCCCACCAATAATGCATCGCCGTTTGGCGGCTACCGCGCGGTCACCCTGGATTCGATTCCGACCGGTTTAGTCGGAGCCATCACCGTGACCAAGTCGAACCTGCCCAGTCAGGATGCGGAGGCTTTGGGATGCACCATCGAAATTACCCCGAAGACCGCGCCGGCGGGGGGTGCGCCCTTCATTCAGGGAAACATCGGATCGGGATATGAACCCCTGCGCCATACCGGCATCATCGACGTCGCGGTGACCGCTGGCGGGAGGTTCGGCGGGCCCGGAAAACCCTCCGATTCCGAGGTGACGGCGTACAGCGATCAGCCGTTCTCCGCGGTGCTCACGGCATCCTACTATGACGACAAGCGCGGATTCGATGACGTGGAGCCCGCCTACTTCGATGACACGGCCCAAGGTGCTGTGCCGGCGGCTGGAAACCACCCCTATGATGCCATCAGCGGCATCGATTATCGTTATTACAGTCTGCATCGCAAGCGGCACGGCTACGGCATCGATCTGGGCTACCAGCCCAACGCGAATAGCAGCTGGTACGTCCGCGCTTTCGATGCGGGCTACACGGAGAAATACCTCCGACCGTACCTGCATCTGACCCCCGATGGCAACACCGTCGTCAACGCGGACGGCACCATGACGGACACTCTCAACACCGCCTATGACCCCGTGGCCGGCACATCCAGTGCCATTCAGAAGGACTTCCGCGACGAGCGCGAGACCTCCCGGGACAGAATATTCGTGCTGGGCGGCAAGAACCTCATCGGCGGCAACACGCTCGACTATCGAGCCGGTTTCACCAAGGGAACCTGGGACAAGTTTTACGACGTCAATACCGAATACGACTACATGCAGCCGGCCGGCTCGAATATTACCTATACCTACGATTTGTCGGGACAAGGCCACACCCCGAACCAGACGATTGCCGGCGCGAACTATCTGGACCCAACCCAATACCAACTGGTAGCCGCCAGCAACAGCTCTGCCGTCAATTTCGACAAAGAACTTTCGTTTGCCGCCAACTTCGATATGCCGGTGCATTGGGGCGGCTTCGACTCTGAGGACTTCAAGGTAGGAGCGAGCGCCCGTCTGCGAAGAAAGGACACGACCGCGGACAGTCGATCCTATCCGAACGTTCCGCCCGCAACGACCGTGCTCCTGTCCAGCGTTGCGGCCGGCGGTCCGGTAACCTACTACAACAATCGTTATCCGATTGGCTACAATCCCGCGCCTGGCTATTTCCAGGCGAATTTTGGCCCGGGCGTCGTCACACCGGCGGATGTGCTCAGTGACGAGGCGCAATACCTCGATGCCAAGGAAAACGTCGATGCTGCCTATGGCCAGTACCAGATGGATCTCGGCTCATTCGGCCTCGTCGGCGGTGTGCGGGCGGAGCATACCAAGGACGATTCCCACGCCTATCAGGAGGTGACCGACGCTTCTGGCAACACCACGGCCAGCCCAGTTTCGGCGAGCAAAAGCTACACCAATTGGTTCCCAGGCTTGCAGGCAAAGTATGAGATTCGGCCGAAGCTCATCACGCGCGCCACCTGGTCGTCGACCCTCGCTCGGCCTGGCTTCAATCAATCGAACGTGTCCGAGGCCGTCGACTTGGGTTCGAGTCAGATAACCGTGGGCAATCCGGATCTCAAACCAGCAACGGCGAATAGTTTCGACTGGACGATCGAACGGTATTTGGCAAGCGCCGGGATACTGTCGTTCGGCCTGTTCGATAAGGAATTCAAGAACTATATCGTGCCCAATCAAACGGGTACCACGACATTCCCCGGGATAGGAAACCCGTTGAGACTGTTTACGTTCAGCAATGTGGGCAAGTCCCACTCGCGCGGCGCTGAATTCAATTGGGAACAGCGATTCAAGAACCTACCTGGATTTCTCGGCGGCCTCGGCGCCAGCGCAAACTACACCTTCGTCGATTCGCGCATCGAGATTCGTCCGGGTGAATTCTCAACGCTGCCCTCGGCCTCGAAAAATACTTGGAACGTCGCCGCGCTGTACGAGCAGTACGGCGTGGGGCTGCGGCTGGCCGCGTATTCCACATCCGCCGATCTATTCACGATCGGCAGCCAGAAATCCGGGGACGTTTGGAATGCCACCCGTACATCCATGGACTTCGGCAGCACCTATGCGTTCGCCGAGCACTGGAGCGGCTACTTCAATGCCAAGAACCTGCTCAACACGCCGCACAAGTTCTATCAGGGGACATTCGAGCGCGTGATCCAGCGTGAGTTCTATGGTCAGACGTACCAACTGGGTGTGCGCTTCGACTATTGATCCGCGCGCCCATCAGAACTCGAGGCTCGATGTCGGGCCGCTGGTCTGCAACAGATTCGTAACAGGAAGGCAACAAATCTTTAAGGAATGACTGCGACCATGCGTGGCCCAAATAGTTGCTTATCTGCCACGGGATGCCCTACGCATGTCACAGTCCTCGCTTCCATCGATAAAAAATTCGCTGGCCTTTGCCATCCTCGGCGCGCTCGCCACGACGGCGCCGGCTCTTGCCGAGAACGCCACAATCGCAACCGCCGAGGCCAATGACGCAGGATTCGAGGCCCGCAAGTCGAGCGCGCTGGAGGAAATAACCGTCATGGCGCAACGCACGACGTTGGAGATGGCTCGAGCCGCACAGGAAGAGGCGCCCAACCTCATCAACTTGATGACGGCGGCGGAAATCCAGAAGTTGCCCGACGTGAACACCGGCGAGGCCATTCGTCGCGTGCCCGGTATTTCTCTCGAGACCGACACCGGCGAGGGGCGCTACATCAACATTCGGGGGCTGGACGCAGATCTCAACAGCACCACCTTCGGGGGCCTGCGGCTGCCGCCCACCAATAACAGTTCGCCGTCCGGGGCCGGCCGCGCGGTGGCATTCGACTCCATCCCCATCGGGTTCGTAGGCGCCATCAAGGTCACGAAGTCCAATCTGCCCGAACAAGACGCCGAGGCCTTGGGCGGCACCATCGACATCACACCGAAGACGGCGCCGCCGGGCAGCAACGCGTTCGCGGACGTCAGGTTCGGAACGGGCGAGGAATTGTTGCGCCATACCAATATCATGGACCTCGCGGGCACGGCGGGCCTGCGCTTCGGCGGCAACGGCGATTACCGGCCGTTCAGTCTTCTGGTGACGGCTTCCACGTACGACGATCGCCGCGGGATCGACGATGCCGAGGCGGCCTTCGTGGACAACCAGCCTGGGACTCCGGACAAGGCCTTCGCGGCCTTCGAACAACGGTTCTACAAGTACCATCGCGAACGCCACGGCTACGGCGCGGATCTGGGCTTCGCGCCGGACGCGGACAGCCAATACTTTCTGCGGTTCTATGATGCGGGCTACTCCGAAACCGTCGATCGCAACCGTCTCATCTGGAACTTTGGCGGCGCGGCAACCGTTGCGGTCGATCCGAACAATCCCAATGGTTTCGTCGACACCGTGACCTTTACCAAAGCCTTGCGCGACGAGAAGGAATACCTGGATTCGAAGGTGGCCGAAATCGGCGGCAAGAACGTGTTCGACGGCAATACGCTCGACTATCACGTGGGCTATACCAAGGGCACGTACACGAAACCATACGATCTGAACTCCAGCTTCAACAACCCCAATGTCGCCAATGCGGCCTATGACAACACCACGCTGCCGAACTGGCCCGTCGTGCGATTGCTCCCCGGGACTGCCGCGAACGGCACCGTAACCTTCAATCCCTACGATCCCACGGGCTACGTGCTCACCGGCCTCTCCACGCAGTCGCAGCACAAGGACGACCACGAATGGGGCATCGGCGCGAATCTAACGATACCCACGCACTTTACGGATCGGGTGGATGAGGAATTCAAGTTCGGCCTCAACGCACGAATCCGCAGCAACCGCGCCGATCAGACCTCGGACTCCGTCACCAATGTGCCCGCATTGCCGCTGACCTCGGCGTCCAACGGCGGCAATTTCAATTACTATGACAACCATTACTCCATGGGGCCGCAAATCACTCTCGACACCATGCGGGCCGCCTATGCGGCCGCGCTCGCCGCCGGCAATGTTTCAGGCGGCGAAGACGTGCTCTCCAACGTGCACGACAAGGAACAGGTGTATGCTGCCTATGGGCAATATCAGTTCGGCTTCGGGCCGGTCGGCGTCGTCGGCGGCCTGCGCATCGAACACACCAAGGCCTCCTATGACGGTTATACCTCCGACGCAACCGGCACCGTTTGTACCGGCACGGGGATATGTGCATCGAACCGCGACCGCAGCTACACAGACTATTTCCCCAGCGTTCAGGCCCGCCATGAGATCGAGCCCGACTTGATCGCGCGCGCCGCGATTTCCTCGACCATCGCACGTCCGGGCTTTCAGCAAGTCACCGCGGCGACCACGGTCGACGCCAGCGGCAACACCACTACGGGAAACCCGAACTTGAAGCCCACGACGGCGACAGGTTTGGATTTGGCGATCGAAAAATATCTGCCGCACGCCGGTGTGGTTTCGATGGGATTCTTCGCGAAAGACATCAAGAACTACATCGTTCAGGATGTGCAGCAGAAGGTTGGCGGCGCCCAAAATCTTGGCGGCAACCTCGGCATCGAAAAGCTCATCACCTACGTGAATGCCTCGAGCTCCCTCCTGTACGGTTTCGAAACGAACTACGTCGAGCGTTTCAGCGATATTCTGCCCGGCCCGCTCGGCGGCCTCGGCGTCTCGGCGAACTGGACGTGGGTGGATTCGAAGTACAAGATTCCCGTGTCCGATCCGAATACGGGCGCGGGCCTGGGGACGCGTGATTCCCAGCTGCCTTCGACGTCGCGCAATACCTTCAATGCCGAGGTGCTATACGACATGTACGGGGCAAGCGTGACGCTGGGAGCCTATTACACCAGTAAGAACCTTTGGAGCGTCGGCAACAGCGCTGCCCTCGATCAATGGTCGCAGGCGCGCCTCTCGGTCGACCTCGGCAGCCAGTACCGAATAACGGACCCGTTCAGCGTATATTTCAATGCCAAGAACCTGACCAACACGCCGCTCAAGTTCACGGAGGGTCCCGGCGAGAACCGCGTCATTCAACGGGAGTATTATGGCGTTACGCTCCAGGTCGGGGGTAACTACAAGTTCTGATTACCCCCTCGAGTCAAGTGGCGCGAGGGGGACTCTCGCGAAACGGCCCGCGGCCCCACCCGCGGGCGACATAACGTAGGCCCAATATCCCGCCACCGTCTGTGGGGAGGTCGGGGCGCGATTCAGGTTCCGTTTAGGTGAGCGGTGTACCGTAGACGCATAAAGATTATCGTCTATGGGGGATCCAATGAACCATCGGGGAATGAGTAGAATTTCTGGCGTGGTTGCGGCATTCGCCGCCGCCTGCCAAGTAACAACGCCGGGGTTTGCAGCCGAGCAACCCGAGCAGGCCTCCGCGAAATCCGATGAGCAGCCGTCCGAGATGGTGGATATCGTCGTTACGGGTTCGAGAATTCCTACGTCCATCGATAAAGTTGCCGCCAAGGTGACCATCGTCGATGCAGAGGAAATCGCAAGAGCCGGCGTCAGCACCGACGTGCTGGACATTCTCCGAAAAACCGTCCCCTCGTTCCAGGGCCGAGGCAACGCCGGCAACAGCAACGCCAACAATACCAATCAGAATACGGCGGGCGGCGCCCAAATGCAGTTGCATAATCTGGACACGTTGGTTCTGGTCAATGGGCGGCGCGTGGCAATCAGCGGCATCGCAGGTATCGGCGGCAAGGCCTTCGTCGATGTCAATCAAATCCCACCCTCCGCCATCGATCACATCGAAGTGCTGGCCGACGGGGCCTCCGCCATCTATGGATCCGACGCCATCGGCGGCGTGGTCAACATCATTTTGAAATCCAATTACGAAGGGGCCGACATCGGCGTGCGCGACGGTCAGGCGTCGGGCGACTATCGGGAAAAGTCGGGCTACTTCACGGCCGGCACGTCGTTGCATGGCCTGCACGTCACCGCCTCCGGCAGCTGGTCCCACAACGACCCGCTCTATCAGGATCGCCGTTCCTTCTCGAGCCCTATTACGGGCCGGGTGTCCGTGGTTCCCGGCACGATCGGTAAGCCGCCGGCGATACTGGCTCCCGGCTTGACTTCGCCCAGCGCCACCAATCCCACCGGCGCGAATGCGACGGCCGGCTCGCTCGCGGCTCTGATCGCCAACGGAACGTACCAGTCCTCCACAACCGCGGGCATCGCATCGACGTACGATCTATCGCAGTTTCAAACCCTGCTGCTCGGGCAGGACCAGAAGGCATTGGGCCTCAATCTCAGCGATGAACTCATCGAGAGCCGATTGACCGCCTTCGGCGATGTCGAATATTCGCGGAACAAGAGTTTCACGCAGTTCCTGCCCGTCACCCAGACCCTCACCGTCCCCGTGGATGCACCGTACGATCCCTTGACCACTGCTTTCCCCGCGGTCAATTTTGCGGACTGGAACGCGCCCAAACGTTTCCACAACGATGCCGAGTCCCTGCGCGCGACCGCCGGTCTGAAGGGGGACATCACGAGCCACTGGAACTGGGAGGCGGCCTATGTGTACAGCCGCAACAGCTTGGATCAAACGCAGTCTAACCTGATCTACAAGCCCAATCTGGCGCTGGCAATCGCCGGCGGCTACGATGCCAGCGGCAATCCCGTGGTCGGAGGCGCTTACAGCAAAGTCTATGGCGGATTTTCCACGGCGAACCCGCTGGTGCTGCAGCCGGCGCTCGATCCCTTCGCGCGCGGAACCGGTGTGAATCCGGCCTCGCTGGCCAATGTGTACGGTCAAGAACTCATCAAGACCTCCAGCTACTTGCATTCCTTCGACGCCTCCGTCGTCGGCACCGTGCTCACGCTACCCGCCGGCGACCCCGGGGTCGCCGTGGGTGCGAGCTGGCGCGAGGAAGGTCTCGACGCGCGCACCGACGCCAACGGCACGAATACCGGGCCCACCGCGCAACGTTGGATTGGCGGCACGTTTGCGGATCGCTATTCGAAGAGCCGCAACGTCAAGGGCGCCTACGGCGAAGCACGCATCCCGGTCACGAGCACGGACTGGAATTTCCCGGCGGCGCACGCACTCGATTTGATCTTCGCCGGCCGCGAAGAGCAGTACAGCGACGCGGGCAGCTCCTTCGTCCCGAAGTTGAGCTTCCGCTGGCAGCCGCTCGACGAATCGGTCACCATCCGGGGCAGCTATTCCAAATCGTTCACGGCGCCCACCTTGTTCGCGGAAAGCGGTCCCACGGACACGCGCATCGTCGGCAGCGGCGTGATCACCACCGTGTTCGGCATCGCCAATCCCGGATTCAACGGCGAGGACGGCAACAACCCGAACCTGCAGCCGAGCAGGACTCAAACTCACACCCTGAGCGTGACCTTCACGCCGAGATACGTCCCGGGACTCAGCCTTTCCGGCGAGTTCTCGTCGATCAATCAGCGCGGCTACCCAGGCGGCATAGGCTTCACCAACATATTGCAGGACGTCGATCGGCTCGGCGCGGCCTCGACGTTCGCCGGCAACATTGCCATGGGTAATTTCCCCGGCCTGGCAGGTGCGGTGCCATTCACGACGCCGGGACAACTCGGCGCCTACCTGCGGGCCAATCCCAACAATGCCATGAACGTCTACGCCGTGGATCGGTTCATGAATTTGGGCGGGGTCAAAGTACGCACCTACACGGTGAGTGGAGGCTATGAGCTGCCCACCACCGCGGGCACGTTTGCATTCAACAGTTCGGGAACGATTTTCGACTCCTATAAATTTCAAGCGTTACCGAATCAGCCATACTATGAATATGCCGGATATGCGACCAACGGCGGCACCGGCGTTCAGGGCACCTTGCCGAAGTACCGGTTCTACACGACTTTCGATTGGCGAGTAGAGCACTGGAGCGCCACCCTCGCGAACACCTACGCCTCGGCGGTTACGGATATCGGGCCGGGAGGGATCGTGTACGCGACCAGCACCACGTTGAAGCCCGTGCCGGTCGCCTCGTACACGGCATGGGACGTGCGCTTCGCCTACATGGGCACTTGGACCCTCGGTGGGTTCGGCAAGACCTGGACGGCGGCGTTGGGCGTGAACGACATAGCCGACCGGATGCCGCCCGCCTCGCGGCAGGCGTTCACCGACAACAACGCCGACGCAGCGACTTATTCGCCCATCGGCCGCCTCGTCTACGTCAGTGCGGCCGTCAAGTTCTAGGCGCCCCGCCCGCCGGTATTACTGCTCGCCCAATCATTTCATTTCATTTCAGAGGATACTTTACGATGTCGTACGTTTCTAAAAGCATTTGCAGTGGGATGGCGGCCGCTGTATTGAGCGTCGCCGCCGCTTCGGCGCTTCACGCGCAGGATACGCGCGAGTCCGCGGCTGCCGGCATGCGGACAGTGGATCCCAAGGAGATGGATGCGGACTACAAGAGGGACGCGAAATTCGCGCAGAGGCTGGTCGACGAAGCGCTGGCGAAACACCCCGAAGTGATCCTCCTCGCCATTCACGCCGGGGCGCCGAAGTACGACATCATTGCCTCGAATTTCGGCCGTATCGGCAAACTCGGCGATGAGGATGATCTGCGCGTGATCATGAAAGGCACTAAAAACCTCGAATTGAACAAGGCCGGGACGCACTTCGAAGCGGAGCTGCCCCTCCAGACGAAGGGCGGCAAGCGGATCGGCGCGATCGGCGTGGTCTTCAACTACAAACCCGGTGATGACAAGGCCGCATTGGAAAAGATTGCGACCGAGATCCAGAAGGAGATGCAGGCACGGATCCCGAGCAGCAAGACCCTGTTCGGTCCCGCGAACTAGGCCCGATCCGCCCTGGCCGCCCCGCGGCCGGGAACCGGCGTCAAGGGCCGTCTCGGAACAACGGGAGATTGAGGTCGCGCTCGAGGGCGGGCGCGGCCAAACCGAAATGAGCGTAAGCCGCACGCGTTGCAACGCGGCCCCGCGCGGTGCGCATCAGAAACCCCTGCTGGATCAGGTACGGCTCGATCACATCTTCGATGGTGCCGCGTTCCTCGCTCATCGCCGCTGCCAAGCTATCGACGCCGACGGGTCCGCCTTCGAATTTCTCGATCACCGTCAAAAGCAATTTTCGATCCAGCATGTCAAAGCCTTGCGGATCGACTTCCAGCATGTCGAGCGCGGCCAGCGCGACCTCGCCGCTGATGATGCCGCCGGCCTTGACCTCGGCAAAATCCCGCACCCGGCGCAGCAGCCGGTTCGCAATGCGCGGCGTGCCGCGCGAGCGCTCGGCGATGCGGTCGGCGCCGTCGGCCTGCAGGCGCAATTTCAAGATCGATGCACTGCGGATGACGATCTTGGTCAACTCCTCGGTGGAATAGAATTCGAGCCGCTGCACGATTCCGAATCGGTCCCGCAGCGGCGACGTCAAGAGTCCGGCTCGAGTCGTGGCCCCGACCAGGGTGAACGGCGGCAGATCGAGCTTGATCGATCGGGCGCCCGGTCCCTCGCCGATCATCAAATCGAGTTGCGAGTCTTCCATGGCCGGATACAGAACTTCTTCGACCACCGGACTCAAGCGGTGAATTTCATCCACGAACAATACGTCGCGCGGCTCGAGATTGGTCAATAAAGCGGCCAGATCGCCCGGACGCTCGAGTACGGGGCCGGAGGTCTGCCGCAGGTTGACCTTCAGTTCATTGGCGATGATGTTCGCCAGCGTGGTCTTGCCGAGCCCCGGCGGACCGAAAATCAAAACGTGGTCCAAGGCCTCGCCGCGCTGCCGCGCCGCCTGGATGAAAATCGCCATCTGATTCTTTACGTTCGGCTGCCCGACATAGTCGGCGAGGCTTTTCGGGCGCACGGCGCGATCGACCACCTCATCGTCGCGGCCGCCGGTGCTTGCAATGATCCGATCCTGTTCGATACCCATGGTTTACTTCAGGCTTTGACCGCCGACTTGAGGGCGCGCCGGATGATTTCCGTGGTGGAAAGCCCCGGTTCGTCCGCCGATTTCAACAAGCGCGTGACCTCGGGCGGCTTGTAGCCGAGCGCGATCAGAGCGCTGAATGCTTCGCTCTGCGGCGACGGCGCAGCTCCCAAGGCCGCCGCCGACTGTCCCGCAGCTCCTGCCGGGGCGGCGAATTTCTGCACGCTGTCGCGCATCTCGATGATCACCCGCTCCGCCGTTTTGCGGCCGATGCCCGGGATTCTCGTGAGCATCGCGACGTCCTCGGCCTCGATGATGCGCAGGAAGTCCTCGACACTGGCGCCGGACAGAATCCCCAGGGCGATCTTCGGACCGACCCCGGACACCTTGAGGAGCCCGCGGAACAGGCGTCTTTCTCCGTCCGTGCCAAAACCGTAGAGTATGTGCGCATCCTCGCGCACCACCAAGTGGGTGAACAAGGCCACGGGTTCGCCGGTCGCCGGCAGCCCGTAGAACGTCGACATGGGCGCTTCCAACTCGTATCCGACGCCGTTGACATCCACCAACAGCATCGGCGGCTGCTTGACGGCCAGCCGGCCCTTTAGAAAACCGATCACCCGCCACTGCCGGCGCGCAACAGCGAGGCGCGAACGCGGCCGCGCAGCGCGTGGCATACGGCCGTTGCGAGAGCATCCGCCGCGTCGGCGGCGACCGGCCCATCGAGCTTCAAAATGCTCTTCATCATGAGCTGCACCTGAGCCTTCTCCGCGCTGCCCGAGCCCACCACCGCCTGCTTGATCTGCCGCGTCGCATACTCGAATACTTCCGCATTGGCATCGGCGGTGCCGCAAATCGCCGCGCCGCGCGCTTGGCCAAGCTTCAGCGCGCTATCGGGATTGCGATTGACGAATACCCGCTCGATGGCAATTTCCTGAGGCCGGTACTGTGCAACGACCGTCTGAACACAGCGAAAAATCTCGCACAGGCGTGCCGCGAACTCGCCATGGCCGGTGCGGATGACGCCGCTCGCCACATAGGTCAGACGCGGACCGGTCGCGTCCAGCACGCCGAATCCGGTGCATTGCGAGCCGGGATCGATCCCGAGCACTCGGATGGTCGCGCTCGAAGGGATGGGAGTGGACATGCCGAGTATGATACCGGCAATAGGCGTCCAAACCCAGGCGGTACGGCGCCACCGATTTTCCGCACGCATTTCGCTCGAGACCATGGAAACCACCGTAACCAACCGAACGGCGAGCGACCGGCTGAACGCCGGCTTCGCGGCCGTGCGCGAGCTCGATTTGCCCGCCGCCGCCGAAGCGACGCGCAGTTTCGCCCTTGACGTGGCGCAGATCGTGCGCAGCCTCGATGCCGATGATGATGTGGTGATGGCTGCCATGCTGCAGCCATTGCTCGATGCCGCGTATCTGCAGCGCGAAACAGCCGAAGTGCGATTCGGCGGGGAGCCGGTGCGCCTCGCCCGTGCGCTCTCGCAGCTGGGGCACTTCGGCTTGCCGCCGGACTGGACGCCGGAGCGCGGGCTCGAGGCCGGGCAAGCCGAAGCGCTGCGCAAGATGTTGCTCGCTCTGATCGGCGATGTGCGCCTGGTCGTGGTTCGCCTCGCCGAGCAGCTGCAGAAGATGCGTACCGCCAAGGCCATGGATGCGCTCACCCAGCGCAAGCTCGCCGTGGAAACCCGCGAAGTGTACGCGCCGCTCGCCAATCGGCTCGGTGTGTGGCAGGTCAAATGGGAGCTGGAAGATCTGTCATTCCGCTACCTGCAGCCCACGGAATACAAGCACATCGCCACCGTGCTCAAGACGCGCCGCGCCGAACGCGAGCGATACATCGATGAGCTCAAAGCCCTCCTGTTGGCGGAACTGCGCGCCGCGGCCGTCGCAGCCACCATCGAGGGCCGGCCCAAGCACATCTACAGCATCTGGCGCAAGATGCAGACGAAGCACCTCGCTTTCGAACAGCTCATGGATATCCGGGCGGTACGCGTGCTCGTCGACACCATCGCCGATTGCTATGCAGCTCTGGGCGTGGTGCACACACTATGGCAATTCATTCCGGGCGAATTCGACGACTACATCGCCACGCCCAAGGACAATCTCTACCGTTCCATTCACACCGCCGTCGTCGGACCCGGCAGCCAGCCGGTCGAGATCCAAATCCGCACCCACGAAATGCACGCCGATTCCGAACGCGGCGTCGCCGCCCATTGGCGCTACAAAGAAGGCGGACGCAGCGATCAGGCCTACGAGCGCAAGATCAACCGGCTGCGCTCGCTGCTGGCTCCCGATGGGAGCGACACCGGACGCGACTTTCTCGACCGGATGCGCATCGATCTGTTCCAGGATCGCATCTACGTGATCTCCCCCAAGGGGGAGATCGTCGATGTCCCGGTCGGCGGTACGCCGTTGGACTTCGCCTATCAGATTCACACCGATTTGGGCCATCGCACCCGCGGCGCGAAGGTGAATGGACGCATGGTAGCCCTCGACTACCGGCTCAAGAACAGCGATACCGTCGAAATCATCGCCGCCAAATCGCCGCAGCCCTCACGCGATTGGTTGTCCGCCCAGTCCGGCTTCCTCGCGAGCCCCCGGCACCGTAACAAGGTACGCGCCTGGTTTCGAAAACAGGATGAAGCACAAAACAAGATCGAAGGCCGGGCCATGCTCGATCGCGAGATGCAGCGCCTGGGTGTGAACAGCCCGCCGATGCCCGAGCTGCTGAGCGAACTCAAATTGCCGAGCACCGAAGCGTTGCATGAAGCATTGGGACTGGGCGAGGTGAGCTCCGCCCAAGTTGCGGGCGCGATTCAGCGATTGCTGCACGCGCGCGAGGAGCGCATCGAGACGCCGGCACGGGCGCGGCCCGGCGCGGAGCGGCAGCCGGACACCGAAGTCCAGGGCATCGGCGATCTCCTGTCGACATACGCCCGCTGTTGCAAGCCGGTGCCGCCCGAGCCGATCTGCGGCTACATCACCGTGGGCCGCGGCGTCAGCATCCACAGCCAGGCCTGCGCCAATCTGGCGCGGCTGCGCCTCAAAGCGCCGGAACGAGTCCTGGCGGTCGCCTGGGGCGAAGCGGCCGCGAATGAATTTCCCGTGGATATCGAGGTTCAGGCATTCGACCGCCGCGGCCTGGTGCGCGACGTGAGTGCTGCACTCGCGGACGACAAGATCAGCATTCAGGGCATGAATACGTCGACCGACAAGCGCGACCATGTCGCGAACCTGCAGATCAGCATTTCGATCACGGGGCTGCCGCAACTGTCGCAAGTCCTTTCGCGGATTTCGCAAGTGCCCAATGTCATCAGCGCGCGGCGCAAGCGATAGACCAGGGACCGAGGACTCGCGAATGCTACCGGTTGATCGCGTCGATGGCCTTCTTGTCCACCGCCAAGGCCGCCTCGTGAATCGCCTCGGACAAGGTCGGGTGCGCATGGATGGTGCGCTGTATGTCCTCGGTGCTCGCCGAGTATTCCATGGCGAGCACCGCCTCGCTGATGAGCTCGCCCGCCATGGGTCCGATCACGTGGACACCTAGAACTTCGTCGTCGTCTTTGGCGGAAACGATTTTCGCCATACCCTGCCCGGCTTCCATCGCCCTGGCGCGTCCGCTTGCGGCGAACGGGAATACACCCACTTTGTAAGCGCGGCCGGTGGCTTTGACCTGCTCCTCGGTCTGGCCCACCCAGGCGATCTCCGGGGCGGTGTAGATGACGGACGGAATGACTTTGTAGTTCACCTCGCCGAAATGGCCGGCGATCAAATCGGCAACCATCACGCCTTCTTCCTTGCCTTTGTGCGCGAGCATGGGGCCGCGCACCGCATCGCCCACCGCCCACACATCGGGTACATGGGTGCGGCAGTGCTCGTCGACCTGGATGAAGCCTCGCTCGTCCAGCTGGACCCCGGTACCCTCGGCCAGCAAACCCTCGGTGAACGGCCGCCGCCCCACCGCGACCACCAGCTTGTCGACTTGCAGCGTGTGTTCCCCCCGGGCGTCCGAGTACACGACGTTCACGGCGCCGTCTTTCACCGTGGCGCTCAGCACTTTGGCGCCGAGCTTGATATCGAGACCCTGTTTCTTCAGGTGGCGCTGGGCTTCCTTCGCGATGGCTTGGTCCACCATGGGCAGAAACTGCTCCATGGCTTCCAGCACCGTGACCTCGCTCCCCAAGCGGCGCCATACGCTGCCCAGCTCCAGTCCGATCACGCCGGCGCCGATCACGCCGAGACGACCGGGCACCGCATCGAATTCCAGGGCGTTCCACGAATCGACGATGTACGTACCGTCGTGCGGAACGGTCTTGAGCCGAATAGGGGTCGATCCCGACGCCAACACCACATGCTTGGCTTCCAAGGTTTTTTCCGAGCCGTCGGTGCCCGTCACCAGTACCTTGTTCCCCGGCAACAAGCGGCCATGCCCTTGCATCCCCACGACGCCGCTGGCCTTGAACAGGGCCGTGATACCGTTCGTCATGGTCTTCACGATGGAGGCCCGGCGCTTCTGCATGGCAGCCAGGTCGAGTTCGATGTTGCCCAGCTTGATGCCATGAATACCGAACTCGTCCTTCGCCCGCTGCAACAATTCGGACGACTCCAACAGCGCCTTCGACGGTATGCAGCCCGCATTCAGGCATGTTCCACCGAACGCGTAGCTGCCGTCCGTGTTCTTCCATTCATCGATACAGGCGACCTTGAGCTTGTTCTGTCCCGCCCGGATGGCGGCGGGATAACCCGCCGGCCCCGCACCGATCACGACCACGTCGTACAGGTCGCTCATACCCGCAGCACCATGCGCGCAGGATCCTCGAGGCACTGTTTGACCGTGACCAAGAATTGAACCGCTTCGCGGCCGTCGATGATGCGGTGGTCGTAGGTCAAGGCGATGTACATCATGGGACGAATCGCCACCTGACCGTCGACGACCACCGGACGGTCCTGAATCTTATGCATGCCGAGTATTGCGCTTTGCGGTGCATTGACGATGGGCGTCGACAGCAGCGACCCGAATACTCCGCCGTTGGTGATGGTGAAAGTGCCGCCCGTCAGCTCCTCCATGGTGATGGTCCCGGCGCGGGCGCGCCCGGCAAAATTGGCGATGGACTTTTCGATGTCGGCGAAGCTCAATCGATCCGCATCGCGCAGCACGGGGACGATCAGGCCTCGATCCGTCGAAACGGCGACGCCGATGTCGAAGTATTCGTGATACACGATGTCGTTGCCCTCCACGGAGGCGTTCACGGAAGGAAATTTCTTCAGCGCCTCGACGCAGGCTTTCGTGAAAAACGACATGAAGCCGAGTTTTGCACCGTATTGCTTTTCGAACACATCCTTGTAGCGGCCGCGCAATTCGTTCACGGCTTGCAGGTCCACTTCGTTGAAGGAGGTGAGCAGCGCCTGGGTGGCTTGAGCCTGCACCATGCGCTCGGCGATGCGCGCGCGCAGCCGCGTCATCGGCACACGCTGTTCCGACCGCGCGCCCTTGGCAGTGGGCGAAGCCGGCGCTCCGGGCGCCTTGGCTGCGGGTGCCGGCACGGCCTCCTTGGCGGACAAGTAGTTCACCACATCCGATTTCGAGACGCGGCCGTCGCGGCCCGAACCGGCGACCGCCTTCGGGTCGACGTTGTTTTCTTCGACCACGCGTTTCGCGGCAGGACTGAGCTTGGCGATACCCGCCGCGCCGCCGCTCGACGCCGCCATGATGGCCGGCGCACTCGCCCCCGGTACGCCGGGCGCCGCCACGCCGGGCGCCGTAGCGCCGGGCGCCGTAGCGCCGGTCGAGACGCCGCGCTCCTCGATCACGGCAAGCACTTGGCCGCTGGTGACCGTGGTACCGTCGGTGAGCCTGATCTCGGTGAGTATGCCGGCCGCCGGCGCCGGTACCTCGAGGACCACCTTGTCGGTCTCCAGATCGACCAGGTTTTCATCACGTGCCACGGCATCGCCGGGCTTCTTATGCCAAGACACAAGCGTGGCATCAGCCACCGATTCGGGTAGCTGCGGCACGCGCACTTCGATAGTCATTAAGAACCAGTCCTAGTTTGAGCCGCCGGTAGGCGCATCGTTTGTCGGGAAGACTCTTCCGGCGGTGTGCCCATGAGGGCAGCCGTAACCAGATTTTTCTGTTGTTGCTCGTGCAATGCCGCGATGCCCGTGGCGGGCGCCGCCGCGCCGGCACGGCCGGCATAAAGAAGCTCGTGTTTGACGCTGAGCGGCAGCTGCAAACGGTGGCGGATCTGGTACCAGCCGCCTTGGTTCTGCGGCTCTTCCTGGCACCAGATGATTTCGCGCGCATTCGAGTACTTGCGGATGATGGCTTCGTATTCGTCCGACGGAAACGGATAGAGTTGTTCGAGGCGAACGATGGCCACCGTGTCGACTTTGGACTCGCGCCGCGACTTCAGGAGGTCGAAGTACACCTTGCCGCTGCACAACACCACCCGCGTTACCGCGGACGGCTTGATGTCGTCGACCTCGTCGATGACGTTGCGGAACCCGCCGGAGGCAAGCTCCTCGAGGCGCGACACCGACAGCGGATGACGGAGCAAACTCTTCGGCGTCATGATGATGAGGGGCTTGCGCAGCGCTCGCACCATCTGCCGGCGCAGCATGTGGAACATCTGCGCGGGGGTGGACGGAACGCACACCTGGATGTTGTATTCGGCGCAGAGCTGCAGAAAACGCTCGAGGCGAGCGGACGAGTGTTCGGGGCCCTGGCCCTCGTATCCATGCGGTAGAAACAGCGTGAGTCCCGAGAGGCGGCCCCACTTGGCTTCGCCCGAGCTGATGAACTGATCGATAATGACCTGCGCCCCATTGGAGAAGTCGCCGAATTGGCCCTCCCAAATGGTCAAACAATGGGGCTCGGTCGTTGCGAATCCGTATTCGAACCCCATGACCGCCTCTTCGGACAGGACGGAATCGGTCACCGTGAAGGTGGGCTGGCTGACCGCCAGATGCTGCAGCGGCAAGTAACGCCGCCCCGTGGCCTGATCGTGCAGCACCGCGTGCCGGTGGAAGAAGGTGCCCCGGCCGCTGTCCTGGCCGGTGAGCCGCACGGGATAACCCTCCTGGATGAGGCTCGCGTAGGCAAGATTTTCCGCGCAGCCCCAATCGAGCGCGAGGTCCCCCGCCACCATTCGCTCACGCGCCTGCATGACGGCCAGCACGCGCGGATGCAGCGTCCAGTCCGTGGGATAGGTCGTGATGGCTTTTCCAAGCGCTTTCAAGCGTCCCATCTCGACCGCGGTCTTCACGGGCTCGGACCAATCCGCGCCCAGATACTCGCTCCAATCGACGGTGTACTGATTGCCTATGAGCCCGAGCGCGGCACGCGCCTGCGGCTTACCCTCATCCAGGCCGGTGCGGTATTGCTCCATAGCCGCCGCGGCCTCGGGGGCCGTCAGCACGCCCTCGGCGACCAGCTTGTCCGCGTAGATCTGCCGTGCCGTGGGTTTCTTGCGGATCACTCGATACATCAAGGGCTGAGTTGCGGCCGGTTCGTCGGCTTCGTTGTGACCGTGGCGGCGATAGCACACCAGGTCGATGACGATATCCTTGTGAAACTTCATGCGATATTCGAGCGCGAAGCGCGTGACGAAGCATACGGCCTCGGGATCGTCCGCGTTCACGTGCAGAATAGGCGCTTCGACCATCTTCGCCACATCGGAGCAATACAGCGTCGAGCGCGCGTCGTGCGGGTCGCTGGTGGTGAATCCCACTTGATTGTTGACGATGATGTGCACCGTCCCGCCGGTGTAGAAGCCGCGCGCCTGCGACAGCTGCAAGGTTTCCATGATGACGCCCTGGCCGGCAAACGCTGCATCGCCGTGGATTTGCACCGGCAATACCTTATCGCCCCGTACATCCTTGCGGCGTTCTTGGCGCGCGCGCGCAGAGCCCTCGACCACCGCGTTGACGATCTCCAAGTGCGACGGATTGAATGCCAGGGCAACGTGAACGTTGCCGAAGCTGGTTTTCAGATCGGATGAGAAGCCTTTGTGATATTTGACGTCGCCCGAACCGCGCAATTTGGCGAGGTCGTAATGACCCTCGAACTCGTTGAACAAATCCTTCGGCGATTTTCCGAGCAGGTTCACCAACACGTTGAGCCGGCCGCGATGCGCCATGCCGATGATGGTTTCCTCGACCCCGCATTTACCGCCCTGCTGCACCAGATCGTCGAGCAGGGGGATCAGGCTGTCGCCGCCTTCGAGCGAGAAGCGCTTCTGACCCACGTACTTGGTATGCAGGTAGCGTTCCAGCCCCTCGGCGGCCGTCAGCTGCCACAGGATGTTTTTCTTCTCGTCGACGGAGAAGCGGCGCTGCATCCGTCCGGACTGAAAATTATCCTGCAGCCAAAGGCGTTCGTCGCTATCGGACACGTGCGCGAACTCGGCGCCGATGGTCCCGCAATAGATCGACTTCAAGTCGCGCAGGATGTTCCTGAGCTTGACCCGCTGGGGGTTCGATTCATTGCGCCGATTGGTGAAAAACTCCGTATCCAGATCCGCGTCCGACAAGCCAAAATATTCTAAATTGAGCACATAAGGCTTGGCGCGCTCCTGCAGGCCCAGGGGATCGAGATCGGCGATCAAATGCCCGCGGTTGGCATACACTTGGATGAGGCGCGACACCGCGCCCTGTTTGGCGCTGGCAACGTCGGTGGCAGCGGACGAGGCCGGCGCCGGCGGCTGGTCCTGGCGCGAACGCAGACGCAGCCGCACCTCGCTGTGGGCTACCTCGCTGGTGGAATTGCCCTTGAGGGAGCCGAAGTACTCGGCCCATGCCGGCTCGACCGAAGTCGGATCCTGCAAAAACTTCTCGTAGAGATCCTCGATGAAACCGGCATTTCCGCCGGACAGAGCCGTAGTGGCCAGCTGGTCAGCAAGTGATTGATTCATGGCTCCAACGCGACGAAAAATTCAAGAAAGTCAAGGCGATGCGAAGAACTCTCGACAAGCGAGCAGTTTAGCCCAATGCGACACAATATGGAATGCGACATGTGCCACCGGTCTCAAAATTAGGAATGATCGGCGAGCCTTTGCAGCATCCAATATTCATAGCCCAACAGCGCCGCGTAGGTGACCAGCACCAGATACATCACCACATCCACCCGCACCACGCGCATGAATCGGTAGCGCGCCAGCACCACCAGGAACACCACGCCGCAGCCGGTCATCGCCATTTTCACCGCAGCGAACACGGCAGTGCCCTTGTCGACGACGGCTGCCATGATGGGGTTCACTTCGACGGCGCCGCCCGACAATAGCGTTACCGTCATCAAGGCGTCCGCCACGCTCAGTAACAAGATGCCGATTGCCGCGCCCAACAGGTGGGCGGCGTGCCAATCCAGTGAATGGAAGCGCGATTCGGACTGGCGGCGGGGCGGCCGGCGGCGGCGAGGATTGAAACTGCCATAGAGGACGGACCACCAGACCCGGCCGCGGCGGTCCGTGCGCGCCCGCCGCTCGCTGTCCGGAACCGGGAGGGTCAAAACCGCCGCCCCCGGCCGACGGCGGGCGCCCCGGCATAGGGTGATGTGCGACTCATGGGTTCCATCCGCCGCACTATCAGACACCCGTGTAAGCTCGGCAAGCACGATGCGTCATAATACGTGCCCGCCGCGCACTATTTTCGCGGGCGGAGCCGTCTGTGCTACCTCGCGCTCACCAATCGGGCGACGAAATCAGCCACCGGCAACGCCGCCAGCGCGGCTTGATCGGCGAACATCTTCTTGATGGTCTCGGTTTGCTTGGCGCCGAAATGCGCGGCGACGCTGGCCTCGAACTTCCTGACCAGCACCGGCATCCCCTCGGCACGCCGTTTGCGATGACCGATGGGATAGTCGACCTGCACCCGAGCGCTCGAGGTACCGTCCTTGAAGAACACCTGCACGGCGTTGCCGATGTAGCGCTTGTCGGCCGCATAGTATTCCTGGGTGAAGGTCGCATTCTCCTTGACGTGCATCCTGGCGCGCAACGCATCCACCCGCGGATCGTTCGCTACGTCGTCTTCGTAATCGGATGCCGCGAGGCGGCCGAACAACAGCGGGATAGCAACCATGTATTGAATGCAATGATCGCGGTCCGCAGGGTTGGCGAGCGGTCCGGTCTTGTCGATGATGCGCACGCCTGGCTCCTGGGTCTCGATCATGACACGATCGATCTGTTCGAGTTTGGCGACGATCTGCGGATGCAGCGTCATCGCCGCTTCGACGGCCGTTTGCGCATGAAACTCCGCCGGAAAGGAAATCTTGAACAGCACGTTTTCCATCACGTAGCTGCCGAAGGGCTGCGGCAGGCTGAGCGGCTTGCCTTTGAACAGCACATCCTGGAATCCCCAGGTCTTGGCGGACAAGGCCGAGGGGTACCCCATTTCTCCCTTCAGCGCGAACAGTGCATGGCGCACCGCGCGGCTGGTGGCATCGCCGGCCGCCCAACTCTTGCGCGAGCCCGTATTCGGCGCATGACGATAGGTGCGAAGTGCGCCTCCATCGATCCAGGCATTCGACACCGCGTCGATGATTTGCTCTCGAGTGCCGCCAAGCATCGCAGTGACCACGGCCGTCGAGGCCACTCGCACCAACAACACATGATCGAGGCCGACGCGGTTGAAGCTGTTTTCCAGAGCGAGCACGCCTTGTATCTCGTGCGCCTTGATCATGGCGGTGAGCACGTCCCGGACCTTGAGATCCTTGCCGCCGCGCGACAAATAGTCGGCAACCGCCAAGATGCCGCCCAGGTTATCGGACGGATGGCCCCACTCGGCGGCCAGCCAGGTATCGTTGAAATCCAACCAGCGAATCATGGCGCCGATATTGAACGCCGCGTTGATGGGATCGAGTTCGTAAGACGTTCCCGGGATGCGCGCCCCCCCGGTGAGCACGGCCCCCGGCACCACCGGGCCCATGAGACGGGTACAGGCCGGGTACTTCAGTGCCTGGAAGCCGCAAGCCAGCGTATCCATCAGGCAGTAGCTCGCCGTCTCATAGGCCAACGGGCTCGAGATCTCGTGGCTCAGCGCATAGTCGGCGATCGCCGTGAGCACTTGGTCGGGAGCGGGTCGTTCGGCTGATTTGATATCGTGTGACATGGAGCGTGTGGGAGTCCTTGATTGGTACGGTAGGCGAGTTCTTATGGTCGGTCCGCCAAGGGAACGAACGGAACATTGTCGGGGCCCACGTAATGGGCGCTCGGACGGATGATCTTGCCGTCGACGCGCTGTTCGATGATGTGGGCGGCCCAACCGGACGTACGGCTGATGACGAACAACGGCGTGAACATGGCGGTGGGCACGCCCATGAGATGGTAGGACACGGCCGAAAACCAGTCGAGATTCGGAAACATATTCTTGATCTCTTTCATGACGGACTCGATTCGCTCGGCAACCGCGAATCCGCGCATGTCGTCCGCTTCGCGCGCCAGCGTCCGCGAGACTTCCTTGATGATCTGATTGCGCGGGTCGGCCAGGGTATACACCGGGTGGCCGAAACCGATGACCACCTCTTTGTTGGCCACCCGCTGTCTGATGTCCGCCGCGGCCGCATCCGGCGTGGCGTAACGGCTCTGAATCTCGAAAGCCACTTCGTTGGCGCCGCCGTGTTTCGGACCGCGTAACGCGCCGATGGCTCCCGCGATGCACGAGTAGATGTCCGAGCCCGTGCCCGCAATGACGCGGGCGGCGAAGGTCGAGGCGTTGAACTCGTGTTCGGCATAGAGATTCAACGACGTGTGCATGGCGCGCACCCACGAGGCCGGCGGCGCACGGCCGTGCAGCAAATGCAGGAAATGCGCGCCGATGGATTCATCGGCGGTTTGCAATTCGATGCGGCGGTTGCCGTTGGCGTAGTGATGCCAATAGCACAGCATGGATCCGAGCGAGGCGAGCAACCGATCGGCGATATCGCAGGCGCCGGGGGTTGGATGGTCGTTGGCCTCCGGCAACAGACATCCCAATGCCGAAACGCCCGTGCGCAATACGTCCATCGGGTGGCTGCCGGCCGGAAGCTCCTCCAGTACCCTGAGTACCGCGGCGGGCGGCACCCGCAGCGACCGGAGCTTGGACTTGTACGCCGCGAGCTCGGAGCGGTTGGGCAACTTCTCGTGCACCAGCAAGTGCGCGATCTCCTCGAACTCGCATTGGGTGGCGATATCCAGGATGTCGTAGCCGCGGTAGTGCAAATCGTTGCCCGTCTTGCCCACCGTGCACAACGCCGTGTTGCCGGCGGCGACGCCGGACAACGCAACGGATTTCTTGGGTTTGAACGCGGCAGTCTGAGCTTCGGTCATTTCTCTTTTCCTTCCGCAAACAACTGGTCCAATTTGGCCTCGTACGCGTGATAGTCGAGATACTCGTACAACTCGGCGCGGGTTTGCATGGTCTCGACCACGTGCTTCTGCGTACCGTCGCGACGGATGGCCCGATAAGTCGCGAGCGCGGCGGCATTCATGGCTCGATATGCCGAGCAACAGTGCAGCACGATATCGACGCCCACCGTGGCAAGTTCGTCGCGCGTGTACAGGGGCGTATGCCCGAACTCGGTGATGTTGGCGAGGATGGGCACCCTCACCGCATCCTTGAAGCGCCGGTACATGGCCAGTTCCGTCATGGCTTCGGGAAAAATCATGTCCGCGCCTGCCTCCACGCAAGCTATGGCACGCTCGATCGCCCCGTCGATGCCCTCCACCGCCAGTGCGTCGGTGCGCGCCATGATGACGAACTGCGAATCCGTGCGGGCATCGACCGCCGCCTTGATGCGGTCCACCATCTCCTGCTTGGATACCACTTCTTTGCCCGGCCGGTGCCCGCAGCGTTTGGCCGATACCTGGTCCTCGATGTGCAATCCGGCCGCGCCGAATTTGATGAATGACTTGACCGTACGGGCGATGTTGAACGCACCGCCCCAGCCCGTGTCCGCATCCACCAGCAAGGGCAATTCGCACGCGTCGGTGATGCGACGCACGTCGATCAGCACGTCGTCCATGGAGCTGATACCGAGGTCCGGAACTCCGAGGGAGTTGGCAGCGACCCCGCCACCGGACAGGTACAGCGCCTTGAAGCCGCAGGCCGCCGCCATGCGGGCTGCGTAGGCATTGATGGCACCGACGATCTGCAGCGGGCGTTCGTCCGCGACCGCAGCGTGCAATCGCGCGCCCGCCGATATTCGCAGCGCTGCACTCATACCCTCTCCCCCGCGAAGTTCGCTCTCATCATGTCAAGCCCTCGATCACAAAACTATAGAGGGACGGCGATCGCGTCCGCGTGACAAAAGCAATCAAATTCTCTGCGAGAAATTGCAACATCTCGGGACCTCGAGAACCACTCCCGGTAATGGCGGCCGGGCGTTCGACTTGGCGAACCGCGCCGCAATTCGCCGGCCTCGCCTCAGCCCTGCAAGCCGCGGCGAAATTCGCCCGGCGAGGCGCCCGTCCATTTGCGAAAGGCGCGGTGGAAGGCACTGCGCTCCGAAAAACCCAATTCCAACGCGATGTCCATGACGCTTCGGTCCGAATGGCTCAAGTAACCGATGGCCAGGTCGCGGCGCAGTTGATCCTTGATGCCCTGGTAGGAGGTGCCCTCTTCGTTCAGACGGCGGCGCATGGTGGCGGTGGTCATGTTGAGCTCGGCGGCAAGACGGTCGAAGTCCGGCACGTCTCCGGGAAGCAGCTGCCGCAGACGGCGCCGGATACGGGCGCTCAGGCTGCTGCCGTTCTTGTACTTGACCAGGATGCTCTCCGGCGCCGTGCGCAGAAAATCCTTGACCGACCGTTCGTTTTGAACGACAGGCAATGTCAGGTAGTCCGCCGCAAACACGATGGCGGTATCGGGGGCGTCGAAGCTCAAGTCGGTGCAATACATCAGCCGATATTCGGCGCTGTGCGCCGGCTCCGGATAGCGGAACCGGGCACGCAGGATGGGGATGCGCCGCCCCACCAGCCAACAGGCGACGCCGTGCAGCAGCATGAGCAATACCTCGTGCCCGAAGACTCGCGGGCGCGCCTCCGCCGCACGCTCCTTGAGAACGATACTCGCCTCCTTCCCCTCGCGCGCCAGCGAGCCCACGATGTCGTCCAGGATGAGGCCGTAGAAGCGCAGGCTGCGATCCAACGCCTGAGCCAGGTTCTTACAGCCGAGCACCGAGTGGACCAACATCGCGAAACTCCCCGACTTCATGCGGCGCGAATCCTGGCCGAAGAATTCATCGTCCAAAGTGAGGGCCACCAGCCGCCACAATTCACCATAGTGCTTGGCGGAAACTCGCGCCTGGGGGACCTGTAGCAGGCCGGGCGACAGGCCTACCTGGACCAGCAGACCGTCCGTATCCATGTGGCGGGCGCGGACGCTTTCCAGCGCAGCCGCCACGAAGCAGATTGCGACCGTCCCGGGTTCGGGCCGGCCCACCGGCACGACCTCCGCCGCACTCAGGGAGACCGGCGACTGTTGCATTTTCGCTCACGCATTTTGAGTGGTTTGGGCACCGATGACATAGCGCCCAGGCCCTATAGTTTACGCGATACGGGTGGCTGGCGGGGCAAGAACATGGCGGCGGATTTTTATACCGAAGAGCAGCGCATGATTCGCGACTCGGCGCGTGAATTCGCGCGCCAGGAGCTGGCCCCGCGCGCCGCGGCCTTCGACAGGGATGCCTGGATCGCCGACGATGCGATAGTCAAGCTGGGCGACCTCGGTTTGATGGGCATGATGGTGCCGGAGGAATGGGGCGGCACCTATACGGACTACGTCGCGTATGCACTTGCGGTCGAGGAGATCGCGGTGGGTTGCGCCGCTACCGCAGCCCTCGTGAGCGTCCACAGCTCCGTCGGGTGCGGGCCCATCCTGAAATTCGGCTCCGATGAGCAGAAGCGGCGCTATCTGCCCGACATGGCCCAAGGGAGGGTCATCGGCTGCTTCTGTTTGACCGAACCACAGGCCGGCTCCGAGGCCCATAATCTGAAGACCCGTGCCGTGTCGGTGGACGGCTCTTGGGTGCTGAACGGCGCAAAGCAGTTCGTCACCAACGGCAAACGCGCCAAAGTCGCCGTCGTCTTTGCGGTCACCGATCCGTCGCTGGGCAAAAAAGGCATATCCGCCTTCCTCGTTCCCACCGATACCCCGGGATTCGTCGTCGGTCGGCCCGAGCACAAGCTGGGGATTCGCGGTTCGGACACGTGCGCCGTCGTACTGGAGGATTGCCGGGTACCGGCCGATGCCCTGTTGGGAGCGCGCGGCAAGGGGCTCTCGATCGCCCTGTCGGGCCTCGAGGGAGGACGCATCGGGATTGCCTCCCAAGCCATCGGCATCGCCCGCGCCGCCTTCGAGGCGGCGCTCGCCTACGCCAAGACGCGCCGGCAATTCGATCGCGCCATCGCGGAATTCGGCCCCATCGGCGACATGTTGGCCGACATGCACACGGCCATCAATGCGGCCCGCATGCTGACGCATCATGCCGCCCGCATGCGCAGCGCCGCGCTGCCCTGCCTCTCGGAGGCATGTCAGGCTAAACTATATGCCTCGGAGATGGCCGAGCGCGTGTGCTCCAAAGCCATTCAAATTCACGGCGGCTACGGCTACTTGGAAGACTACGGCGTGGAGCGCTATTACCGCGATGCGCGCATCACCCAGATTTACGAAGGCACCAGCGAGATCCAACGTCTGCTGATCGCCCGAACGTTGACCACCCAAGAGGAACCCTCATGACAATCAAACCCGCAGTGCTCGCCGACGTGGCTCCCACGGTCAAAATGCTGCTCGACGGCAAATTCGTCGAGTCGCAGACCAGCGAGTGGCACGATGTCGTCAATCCGGCGACCCAGGAGGTTCTGGCGCAAGTGCCGTTTGCCACCGATGGCGAAATCGAGGCCGCGATTGCCTCCGCCAAACGAGCCTACACAACATGGAAGAACACGCCCATCGCGGCCCGCGCCCGCATCATGCTGAAGCTGCAAGCCCTGGTTCGCGAACACACGTCGCGGATTGCGCAAACCCTGAGCGCCGAACAGGGTAAAACCTTGGCCGACGCCGAGGGTGATGTGTTCCGCGGCCTCGAGGTTGTGGAGCATGCCTGTTCGATCGGCAGCCTGCAGCTCGGCGAATTCGCCGAGAACGTCGCCGGCGGCGTGGACACCTATACGATCCGTCAGCCCATCGGCGTGTGCGCGGGCATCACGCCCTTCAATTTTCCGGCGATGATTCCGCTGTGGATGTTTCCGATGGCCATCGTCTGCGGCAATACGTTCGTGCTCAAGCCGTCCGAGCAGGATCCGATGACGCCGATGCTGCTCGCCGAACTTGCTCTGGAGGCTGGTGTGCCGCCCGGCGTGCTCAACATCATCCACGGCGGCAAGCGCGCGGTGGACGCCCTCTGCTCGCATCCGGACATCGTGGCCGTATCCTTCGTGGGCTCGACGCATGTCGGTACCCACGTGTACAACCTCGCCTCGCAGCACGGCAAGCGCGTGCAATGCATGATGGGCGCGAAGAATCACGCCGTCATCATGCCCGACGCCAATAAGGAGCACTCGCTGAACGCACTGGTCGGGTCGACCTTCGGCGCCGCGGGACAGCGCTGCATGGCGACCTCGGTCACGGTGCTGGTGGGTGAAGCCCAGAAGTGGATACCGGACATCGTGGCCAAGGCAAAGACGCTCAAGGTGAACGCCGGCAGCGAAAAAGGCACCGATGTGGGCCCGGTGGTTTCCAAGAATGCGAAGAATCGCATCCTCGGTTTGATCGAGGAAGGCGTCAAGGCGGGCGCAAAGCTCGATTTGGATGGCCGCAACATCAAAGTAGCCGGCTACGAGAAGGGCAACTTCATAGGCCCCACCATTTTCTCGGGCGTGAAGCCGGAAATGACCATCTACACCACGGAAATCTTCGGGCCCGTCATGGTCATCGTCGGCGTGAGCACGCTCGATGAAGCGATAGCCCTCGTCAATAAAAACCCGTTCGGCAACGGGACCGGCATATTCACCCAAAGCGGCGCCGTGGCCCGCAAGTTCCAGAACGAAATCGACGTGGGTCAGGTCGGGATCAACGTACCCATCCCGGTGCCGGTGCCCTTCTTCAGCTTCACCGGGTCGCGCGGGTCCAAACTGGGTGATTTGGGTCCGTACGGCAAGCAAGTGATCCAGTTCTACACCCAAACCAAGACCGTTACTTCGCGCTGGTTCGAGGATGGCGCCGTCTCCACAGGGGTCAACACCACCATCAGCTTGAAGTGAAGACGGCCCAATGAACATCGCATTCGTCGGAATCGGCAACATGGGCGGGCCGATGGCGCGCAATTTGTTGAAGGCCGGACATTCTCTCGTGGTCTTCGACGTGGTTCAGCACCACGTCGATGCGTTGGTTGCCGCCGGTGCGGGGTCGGCGGCATCGGCCAAACTCGCGGCCAGCCGAGGCGATCTCGTCATCACCATGCTGCCATCCTCGCCGCACGTGAAAGGCGTGTACTTGGGCGAGGACGGCGTGCTTGCCGGCGTGGCCGGCGGCGTCCCGCTCGTCGACTCGAGCACCATCGACCCGCACACCGCGCGCGAAGTGGCTGCGGCTGCGGCCAAACACGGCAATCCCATGGCCGACGCCCCGGTGTCCGGCGGCACGGGCGGCGCGGCAGCCGGGACGTTGACGTTCATGGTGGGCGCCGAGCCGGCGCTGTTCGAACGCATCCGGCCCGTCCTGGGCACCATGGGCAAGCACATCGCGCACTGCGGCGGGGTGGGTACCGGCCAGGTCGCCAAGATCTGCAACAACCTGTTGCTGGGCATTTCCATGATAGGGGTGGCCGAGGCCATGAATCTCGGCGTGGCGCTCGGCATCGAGCCCAGGGTGCTGGCCGGCATCGTCAATACCTCGAGCGGCCGATGCTGGAGTTCGGACACGTACAACCCGTACCCGGGCGTGATGGACAACGTGCCCGCCGCCCGCGGCTACAGCGGAGGCTTCGCAACCGACCTCATGCTGAAAGATCTCGGACTCGCCACCGATGCGGCCAAGCAGGCCAAACAGCCCGTGGCCATGGGCGCCCTCGCACACCAACTCTACCAGCTGCTGAGTTCCCAGGGCGGCGGCGGCCTGGACTTCTCGGCCATCATCAATTTGCTCAACACGCCCGCCAGCGGTCGGCAGCCCTCGGCGGACGGAGCACGATCGGAGGGCGCATGATTGAATGCAGCATCGAAGGGCACGTCGCGGTCATCACACTCAACAATCCGTCGGCAAACACATTCACGGCCGAGGGGCTGGAGCAGCTCACGAACCTGATCGGCGATCTGAACGGCAACCTCGACGTATACGCGGCGGTGGTCACCGGACAAGGCGACAAGTTCTTCAGCGCGGGCGCCGACCTGAAGACTTTCGCCGACGGCGACAAGGCGCGGGCGCGCCACATGGCGCAGCGCTTTGGCGCGGCCTTCGAAGCCTTGCAGGAAGCGCGGCCCGTCGTGATCGCTGCCATCAATGGCTATGCCATGGGAGGGGGCCTCGAGTGTGCTCTGGCGTGCGACATACGCATCGCCGAGGAGCATGCGCAGATGGCCCTTCCCGAGCCGTCGGTGGGGCTGTTGCCCGCCGGCTGCGGCACTCAGACATTGCCCTGGCTCGTCGGGGAAGGATGGGCGAAACGCATCATCCTCACCAATGAAAGAATCAACGCCGAGACTGCATTGCGCATCGGTCTGGTCGAAGAGGTCGTGCCTCGCGGCCAGAGCCGGCCAACGGCCCTGACCCTGGCGCAGCGGGTCAGCACCTTGAGCCCGCGCGCCGTGACATTCAGCAAAAAGCTGATACACCAGGCGCGGCAGGGGACGCCGCGCGGCGCGGCATTGGCTCTGGAACGCGAGCGGTTCATCGATCTGTTCGACGGCGAGGACCAGCAGGAAGGCGTCAAGGCGTTTCTCGAAAAGCGTAAGCCAGCCTGGAAAAACGCGTGAGTGCACCCACGAACGCGGCAGACATTCTTTGCGAGGTCCGCAATCACGTTGCCATCATCACCCTGAATCGGCCCGCGGCACTCAATGCGCTGTCGTATCCGATGATCGTCGGTCTGCGCGCGCATTTGAGCCGCTGCGCCGGCGATTCAGGGATCCGCGCGATTCTGCTGCAAGGCGCCGGCGAAAAAGCGTTTTGCGCCGGCGGCGATGTTCGCGCCCTGTATCAAAGCTTCAAAGAGTCCGGCACGCTGCACCGCGAATTCTTCATCGCGGAGTATGCCCTCGATTACTTGCTCTATTCCTATCCCAAGCCATACGTCGTGGTGATGGACGGGATTACCATGGGCGGTGGAATGGGGCTCGCGCAAGCTTCGCCCTTGCGTATCGTCGGTGAGCGCACCCGTATCGCCATGCCGGAAGTGGGCCTCGGACTGATTCCGGACGTCGGCGCAAGCTACTTTCTATCGCGGCTGCCGGGCTCGCTCGGCACGTACATCGCTTTGAGCGGCTCGCAGATTCGCGGCGCGGACGCGGTCTACGCGCGACTCGCCGACGTGTACTTGGCGCCATCGGCGGTTGATTCGTTGGTCGCCGACCTTGCCGCACTGAAGTGGACCGGCGACAGCGCCGTGGACGTGCGTACAGTGGTACACGCCCGCAGTGCGCCAGGGTTGCCGGTACCCTCCTTGAGCGTGCTGCGCCCCGCCATCGATCTGCATTTTTCGCACGGCTCGGTGGCCGGCATCCTTACCTCGCTCGACCAGGAATCGCGCCCCGAGTATCGGGATTGGGCCGGGCAGACCGCGACGCTCATCCGCACGCGCTCGCCGACCATGCTGTTCGTGACGCTCCGTCAGCTGCAGCTGGGCAGGTCCTTGCCGCTGGGCAGCTGCTTCCGCATGGAACTCGGGATGGTCGAGCAGTGTTTCGAGCAAGGCGACTTCATCGAAGGGGTACGCGCCCTGCTCATCGACAGGGACAATGCGCCGCGCTGGTCGCCGAGCCGATTGGAAGACGTGACGGACGCCTCGGTGGACGCCTTCTTCCGGGACCGCTGGAGCGGCAAGACCCACCCGCTCGAGGATTTGGAAAGAAGCTCCTTTTAGCGGGTATGCAATGAACTTCAGCAACACCTTGGCCGTGGTCACCGGCGGCGCATCCGGCTTGGGACGAGCGGTAACCGAGCGCATCATCGCCGCCGGCGGACGGGCCGCCATTCTCGACTGGCAGGGAGCCGCCGGCACCGCAGCGGCCCGAGAAACCGGCGCATCCTTCTTCAAATGCGATGTCGCCGTCGAATCGCAGGTCATCGCCGCCATCGATGCCGCACATCGAACTCTGGGCGGGCTCAATTTGTTGGTCAATTGCGCCGGCATCGTCGGTGCGGGAAAGCTCCTCGGCAAGGAGGGCCCCATGAGCGGCGATTATTTCGAAAAAGTCGTACGCGTCAATCTACTCGGTACTTTTCTTTGCGATAAAACCGCCGCCGCTCTCATGCAGGCGAACATCCCCAACGAGGAGGGCGAGCGCGGCGTCATCATTCACACCGCGTCGGTCGCCGCCTTCGAGGGACAGATAGGCCAAGTCGCCTACTCGGCCACCAAGGCAGGCATTGCCGGCATGACATTACCCATCGCGCGGGAACTGGCGAGGTCGGGAATTCGCTGTGTGGCCATTGCGCCCGGCATCTTCAGGACACCCATGATCGCGAGCCTCCCGCAGGACGTCCAGGACTCCTTGGGCAAACAGATTCCTTTCCCCGCGCGGCTCGGGAAACCGGCGGAGTTTGCCCAGCTGGTCCAAGCCATCGTCGAGATTCCGACGTTGAACGGCGAGATCATCCGCCTGGACGGGGGGATCAGGATGCAACCGCGCTAGCCATGCTGATCGGGATCCCGTCCGGCGCAGCTACACGCCAGTTCCTGACGACGATTTCGCGCGATTTGGGGATCGCGTCCGAGATTGCCGCGAATGTGCGACTCTCAGGATCGGGTAATCTTCCGTCCGTCTTTGCGGTGTCGGATTTCGCGACGGCCGCTGTAGCCGCCGCAGGGGCGTCGGTTGCGGAACTCGTTGCCGCGAGATTTGGGCGGGTGCCACAGGTGATGGTGAGCCGGCGGCTTTCGTCGCTGTGGTTTGGGTGCTCTATTCGGCCTGACGGTTGGACGCTGCCAGCGGTCTGGGATTCCATCGCAGGCGACTACCGGACGGCTGACGGGTGGATACGATTGCACACCAACGCGCCTCACCATCGCGCCGCTGCTTTGTCGGTGCTCGACGTCGCGGCCGACAAATCCGAGGTTGCGCGCGCAGTGGCCAACTGGAAAGCCGATGCGCTCGAGACGGCGATCATCGAGAGGAAGGGCTGCGCCGCCGCGATGCGACCGAAGGAAACCTGGGCGACCCATGCGCAAGGAGAAAGTGTCAATCGGGAACCGCTGCTGGCAATTCGAGCCACGGGCGATTTTGGGGAGTCCACGATGTCTGATTGGGACGTTGGTAGCCTGCTCGTTCATTGCGGCTAGCGGAGCGGTATTTTCGACGCCGATGCGCATACCCGCCGGTAGGTCCTGGTAC